>JAVCCM010000174.1 GCA_030765455.1 Candidatus Electryonea clarkiae | reverse complement strand
TTCAATATAGCACGCCAAAAGTGATAATTGGAGCTATTGCCGCAGGAATGCGAATTGTCCAAAAAATATGGACTATTCGCATTGAAAAACTGGACGAGAAAGGTACTCGTGAAATATCCGGGTTAGCACACCTGATTCGATCAGATGCGAAATTGAGATGCTATTTCTCGAACCGGGTTTGCGCCAAGGAAGGCGTACAGCCAGTGCCGGTATGTCAAGAAATGAAAAATATAAAATACTGACTGCGGAATTAGATCGTATTCTACATCCGGAAAAAGAAAATAATGATGAAGTTTATATCCCGCTAAATTACAAACTTCATTCACCCTATCCGAACCCATTTAATAGCAGTGTAAAAATCACCTATGATGTTCCGAAAACTAGTTATATCCAGATTAAAATTTATGATTTGTTAGGCAGGCATGTGAAAAGTCTGGTTTCATCGACTATCGATGCCGGTAATCATAGTGTTATATTCAATAATAAAGGATTGTCTTCAGGCATATACTATGTACAGATGCATAGCGATAATTTCACGCAGCTTCGAAAAATTGTGCTGCTAAAATAAATTGCAGGTGAATAAGATGCGCAAATTCAGGCTACTAATCATCTTATTATTGTTAATAGGCTGCCTCACCAGCATTAACTATGGTGAAATTCGCTCCCGACATGACAACGGTGCGATCTGGCAGGGCGACTGGTATATACACAGTGGCGATATTACACAGGAGATAAATTATCCCTACATATATGTCTATGACCAGTACAGCCTCAGAGTCCATAAGATTAACGCCGGTAACCATAATCGTTCCATAGATTATATTCATCGTTTGCCGTTAGATTATATGGAAAGCCTTGATTTCTTTTTCATCACTCAGAGGAATGGTTTAGTAGCCTGGCGGAACCAGAGATTTTATGTAGCAGAACAGGTAGGAGACAGCCTGGTAATCGCTTATGAAGGACCAAAAAAATTATATGATTACTTTCCGTTATTCATATCTGCTGATAGTTTGCTGGCAACTGGAAGATATCTTGTCAGTTTAAAAACTCCTTCAACACCGGAATCTCTCTGGACATATCCATCCCCGATAGAACAGGTTGTTATTGTTGAAGAAAAACTCTTCACATTAGATGACAATGAATTGACTGTATTCGATATTTCTGATTTAGAAGATATACAAGAAGTCGAATCTCATAATGTTCCTTATAGTAGAAACAGGCTTAAAATGCAGACTGTGGGGAAATCAATTGCCATCCCTCGTTACAATGGTGATGAGAATGGAATTTACTTTGTATTCCTGGACGATGAATTACAGATAGAAGATAGTGAGTTCTGGTCGTACGACGATTATATCGGGGTGAATAATCCTTATACACCTTCATACCTGGGTGTGATGGAGATTGGTCAACAGGAGATGTTTGCTTTGTTCTCACATGAAAATCGCGGTGATAATCAACCGAGTATTCTCCTGTTTGAGCCGGAACGATATCCGGATGATATTCTTGTGGAAACCGTCAATCTTCCTGTTAACTTGGATTTTTATGTCGATTATATTCATGATTTTGATTGGGGACCTCCTTGTGCCACGTATGATAACCTGTTTTTCTTTAACACAGTATTTTGCCATGAAACCGATTTAATCAGTATCAGCAACGATTATCGCACTAATTTAACTGTTGAGGATCATAATTTTTTTTACGATCCATACAGAAATAAAGGAATGTTTATTCATACTGCCTTTTACGAGTATATATGTACCAGTGATAATTACAACTTGGTCCGTGATGTGGATGATGATACAACCGGTGAAGGCGACTGGAAATTAATTCTGACTAATTTGTTCACAGGTGGAATACCGGATACTTTAGGGATATTATATGACTATCCTCATTTTATAAGTAATGGAAGAGCCTGTGATATATTGGATAACAAAATATTGTTATATGCTGAATTCGATACAATTGATGTTTTTAATATAAATATAGATTCTACAATTGTTTTAGCATATTCTTTTGAGAATGATGGTGGAACGGGTGATCTTAAGTTATTCAGATTAAATAATCAGTTATTCAGCATAATGTCAAACAGAGATTTCTTAAAATTATATCTTATTCAAGATCATGAAGCAACTTTATTAGATACTCTTGCCACTCATAATGTCAAAAACTTGCGATGGAACCAAAACAAGATCTATGTACACTATGCAGATATGATTGCTTCTGTTGAAGTCCTGAACAATTCCGAATTGTCAGTCATCGACACGGTTTATTTTCCGTTTAACCTGAACAGATCAGGATTCGCAATTGCAGCAGACGGCAACTGGCTTGGTGCAGGTCCATTCCTCTACAGTATAGATGACGACGGTCTTAGTTTAGCTCACACTTTCGAGTTTGATAGTTTGAGATTCCAATTCACCACTATAAGGGAAATATCAGGTGACAGAGCAGTGATTTATTTTTACGATCCAAACGGTTCTTATTACTTATGCGTAATGGATCTATCTGAAGGATCATTTACAGACACACTCGCACTTATCATGGACCAGAAAGAAGTTTGCGCTTTCGCCGGTGATACTTTATGGACTATGAACATTTACTCACAAAGCCGATACTTCCTAACCGGAGAATATGATGGTGTCGAATCGTCAGAGTCTCCAATCATTCCAAATGAATATTGTCTATATCCAGCATATCCCAATCCCTTTAATCCGACTGTGAATATTACATTTGACATTCCACAACCTTCAAATATCAAAATAGTTGTTTACGACCTCCTCGGACGTCAAGTAACCACCCTCTTAGACAGCCGCAAACCACCCGGTTTTCACACAATATCCTGGAACGGCGCCAGCGCTTCCGGCACACCGGTATCATCAGGACTCTACTTCATCCGGCTGGAAACCAATTCCTTTTCCCAGACACGAAAGATTGTGATGCTGAAATAAATTTTGTAAATTTATTATTACATGTTAATAAGAAATAAAAAAGGTGTCTGTCCCTAGTTTCCTATAGCAATTAACAACTGTTTCTCTGGTATTACAAATTGTGATTCAGTATATTGTGTAATTGATTGAACAATCATGGTGCACTCGGTAATAAATAACGGCAAATAACCACAAAAGAGAGCAACAACCAAAACTTTTTAAGTAGCTGTATTAATTGTTGTTAGGTGTTAATGCCTGTTGTAGTTTTACTAATGATACGTTCTTTTAAGCCGAAGGTCCCGGGTTCGAATCCCGGCACCCTCACCAATATTATCAAAGGGTTAGGCGTTACGCTTAGCCCTTTTTTCGTGTGCCCAGCATGGTGTGGACACCTTTTTATTAATACACCCCGATTTGGGGGAAGTAACTCCGATTGGCAAGGGCGTTGCTGGCAACGGCATTGTCTGAAGGCAGCCATAGGCTACAAGCTTAAGCGAACCTGATACGGCGTTACAGGTGGGTAAGCGTGCGAAATATTGCGAAGCCCGATACCAGATCAGACCTGTAACGTGATTGAGG
>JAVCCM010000084.1 GCA_030765455.1 Candidatus Electryonea clarkiae | reverse complement strand
TGTTTTCTGTGTTTGTTACATTCGTGCCCTGTGTAACAACTCCTGTGCAGGTTACCCAAGTCTCAGGATCTTGTTCCTGTTGTAACTGGCGTACTGTTCTTTCAAAAATGGGTGTCAGCTCAAAATCAAAAGTATATTCATTCTCATAATTGATAGTAACTTCTTCAGTATCAGAAGGTGCGTAACCTGTCATGGAGGCAACGATCATATAAGTGACGTCATGATGCAAGGCAGGCGCTACATACGCACCGGTATCATCAGTTGTAACCTCAAGGAAAACTTCACCGGTTTCAACTTCAATACATTCAACGGTCGCACCAGAAAGAAATTCTTCCGTCATTTCATCCGATACTACACCGGTTACATCAGCAGAAAGAATGTCGATCGCAAAATCGATTTCATTCTCTTCCACATCAATATCATGTTCTTCGGAATATGGGAAATAGCCTTCAGCAATTATGTTTACTCTTTTACCCTCTCCGGAAACAACATCTTCAAGGAAAAAGGCACCATCTTCACCACTGGTCGCTGTAGCACGACCAATTGAGATTTCAGCTCCTTCAACAGGATCTTCAGTTTCAGAATCTGTAATAATTCCTTCAACTGTTGCATCCGGTTCACCGCCACCTTCATAGGCGAAGATAATTGCATTGGCGAGAACCAAATCCATATCTCCAGTCCACATCTCTCCTTTAACAAAATCATTGATAGCTATCACCATAGCACCATCAATTTCCTTTGTTGCCACAAAAACAGACCCATTTGCATAAGTTGCTACTTCTTCAGATCCTTCGGTCAACGCTCCACTACCACGATAGTATCCCGAAACGTCCCCTACATCAGTCATAATAGGGTGATCTTCATCATATTCATCCATCGCACCAAGTCCGAAATCCGCACCAGCAGGAGTAATGGGAAAATACCCATCGGTAGAAAACGATCCTGTTATCTCCCATCCTGAGTAAAATGCGAACAAAGTGAGTATCACGGCGCCTCCTTCTTCTACATACTCTGCAAGAACATTACCCATTGCAGGCCGATCATTGTACCCATTATTAGCGTAGGTAATCACCACATCCCATTCCTGAAGCGCTTCTAAAGTTGGAGTACCGGTTCGAGCATCGAAATAACCAAACTCGTCAATTTCATCGAACTCGGTTAGAAAGCCCAACAAATTGTCTGTAAAAGTGTCTTCTGCCGGTGCAACCAGGACATCTATTGGTGTATCCAACTCGAGGTGATAACCACGTGAATAGTCGTAATTTGAATAATCTTTGGCGACACGAACCGGTCCCTTCTGAACATTCTGATCGAATGAAGTGACTTGCACGTTTGAAAAAGCTGGATTGTCTTGCGACTCTGTTCCAGTGATATCTGCAAAGGCGTACACACTCATAAACGCAATTGCCATCATTACAACAAACACACTACGATAAGAAACAGTTTTAGCTGATCTCATGTTTTTAGCTCCTTTTGAAGTTTTTGTTTTTCTTAACTATAAACAATATAACTCTGTTAAACAAAATACATTAAAAACACCCTCGGTGAAGGATGCGCGCAATCGAGTAGCCAGTAGGTCAGTCCCTACCAGAAAAAATATGTAGTAGCTATGCCTGAGGATGTTGATAATGTAACTACAGAAGTTTCATATACACAAGATCAATGAGGAGATTCTATAAGATGGGAATTCCTTTTATACGACAGTTGCCCCTCGCATCTTGTTGTACGTGGGCAACACTGTCTCACTTTGATCACATTAGATAAATACCTGATTTGAATACATCGGTATTCTCAGGTAAATATTATCTCCGAACCAGCTGATTTTTCGTAAAAATCAGCAATGGTCAATATTGATTCAACATTTTCCCAAAGATCTTCTTTTTTGAGATGGAACATATCCATTGCTGCTTTACATGCATACATAATGAATGCTCAATTTTTATTCAGTATTTTAACTCCCTGACATCAAGCTGTCAGGGGCACACTTAGATCAACAAAATTACTTATGAGATTTATAATATATCCCGATCTAATTATATTATTTAACTGAACGATATCATTTCAACTCTATTTCATTCCTCCAATACCTTGCTTTGCTTACGCCGGATTGGTCAGAACCACCGTCAAAAGCTAAACCGAAAAATCCTGACTTGGGTTCAAATATTACTGTACCATCATATACAGCTTTTGATAGATTTACGATGGTGTAATTCAGTTTACCGGTAACTTCGTCTGTGAAGAAAAAGTCGCCGTTGGTTTCCAGTTTGCCATATTGTATTCGCCCAGATTCGTAGGTGTACTTGGGACGGCGGTTGTCGCGAACCATATCCATACGCAGGTCGTTTTTCACACCTACATTTATTGTTCGCCCCTCATGCTGAATTTCGATTGACATTCCATCGCCAGGTTTTTCGGATTCTATATATTCGATCTTTTCCAACCAGTGACCCGGATCATCTTTGGAAGAGTGCGGAATCAAAACAGTGACAAAACCAATATTTTGTGCCAGTTCGAAATTTTGTGCAGTAAACTGGGAAATCACCCACTCGTCCTGGTAGTAACGTCTTTCTTTTTCAACCTGCTCGAGTCTGAAATGGGTTTTTGGGAAATAGATTAAAAGGTTGCTGTTTGTGGACATTGACAGTTTGTTCAGTGAATCGTACTGTGTATCATACCAATGTTCTCCCTGATCCACAATATTCCTGGTATGCCAGAGGTTAGCGGCTGTTTTGAAACCTTCCCCGGTTGATTTCATGATATCAAACACTACAAATATTTCCAGATCTTTTACATACGTAACGATCCGGTCCCATTGGTAACCCATGTTATCATCGATCACGCGAGTACGGCTATAATCGAAATCGTCAAATGTGAGGAAATCGATTTTCTGGGTGCGAACGATACGGTATGATCCGGCATTGTGTAAAAAATCGAGAACCGATTGCCCCTCAATAGCTGGATGATCTGTTGGACTGTAACGATATTCACCTTCTTTTTGACCCATCCATATCTTATCGGGACGGACACAGAGCCGGTTATGAAAATAATCCTGCCGATATGCACCATAAGGACCGCTCGGCATATAGTCACGGTAACCTCCATCATGGAGTAAAACTGAACCATCATGCATCAGCAGAACGATACTGTTTTCATCCGCGTGACCATGCGTCATTTTCTCCTCTTCAACCGGTATCGCGTCCCTGATATAGTCTCGGACGAGCAAGCCGCCATCGCCTTCATCACGGTAATTCAACAACATATACGTGGATTTAGGATTCCAGCCGTTGCGGAACACAACTTTCTTGCCAACGATATCATCCATCACCTCGATACTTAGTTGATTGGGAATTTTCGGGGTCAGGTCGTCAGTTCCGTATCGATAGCAATCCAATAACAGGTAGGCAAGCCCGATATTCTGAGTCTTCTCAAAATCTACAAATTTATTCGCGATAACAGAAGCAGCCCATTTTAATTGCGGATCATCGTAAGCATTCGCCGCGGCTTCAAAAAAGACAAGGAAACGATTCCAGGCGCTTTGCCAGTTTGCATCACCAAAATCCGGAACAGTACCGTCAGGACACATCAGGTTGAGGAAATACTGGGCGTAGTAATACATTTCAGGAGTTTTAAATAGTTCATCAAGCTGGTTTTTGGCATCAGCGCAACCTAAAAGAGCGTATAACCATACCCCATGATAAACGGTTGCGTCCTCAATTTCCCATTGTCCCCAATTATCGAATGCAAGGGCATCGGCATAACTTTTCCATGCTTTATTTCTTGGATGATCCGGCAAAGCTCGAACTGCCCATGCAAGTGTCTCAGCCCTGAGTGCTGCACGGTTCATAGCACCCCACTCCTGCGTTTGAAGTGTGTATTCGATGCTATGGGCTATCAGTTTCTCGATTTCTCGTCGCTGCGATTTTTTCAATCGTCCATTTTTCTTAAGAATATCATAGGTTTTTATATAACGCATGGTAGTGAAAAAGTCAGGTAATGCCGGGACGCCATTGATATAATCAGGACGTTTTTGTTTTGCTTCTTCAGGATATTCTTTCCTATAATCGCCGTATGTTAACAGGACTTCTTCAGCTCGCTTGGCATATTCTTCATTCTTCTCGATATCATACAAGGTGGCGTAAATAGTTGCCATCTCAAGCAGCCTGGGTGGTGATCGAAAGCCAAAAATACTTTCCCTGTCAAATGTATTACGCCAATTGTTTATTAATGAGTCGCGGTTTTCCCAAGTCCAATCAGCTGAAGATCTTGCGAACTCGAGGTACTCACCAATCGGAATCGGAGAGGTTTTTGCTGATGATGCACATAGAGGAATGATCAGGCAAATTACTGGTAATATCAATCGCTTCATATTGAATATCCTTAAGTTTTTCTGTATTTGAATATATAGAATTATATCCTGTTAGACAAAATGAGTATAAAGTTTAATAGTATGGAGTTCAACCTTCAGGTTGTTCTTTCCTGAACCAGTTTAGAGTCCAACCTTCAGGTTGTTCTTATTACGCTGGGACATCGATCAGACTCTGCAAGCTAAAGCTTGGACTCTGTACTGTTTAAACTCAGAGCTAAAACCACAAGCTGACTCAGGGCTAAAACCACAAGCTGAAGCTTGGACTCTAAACTCTAAAAAATCCAGTTTAAGTTTGGGCTCTGTACTTTTTGAACTTTTATCTTAAAGCTCTAAATTCTCCTGCATAACTCACACCTTAGATATTAATTTCACAATCATTCCATGTATCAACCAACACTGGTGGTGTAATCATGAGTTTTCAAAGCAGTCAAATAAGAAAGACTTCTAAAAGTGTTTTCATTTTGACATTTCTACTTCTTTTAATCAACAATTCTCTTTTCACAAATTCCGCCATTGGAAAACCTTCAAAAAAACTTTTCATCGCAGTATTGGATCTCGATCTGGGCGGCGGTGTGCCGGAGAGTTACCGTCAGCCACTCTCAGACCGCCTGCGGCAGGAACTGTTTAAAACCGGACGCTTTACTCTGGTCGAACGCAACCAGATGGAGACTATCCTGGAGCAGCAAAGATTCCAGATGAGTGGATGTACCTCTGATGAATGTGCTGTTGAAGCTGGAAAGCTGCTTGGTGTCGAGCGAATAGTAGCAGGCTCTATCAGCAAAGTTGCCAGCCTGCATACGATCTCATTGAGGATGATTAATATCGAAACGGGTGCAATGATGAGAGGTGAAAATGTTGACTGTGTCTGCACTATAGAAGAGGTTCTGACAACACGTATTCAGGAAGCCGCTCTCAGAATGGCAGGATTAGGTGGGACGACCACTACTCAAAGAACAACTACACCAACCGGAGCCGCTAAAGGTGATGTTTTTATCAAATCCGATCCACCGGGAGCGACTGTATATCTGAATGAAAAGACGATGCAGGGTGTGACTCCGTTAAGTATCGAACAGGTAACAGCAGGGCTCTATTCAATCAGGCTGGTAAAAGGTGACTATGTTGGCGAAGAAGAGTTTTTCATTGAACCGGACATTATTAACCGGGTAGATGTAGTCCTTGAGTTAGGACAGGCTTCGCTTCGTGTCTCATCTGCACCATATGAGGCTGTCTTATTCATTGATGGTGAAGAAATTGGTCCTACCCCACAAAGCGTTGCAGATCTTACTGCCGGAAATCATGAAATCAAGTTGTCGCTCAGTGGGTACAACGATTATAAAGAAACAGTCCGGCTAAAGGTAGGTGAAACAAATCGTATCAATGCGACCCTGGTGATGAAAACAGTATTGAACGTTACCTCCTCGCCAACCGGAGCCAATATATTCATTAATGACATTTCATGGGGAACAACGCCAGTTACGCTTGATGATATTAAACCGGGAACCACGCTGATAACAGCAAAACTCAAAGATTATCACACCTGGCATGATACAATCCGTATTGAAGAGGGCGCAAAAAAATCCATAAATGCGACAATGCAGCCTGCATTTAAAGGTGCAATATCTTTCGCTGCCTTGCCAGAAGGCACGAGCGTAGAATTGAATGGTATGGTTTTAGGTGTAACACCTCTGGATGATGAAAAGCTTGGTGTAGGCAGCTATTCCTTCAAATTGAATAGACCCGGCTATGAAGGCGGGAGTAAAAAAGTTACGGTGAAGAAAAATACCAGGACGAAATTAACTTACAATTTTAAAGCTAAGTCAAAATCAATGGCTATTATCCGTTCTGCTATCTGGCCCGGACTTGGGCAGATGTATGCTGACCGGAAAGCGCCGGGATGGATATATGCAATTGGAGAAGCTGCTGTCGCAGGTTTCTTATTCTCCTCAATCTCAGATTACAATGGTAAAGTAGCTGATTACAGGGATGCTGGCGATCAAGCTTCAGCGATATCTACTTATGATGACGCTGAATCGGCGAAATCAACGGTGACACTTGCTGCGGTGCTTACATTTGGTCTGTATTTCTGGAATATAACTGATGCTTACCTCTTCAGCGATTTAGAAGGCTCTACGGACGATTCTTCCATCGGTTTTAATCTTACACCAATGAATAACGGGGGGACACAAACTGCCGTTGGAGTATCGCTCTGTATTCCCTTGGATTTTAATGGGAGGGCGGTAAAATGAAACGACTCACTTATACAATATGCCTACTGACAGCTCTACTCTTTATCGCTTTAATTTCCTGCGAAAAACTCGAACATGAGAATCCCTTCGACCCGGAAAATCCAGATTATTCAGGAGCACCGGTTTTCGGCGATAATCCTTATCCCTCGAATGGCGCGACGGGTGTCGCGGCAGGGATAACCCTGACATGGTCATGTACCGACCCGGATAGTGATCCAGTTAATTATAATGTCCATTTTGGAACTACCACGAGCCCACCGGTTGTGAACAGTGGTCTCACTGTTACTGCGTACAATTCAGGGTCATTAGAAAGACTTACAACATATTACTGGAAAATCGTAGCTGACGATGGCAAAGGAAATCTGACAGATGGACCAGTCTGGTCATTTACAACGATTCCTGAAACTCCAGCAGGTGAAATACAGGAATTTGAGCTTGGAAATTCAGGCGTGATGATAACAATGGTCTGGATTCCGTCTGGAACTTTTATGATGGGTGCTCAGTCGAACGAGGACTCTGCATACGCTGATGAATACCCTCGACATCAGGTAAATTTATCTCGAGGTTTTTGGTTGGGAAAATACGAGGTGACTCAATCACAGTGGGAGGCGGTGATGGGGGATTGGAATTTCTATTCGGACGGCCATCCAAATCAACCAGCTGAAAATATAGAATGGGGAGATGTACAAAACGATTTCTCTACCGAGTTGAATAGTAATGAAACCAGTGAATACTGGCGATTGCCGACAGAAGCGGAATGGGAATACGCCTGCCGCGCGGGAAATGACGATAGCTGGTTTTGGTGGGGAAATGACTATGGTAGCGTAGGTGATTACGCATGGTATTCATGGAATAGCGCCAGTTTGAAGGATGTTGGTGGAAAAATCCCCAATCCCTGGGGATTGTATGATATGCATGGAAACGCCTGGGAATTGTGCCAAGACTGGTATGATGAAGATTATTATGACTCAACTCCTGCGACTGATCCACAAGGACCAATAAGCGGGCAATACAGTGTACAGCGTGGTGGGGCATCTAACGCAGGTCCAGCCAGATGTCGTTCCGCCTTTCGTCGTTTACGCCTTAGAGGTGATCGGGGTATGTTCCTTGGTTTTCGTATTGCAAAGAGTTCTCCACCAGTTAACCTGGCGCCGGATACTCCTTCTGATCCTTCTCCAACAGACGGAGCACAAGATGTATCTATTGACGCAACATTGTCCTGGACAGGTAGTGATCCGAACAATGATCCGATTAGTTATGATATTTATTTCGGTACAAGTCCTAACCCGCCACTTGTGGAAGGAGATATAGTTACAACCATATACGATCCTGGATTGCTAGACCTCGAAACTACATTCTATTGGAAAGTGATCGCAAAGGATGACGAGTTACTGGAAAGCTCAAGTGAAGTTTGGTCGTTCACTACACTCTCTCTAGGCGATCCTCCGAATCCACCGTCAAACCCGAATCCAGCAGATGGAGCTAACGATGTTACGACCAACACATCACTCTCTTGGACATGCAGCGATCCCGATGACGATTCTTTGACTTATGATATCTATTTGGGAACGAGTACAACTCCGACTCTCGCAAGCAGTGATCTATCTACCACAACGTATGATCCGGAAAGTTTAAATTCCGATGCGACATACTATTGGAAAATTGTCGCCAGCGACAATGCTCTCAATGAAACAGTTGGAGATGTCTGGTCGTTTACTACGATTCGTGAAGCATTACCGGGTGAAGAACAGGTATTCGAACTAGGATCTACAGGCGAGATGATTACAATGGTCTGGATTCCATCAGGTTCATTCATGATGGGTGCCCAAGATGACGAGAATGATGCTCAAACTTCTGAATATCCACGTCACCAAGTGACCATATCTGAAGGTTTCTGGATGGGCAGGTATGAGATTACGCAGGCTCAATGGGAAGCAATTGCTGGATACGAAAACTTCAATTGGCCTGGCAATCCGGAACTTCCAGCAGAAGAAGTTTCTTACAATGACATCATGAACGACTTCTTACCCGAAATAGGGAACGGATGGCGTCTGCCGACAGAGGCAGAGTGGGAGTATGCCTGCCGTGCCGGACATGATGATAGCTGGTTCTGGTGGGGTAGCAGTTATGATAACTTTGGCGATTATGCATGGTATGATTCAAACAGCAGTTCACAGACTCACGACGTTGGTGGAAAGACGCCTAATCCCTGGGGTTTGTATGATATGCATGGAAACGTCTGGGAGTGGTGCCTGGACTGGTATGACGAGAATTATTACGACTCGAGCCCAACAACTGATCCTCAGGGAGCTGCAGGCGGGACGTATCGTGTGCTGCGTGGCGGCTCCTGGTACCACGTTCCAGAGGGCTGTCGATCCGCCAATCGCTACTACAGCGCCCCGGATGATCGTGGCAGCGGTATCGGTTTTCGTGTTGTTCGTTCTTCGCTTAGTCCTTGATTTTTCTGTGTTCTGGTGTTCTGTTTTCTGTTTTCTGAGGGGTTTTAAGGGGGCAAAGCCCCCTTCGAGATTTTCAAAGTTTAGAGTCCAACCTTCAGGTTGTTCTTTTTGCATTGGAGCGTTGATAAAACTCTTCAAGCTGAAGCTTGTACTCTGAACTTTTTGTACTCTGTACCGTTTGTAATCTGAACCGTTTAGAGTCCAACCTTCAGGTTGTTCTTTTTACGCTGGGACGTTGATAAGGCTCGGTAAGCTGAAGCTTGTACTCTGAACTTTTTGTACTCTGTACCGTTTGTAATCTGAACCGTTTAGAGTCCAACCTTCAGGTTGTTCTTTTTACGCTGGGACGTTGATAAGGCTCAGTAAGCTGAAGCTTGTACTCTATACTTAAAACCCAAGCTGAAGCTTGTACTCTATACTTTTTTATACTCTTACTTTTTATACTCTATACTTTTGTACTCTACGACTCAATATTTAACGGAAACATTGGGATTATCCATATGTACACCTGGCGGGAAATGACTGAAGATGAACGTCAGGAGGTACTCGATTATAGAAAAAAGAATAGCCTCCCGTGGCATAACCCACCACATCTCGATCTGGAAGGAGATTACATCTACCTCATCACCGCTGCCTGTTTCAATCATCTTCCGATTATAGGTAAGAATAAAGAACGCCTTATTGAATGTGAAAAGCAGGTTCTTGATGGGTGTGACAAGTTCAGCGAAGAAATATTCGCATGGTGCATTTTACCGAATCATTATCACGTATTACTGCAAACTGAGCAAATAAAAAGTGTACGACGCGAATTGGGGCTGTTTCATGGACGTTCATCCCGGACCTGGAATATCGAAGATAAGCAGACGGGACGACAAGTGTGGCATAATTGTTTTGAACGACCAATGAAATCTGAACGTCATTATTATGCCAGTTTGAACTATGTTCATCATAATGCTGTTTATCATGAATATGTCTCTCGCTGGACCGATTGGCTCTTCTCGAGTGCTCGTGATTTTCTCGAAGAGATCGGTGAGGAAAAAGCGGTTGAAATCTGGCGGTCTTATCCGATACTGGATTATGGAAAGAAATGGGATATTTTTTAGCTGGAGTAAAGAACTTAGAGTCTAAAAAGTTTAGAGTTCAACCTTCAGGTTGTTCTTTTTACTCTGGGACGTTGATTAGAATTTGCATGCTGAAGCATGTACTCTAAACAAGTATAGAGTCCAACCTTCAGGTTGTTCTTTTTACTCTGGGACGTTGATTAAAACTTGCAAGCTGAAGCATGTACTCTAAACAGGTATAGAGTCCAACCTTCAGGTTGTTCTTTTTGCGTTGGAGCGTTGATTAGACTTGCAAGCTAAAGCTTGTACTCTATACTTTTGGGGACTCTATACTTTGTTCCATGTCTCATAAACTGTATAAACATTCTCCGGGTTTGCGCCGGGACCGAATTCACATTGTGCTATAACACCACCGTTTTTATTAAGATAAGAATTTACTTCATTCACCGCCGCTATAATATCCTCCCTGGAACCGTTCGGCAGGAGATCCTGGCGGTCGATTTCACCCCAGAAGGTGATTTTTCCTCCAAAACGTTTTCCGAGTTCTGGAATATCCATGCAGAAAATCTGGCTGTTTAACGCGTCAATACCAAGTTCAATGAAATCGGGAATTATATCCATGATGTATCCATCGGAATGCATGAAAACATATTTATTGTATTGTTTAGCAATTTCCACGTAATCCATGTACATAGGCTTGAACAACCTTCTGAAGATTTCTGGCGAAACCAGCATACTTTGTTGTCCTCCCCAATCGTCCATTAAGAATATTGCATCAATATCTGTCTTAGCCCAGGTTTCTACTTCCCTGCAATAATGATCATGTATAAGTTTAAGTAATTCTTCAAGTTCAGGCGGATTTAGCAGGAGGTCGAACATTGCCTGTTCCATAGTGCGGATAAATTGAAATCTTTCAAATGGTCTCTGGAAATTGCCGGCAATTACAAATTTTTCCGTTGAATGACAGAATGCATTGACCTCGTCTCTGTTTATACTCAGGGCTTCTTCCGGAGGTGTGAAGTTTTTCAGGTCTGCCCAATCAGATATAATCGGGTCATGTACAATTCCTATCACTCCGTCATGAAGATTAGAAAACTTACATCCCCATTCGTCAACGTATTCGCCGGGTTTATGTTTTTCACCGGTAATTTTCGGCGGATTATTATAAATAACCGGCGCAGAAATGATGTCATCCGGAAAAGCGGAGCTAAGCTTGGTAACTTCCACAGGATGATATTCTTCAGCCCACGGCAGTACACATACATGTCGCGGAATTGTCGCGGGTGAATCAAAATTCAGTGTTTCTTCTACCAATTCTCTTGAGTTCATGCTTTTTTATCAACTTTCACAACGAAAATACCTATCCCGTAAAATTACTATAATTTGTTAGATTGATTCTTCTTCTTTTTTCTGCCCAAAAATAACCGGCCTCGCTGGGTAAAACAGCATTTTTATAACAATCATACAACATTCTGTCAAGGTTATCTACCCACAGTCGCCCTGCTTTCTCATCCCTGGTTATCATTGACGAAGGAAATGATTGAATTACATCTATCGATTCCTGGATCCCATTTACGCAAACGACTTGCGACCTTGCAGCTTCCGGACCACAGATAATCGGGACATGACTATTCACAGCCTCAATAGCTTTGAATAATTTCAGGAATTGGTGATCATCGTCGGGGAAACCGTAGTTTTTTATATTTCCTTCTCGGTCTGAAGCGGTTATTCCGCTCGAATCCGCTTCTAATCGGACAAAAGCATCCTCTAATTCAAGAACAAAAGAAGGACCAATCTCGTTTTGAGTGGCATGGCTACCGTAAAGACTCAACTCAACATTATCTTCAGTGAACATTCTACATACAACCGTATCGTAATTGTCAATGGGATAGGCACGATAACACTCTGCTATCAAATTTTTAGGTGATGCGCTTGATTCAATCGTATTTCCCAATAAATAGAACATATTATGAAGGAAATGCGCAAATGCGTTATGCGCCGGGCTGTCAAGAATCCAATTACCCTTCTGATCTTTTATTTTCCCTGCCCAATCATTACGGGAGTAATAAATATCATCGCGGGGCCATGTGCAAAACGTTTTAAAACTTAATGGTTTTCCATATATACCGCTAATGATATCCTTCTTTAACAATTGTATGGCATTCGAATAACTCCATTGATAACCAATCATTACCCATTTCTTATATTTGTCACGCGTTTTTATTAAAGAATCGACATCCTGCACTATTGCCGAAACCGGTTTCTCACAAAGCACGTTGCTGCCATTTTTCAACGCAGCGATACTTTGTGTAACGTGAAAATGGATGGGTGAAGTAATTATGGCAAGATCAGCTTGGTTGCCTCGATCATAGAATTCTTCAATACTATTGAAGCAGCGAATATTCTGATCTTTCAAATTATTAAAGTACCTGGAATTTTCAGGATTCGGATCGACGACTCCAGTTATCTTGACATTACCATCAAGGAATTCATTCTGGATAGTTTCAAGATAATAATAGCCATATCCCCCGATCCCTGATACGACAACAGATATTTTCTTATCTTCCTTTTTCATGCAATTTCTTTTTGAATAATTCTTGTCAATGTACCTTCTAAAAGAATTGTTAATATAATTTCAAGCATATTAGGATATGCTTGTCCTATTATTCAATATTTATACTTAAACCATTGCGAAATTTAAATATCAGTTCTCAAGCAAATCAACTTCTGAATAGGATTTGGATGGAATATCTACTGATATTGTCTTTATTTCAAAGCTGCTTAGTGTTATCTCGAACTCAATATCTAAATAAGGAATTGTGATTATTGTAGTACCCGGCTTTCCAATTGGTTCGAAAAGACGAATGATAAGTTTATCTTTATTCTCAGCCATTTTGAAAGCTGCCAGTTGAATAACAGGATTCGAAAGGATGATTCCCGGTAATGCCTTTTTACCACTTCCAGGCGGATAACAACACAAAACCATTCCCGGCTCATTCTTAATCATTGCCTCACGATCAATGCTGGAAAGTCTTTCACCCGCTTCTCCCGCGTTCATCCAGAAATGAAATATATGTTCTCCCTGGTCGATACGTGGTTCAAAACGATCATCCGGCACTATATGTTCTACACCTTCCACGGGATGACCGGAATATGCGGGTGAACGAAGCAGGGATAACCTCAGTTCTCCATCTTTAAAATCAAATCCATAAGTGCGGTCATTAATAATAGATAATGCATTCTTCTCATCTGGTGAAAATAGAGCTACCCACCTCTGTGCAACCAATTCATCGCCGGGACGATTAAAATCTTCTGTTCCGTATGCCACCTGGCCTTTGCATCTGCAATTTCCCATTTCCGTGGGAATGGATAGTTTCAACATCTTATCTTTCTCCATCCAGAAAACTCGCACTTCGATTTCGATCTCATTACCTTTTTTCGGAATCTTATAACGGAGACAGAGAGTAGAATTATTATATTTAAACAGTGCTTCGACAATGGTCCTGATGTCACCTTCTTCGATTATTCTAACCGGTTCAAGTCGCCCAACTGGAACCCCGGCAAACTCTGCGCTTTCTATAGGAGTCATTAATGTGAACTCACCCTCTATATCCCTGAAAGATCGTACTTTCATTCCCCAGGGATCGGGATAATCCTTCATCACCAAAAGTTTCATCGCAGAGGATTGCAGGTAATTATATCCATCAACCGAGTATTTTTTCAGCAGACCGGTAAGTTTTTCAATTTCCACTATACAGCTTTTTTTTCCGAACCTGAAATTATTTCCATTGTTTTTATAGATTCCGTTGATATTATCTATTTTTGTCTTATTCAGTTTACATGAGAATCTGTTCATAGAAGACGGTTTCAAATTTGCCCGGAATACAATCCTCTTCCTGTGATCCAGGGAAATATTGCTGCTTTCCTTTTCAAGCTGAACTGGAATAATATTTCCCTCGCTGTCTTTAATTTCAGGCAACAAAATATTATCCATATCAAAATCCGGCTCGGGCGGCTGAAATTCACAGGTTAATGTTTCTTCGTATTCACAAGGATGAGGATTGAATATATATATCGGATATTCACCATCCACTGCACTGTTCTGACCTGACAGCAAACTGAAAAATGCTTTTGCTTTTAGTTTGTTCAGAATCTCCAGTGCATGATCAACCCTTTGTATTACATAAGATTCTACCTCAGATGTTGACGAACCAGGCAGGATATCATGAAATTGACAAAACAATAAATCTTCCAGTGCTATTTGTAGAGCGGAATATGGATAACCGATGAATCCCTGCAATGATGCAACGGTCAGCATTTTCTCTGTCAAGAAATATATGTTCTCAAGGTTTCTATATTTTTGCTTTATTCTTGCCATAGAGGTGTAACATCCTACCGCCCACGGATTCAGATCATGTGCTACGATTGGCAGTGATTCTCTTTTTGTTTCCAGGAGTGTAAAATATTCTTCTGGTGTGCCGTGGCTGATATCCCACTCTTTCGATTCGGTTTTCAGTGACTCAATCTTTTGAATATCCTCTCTTGACGGACCTCCGCCATGATTACCAATACCCCATAGCAAGATTCCGAATTCAGCTTCCCTATTGTCTTCTAACCATTTATTAATTTTGGTGTCTATCATCCCTTTGTTTGAATTGTAATGTTCTAATGCACGGTGTGCCAGGATCTCAGAACCATCATAACCTTGCCAAATAAAATCATTATCGGACAGAGGCATCCAATTATCGTCTGGACGGCAGAAAAGATATGATGTATATCCTGATTTTTTCAGAATCTGAACAAGACCTCGTGAATGTCCGAAAGGATCGAAGTTGATCGCTGTTTTTGGTTCTACATCGAAGTTTTCTTTGAAATATCTTCTACCGTACAGAATCTGCCTGACAAAAGCCTCTCCCGAAGGCATATTGCAGTCTGGCTGAATATACCATCCGCCCATGATATGCCATTTGCCATCCTTGACCAGTTTCTTTATTAAACTAAATAGTTCCGGCTCGTACTCGTTGACCCATTCATAGAGTAACGCCTCGTTATGACAAAAAACAAATCCATCGAATTCTTCACAGAATCTTGCAGCGGTTCTAAAAGTCGAGAGCGTTTCAGCCAGCCCCTCTTCCCATTCCCACAACCATACAGGATCAATGTGAGAGTTACATACAAGAATCAAAGTTTTAGAACTCATGCTAAATTCACCTCTTCTTCAATCAACGAGATTGTCATAGCTGCTGTTTCACCTGTCATTTTCTTGCATTTATCAGATAGATTATTCTTTTTAAAATAATCCTGCCCTGTTTCCGTTCCAAGATCGCAACCGGTCAGCTCCCTGCAATTTATCGATCCAAATTTTTTGGTAAACATATCCTTTAATTTTTGAACCAAAGCATAGTTTTGTTCGATTGATTCATCCGGCAGATTTCTTCCAAAAAATATGCTGATTGCCATAATCGATCCACTGAATGCACCACAGATATTACATGTCCTTGATATTCCTCCACAGAATCCCGACGCTATCTTCGGGATCAATTCCGAGTGGATATTCTTCGCCTCGCAGACTGCAAGGAGAACACTTTCAGCTCAGAAAAATCCTGATTCAAACAGTTCTGAACTTCTTTTTTCAACAGTTTTTGTCATTTATTATCTCTGATCCATATGCAGAATATCAGAATGAAATTCTGATATTATTGATTAACCGGCAAAGTTGCTTCAATAGAAATATCCCTCCCGGAATATTCTATCAGAATATCATTTTGACCTGACGTTATAACTCGTGAATCAGTTTTGAAAGTCGCCACCGAACAACCGGGATCGGTTCTTATATTCAGATGAATAAGATTATTCCTGAATGGAATATGACCACTGATTCCATTAATTCCAGGGAGTAATTTCGGCTTGAGATAGATTGAGTTTTCTCCGGGTTTAATTCCGACAATGTGTTGAATGAACAGCATTATCATTTCCGCCCACGTCCACGGTATAATTCCAACTTGTGGAAAAGGTGGTGAAACACGTGGTCCATACATCTCTAACCATGAACCTGAAATTGAGCCCGGCAGCGTATTCATCCATTTCAAAACTCGCCAGACTTTTTCGTAATTGCCTGTTTCCATGTATGCTCGAGCAATAATGATTGAGGAGAAAGGCCAGGAACCGGCGGAATCCGGTTCGGAACTGAAATGATACCTGCCATAACCTCCATCATCCCAATCCTGGTTCCAGAGTATTTCCAGGGAATCGAGTGTGGACAAGGCTATCTGTGAATCTGGTGGAATAAATCCCATCGCTATGGGTAATGCGGTTGAACTATCAGGATTCAGATAATGTGTAATATTTTTACGAATAGGTACAGATTCGGGCATATCCGGCACATTACATGTCGGCAGGGTTTCCTGCACTGTACCGTCAAGTCCTCTTCTCTTGATAAATCCTCTCTCATCGATAAGGGCAAAATCAGGGTGATTAAGTATCGATTCTTTTAACTCCCGCGCAAGTGCTTTCCAGCGGATTCCTTCATCACTTTTTCCCATTTGTTCAGCCAGGTATGCTACTGATTCCAAACCTGTTACGGTAAAATACTGATATGCAAATTCAAGGCCATACTCAATTCCATAACCGCTGTGACGTTCCCAGAAATCACGTCTGTTAAATAGCATTCCGGATTTATCATGCCTGAATTTCTTCTTTAGTGGAAATTCAGCCGTTAATTGAATTTTTTTCCAGTTTTCGGATATAAAATCATAATCACCAGTCCAATCGGAATAAGTTTTCAATGTATAGAGCAGTATTCCATTTTGATCCAGTTCAACTTCGTCTGTATGTCGCTTTTCGCTTGAGTCTATTGCGTCTCCATCATCGGATACAAAGTCATCCAGGAGACGCTTTAACATCAAACGCGCTGTTTTATGATGTCCCGATAATATAAGCCCGATAGCCATGAAAGAATGATCTCGAACCCATTCCCTGTTATACTGCCAGATACTTGCATCTATCACACCGTTGTTAGATATAACCGCCGGTAAATGGTAACATGAAACTCGAAACAGGTGATCCAGTAAAGGAGAGTCGAACTGCAATTTAGTTGTTTCTTGCCAGTAATCTGTAACTTCTTTATCAGGATTTACTGCATCAATGAATTCTAAATTAATTGTATTATTTGATATAACCAGTTCATATTGAATATTGAGGACTATATTTCCTTTGGTTGGAAAAGAAATTCTCTGTTTGATAGTTCTTTCGAGAACACCGGTTTGTATCTCATATTCAGCAGGTTTGTTCCCTGTGTAATCAATTCTAATTTCACGAATTATGTGAGCATTGTTACGATCAGGGCAATAAAATAATTCTTCTACGGTAAGATATTTCGATGACCATTTGTAACAGGCAGCAGGAACAGCATAGTCATGGTTCCACTCTGCAGAAATAGATTCAGGATTGAGAATCTCGTTGGTGAGAATATCCCTGAAAATAAGAGCCGTATTTTCAAGACCTGTTTCAGGATCGAATGTTAACGCTTCCCGTTTTTTTCTCAACACATCGGGATTCATAATTAATAACCCGAACGGGCTGCCTTCCCCGGCTGGTGCGAATTGAATAGACGCTGAAATCAAACCATTTCCAATAAAGAAATAAGCTGCGTCTTTCAACCGTGTTCTCGCGTCTGGATGTCCTGAATTCGGATCATCATCGTAAATATGTTCTTTGAACTCAATCATTGCGGTTGTTCCCCTATCTCTGAACCCTTCCGCTGGTTTGACCGGAAACCAGTCTTTCAACTTCATCAACTGTTACCAGGTTGAAATCGCCGTGAATGGTTTGTTTCAGGCATGATGCCGCCGCTCCGAATTCGAGTGCCTCCTGATCCGGTTTTCCTGAAATAACACCATAGATAAATCCAGCGCAGAACGCATCGCCGCTGCCGACACGATCTACAATATGGA
Organism: Candidatus Electryonea clarkiae; assembly: GCA_030765455.1. GTDB lineage: Bacteria > Electryoneota > Electryoneia > Electryoneales > Electryoneaceae > Electryonea > Electryonea clarkiae. Next base: position 43,596 of record JAVCCM010000084.1, on the reverse strand, counting down.
TGCTATATTCTTTACTTTTTAGAAATTCAGATCCATTAAACAGACAGGCAGACCAGAGATTATCCGAAGCGCTGATGCTTTTTCTCAGGGTGATGACCACCTTCTTCAAACCAAATTTATTGAGAAGTTGTTTCGCTACATCTTCATATGCTGATTCTTCCAATAATCCTGAATCCACATCCGTTGATCCGGCTTTGATTCCGAAAATTTGCTCAGCATCTTCTTCATTCGCAAAACATATATCAATGTAATTCATCAATTTTGTCATTACTGAACATGCTTTTGCACTTGACCATAATTTTTTCCGATAATTCAGGTCAACGCTGATAGTAATCCCGGCATCCCTGGCAGCCTTCAACGCTTCAACAGTGACGTCCAGCACCGAGTCACCTAAAGCAGGTGTTATCCCTGTAAAATGAAACCAGTTTGCGCTTTTGAATATTTTATTCCAGTCGAATTGCCCGGATTTTATTTCAGAGAAAGACGATCCTGCCCGATCATAGATTACTTTGGATGGTCTTTGTGAAGCGCCGTGTTCAAGGTAATAAATGCCAAGTCGTCGGGCGCCATTTATTATGAACTCTGTATTGACACCTTTCGCTCTCAAGCTATCGAATGCTGATTGTCCAATTTCATTCTCAGGCACCGCACTTACAAAAGTTGAATTCACTCCAAAATTCGCCAGTGATACAGATACATTAGCTTCAGCGCCACCAAAGGTTGCATTAAAAATATTTGTTTGTACCAGTCTTGAATGAGCAGGTGGTGACAAACGAAGCATAATCTCACCAAATGTCACTACTCCAGGTTCTGTTTCATGCTTTCTATCATTTTTGGATTTCTTTTCATCTCTCCCCAAAGATCCATCAATTTCACTCTTCCATTTTTCTAATTCCTCTTTCATAACATCAGGTTGATTGATCGACTTTGTCAATGAAGATGCACAATAAATACCATTTGGATCAAATTCTACCAAGTTTCCAATATTTTGAAAGTTTACCCCACCAGTATATATGATATTCAAATCCTTGAAGGGACCCCTTAAAGCGTTGGCAACTTCATAATATGAGTTTGATGGTGTTAAAGCCGGGAATAGCTTGTATATCCATTGATAAGGATATTTATTTCTTAGATCGTCCAGGTCACAACCATATATTTCCGCTTTTTGCATGAGCTGCTTACCTGCATCATTTAACCCACCAGGCACGCACATAACATCCTTTTTGATGCAGGATTCCACAACCGAAGGGAAATAATCTGCTGAAATGATACCGGCAGCACCTGCTTCAATCGCCGAGTCCGCCTGCTGACTCGTCATCACCGTCCCTGCCAAAACCAGGGCATCCGGATATTTTTTCAGGACGGCTTTAATACCCTCAAGAGCATATTCTGAACGAAATGCTATCTCGAGAATAATATCATGAGAATTCAGAATCTCATAAGCGACAACACACTGCTGAACACTTTCCGGTGTGAGAAGTGCTATCAAACGGTTTCTTTTTATTAAAGAAAAAACATCTTTAGATTTTTTCATATCATTACCTGTCAATCTTTACGGAAATAACTTGATCCACTATTGTACTATTCTCGCGAAGGTTTATTAACTCATCCTTTATGCACTTCATATCCTTCATGTCCAAAATTTACACTTACAACTGACGGATATTCATGCCGCCACTGATCTCGAATATCATTCCGGTAGCATAGTCGAAATGTCCATTTGCGATAGACACAACAACTCTTGCAATATCTTCAGGCTGCCCCCAACGGTTTTGTGGAATTAAACCTTCTTCGATTTTTGCATCATATTTCTTCTTTACAGGTGCAGTCATGTCCGTTTCTATTAAACCGGGACGGATTTCGTAGGCGTTAATTCCAGACTCAGCAAGTCTGTCTGCGAAGACTTTTGCTGCCATACTCAGACCGGATTTGGAAATACAATACTCCGTCCTGCTGGTGGAGCTTACATCAGCAGAAATAGAGGTGATAAAAATAATCTTCGGATGATATCCTTCAATCAGGTTTATATTTTCCAACATATTTTTTGAAACTGATTGTGTCAGAAAGAAGGTACCACGGAGATTAACCGCCAGGATTTTGTCAAATGATTCCGGTGTTGTTTCAAGAATATCAGATCGCTTCTCAGGCGCAATACCGGCATTATTTACAAGCAGATCGATTCTTCCAAATTCATCTATTACCTTGGAAACAATAATTTCGCGATTTATGATATCACTGATATCATATTCAAGTGGTAGGAATACGGAATTTTTTGCTTCGATATCCGATTTTAGTTCAAGCAGTCCGGGTTTCTCGCTTGTTGATTCCAGGGTTCTAGATATTCCCACTATATCATAACCGGCGACAGCTAAATCAATCGCGATAGCACGACCTATTCCCCTGCTCGCCCCTGTTACAACTGCAACTTTCCTGTCATTCATCAGAAGTATCTCGTTTTATAATATTTCCATTTCTGAATTCTTTCCAAACCTTTTCAAACCATAATTCTGCATTTGGAATTGGTTTAATGCCAATCCATTTTTTAGCAATTGAAGTTATTTCTTTTCCTGGATTATTACACTGAATTTGAAGAATATTATTGTTTATAAAATCATTAATTTTTACTCTTTTGAACCTCCATTGTTCGTCTAATTCCTTGCATGGGGCTGTGCCATCCTGATCAACTACGATAAATGATCCTCTACTGCCTCCTCCCTTTTCAAGATACTCTTTTATTGCCTCAAGGTAGAACACCTGAGTTAAACAGAGGTCAAATATTTTAAAAGCCTCCGGAAGTCTATTCACTGAATCAATTTTTATCAGGGTGTTAATCCTCGCATTCAATTCCCATGCTTCAGACACTGCCTGTCTAATTTCTTCATGATTTCGTACCAGGGAACCATAATGCGACATCCTTGTCCGAATATCATTGTGAATTCTTGAGATGTTGGTTTTGCCTCCTGAATTTTTGTCAATAAAATCTACCGCCTTATCAAAAGCCATTAATATCTGCGGTTTTGTATATGCGTTAAACTTGCCTGACGACAGGGGTTTTGAGGAATAATTACGTGAAATAAACATTGCGGATCGAATCCCTCCCACCTGGCCGGCGTTAAGTGACGCGCCGCCGGGACGGTAAACTCCATGCGAACCATTAACCTCACCTATAGGAAACAAGTGCTTGATATTTGATTCCCACCAGATATTTCCCTTGAGACCGCCATTGTTATGCTGAGCGCATACTGCTATCTCCAGGAATTCCTTTCTCAGGTCAATCCCATGTTGCATAAATAGATTGATTGAGGGTTGGTTTAATTTTTGAAGACGTTCGATAGGCGAATGCTCAAGGGCATCAGATTTTTCCAGGTAATTATAGGCTTCAGAATCAAAATCAGAAAAACTAAATTCGTCCTCATTGCTTTCATTGGCAGGATTATTCTTATAATCAAGAAATACTCGCCTCCCCTTTATTTCAATTTCTTGATAAACGAGCAGATCAATAAGCGAAGAGCCATAATTCTCAATTTTTCTGACATCAAAGGGCCATTGATAACCTTTCAAGAAAATTGCGTTGATCAGTGTTTTCAAATCTGGGAAACAATCGTTTAAAAACTCCCGTTGATCTTTTCCATTCTGATCAGTGGAAATATATCGTGGAATCACCTGCTGATAACTCCCGGAAACATTCCATCGGAACTTTGTAGATGACAGCCCGAACTGTGATTCAGTCAGATTCTGCCCAATCGCGCCTGCCCGAAAAGCGAGTCCGTGAGATCCTGTTTGACTTTCCGGATAGACTGAAGTCTTATAAATACCAGCCGGTCCCCCGGTAGCGAGAATTGTATTTACCGAGTTGAAAATCACAAAACCCAGGTTCTCACCGTCAAGTTCATTTTTATTTAATGCAATAGCGCCAATAACGCTTTTCTTATCTCCTTCACCCCTCGTAAGTAAAGAAATAATTTCATGTTGATCCAGAACAGGGATGTTCTTTCTTTCCACCTCTTTTGCGAGTGCCTCGAACATAAACCTGGAAGTGAGTGGTCCCGCGGATGTGCCCCTGCCATGTCTGTCATGATCAGTTATATATCCGGGAAATCCTCCGAATTTGTCATGCGGAAAAGGAACTCCAAGCTGGATAAGACGATAAAACGCCTGTGCTGATTGCTGCGCTTCGCAGAGGGCGATATCGCCTTGCACACAACCACCATCAAAGAGATCTTTTGCCATTTCATAAGCTGAATCAGGTTTTTCTCCCGACATCGAAAGTCTATAATAGGTTTGTTTATCAGAACCGGCGTTATTAGAGGTTCCTCCACCCCATCCGTCGGTAACAATTGCGATATTATCCTGCCCAAAATCGACTAGATTGACCGCAGCACCCAGTGCCGCTGCTCCACTTCCAATAATCAGGGTATTAATTGAATAAACCGGCATTTTCATACCGCTGATTTCTGTCTCATCCTTTGTCATTGCTTATCCATGAACCATTTTCCTGTAACTGGCAGCATAAATCTCCCGGTCACGCACCGCACACCCTGTTGCATGATTTTTTCTCATCAATTCCGTACAGCGCGAACATGCAATACAGACCCTTCCGGGATCGAGAGAACCTTTCTTCATTAAATCTTCCGGAGCATCCGGATAAGCGAAAGAGCTGCGTCCTAATCCAATAAATGTTGCCAATTCCTTCTCCAAAACTGCTGCCCCGACATTAGGAAAAAACCGGTTCAGCCATGAATAACCGGTTCCAACCACAGGTACCTGTGGGAAGTCTCTATGTAATTCAGTGGTCAGGTTTATTAAACGTTCAACACCATGCAAAGGATGCTCGTCAGGTGGTTGTAAGCCAATCAACGGACGATTAAAAGGACGCACGAAATGGGGATTTCGATAGGGTATTCCAGCAGTATAATTCAGTAATGAACATCCACTCTTGGTGAGTTCTTTGATCAATCTCTTCGTTTCAGTTAAATCAATATCAAATGAACCATCTTCAGCCATTCCAAAACCGTAAGGATAGGGAATTCCGTCAGTAGCATTCAATCGAACTGCTATGATTAGTTCAGGATATCTTTCATGTACTTCATTTACTATCTCAAGCAGTAACCTTGATCTATTTTCCAGTGACCCGCCATGCTTGCCTTTACGCGTATGGGCACCCAACAATTCGTGGATCAAATAACCGTGACAGGCTTTGATATCCACAGCATCGAAGCCTGCCTCATATACCAGACCTGCTGCTTCTATATAAATATCTTTCACCTTATCAATTTCATCATCGCTGAAGAGGGTATAGTTTTTTTCGGGGATGTCGAGGTATGGATTGGTTGATACAATCTTGCCGGAAAGTTGACCATAAGGTTTACTATACCTTCCCGAATGAGTTATTTGAATTACCAGGAAAGGATCGTGGTCATTGCTGAATTTATCCTGTGCTGACTGCTTTGTCCGTTTTACCAGTTCAGAAAATCCAGATATTGTATCTTTTGTAAGCATGAGTTGGTGTGGATTTGAGCGACCTTCCTGCGAAATACTTGTCGCCTCAAACCAGATCAAACCACTGCCACCCATAGCATAACGTCGATAACGCCTGAAAGTTAGCTCACTCGGTGAACCATCATCATTGCTGTCAAATCCCTCCATTGGTTGAACTGCCAAACGGTTCGGGATTGTTTTTGAGCCTATTTGTGCAGTCTGAAAAAGTGGATCCAGTGTTGTTAGAAATGGGAGTTCTATACCCAATTCATCGGCCTTTTTGAGTAAGTCTTCGCCGTTTTTAAACCTGAAGGGTTCATGATCAGGCATATATACATCCCTTAATTTGAATGACTAAAATCTATAATAATTCCCGAAATTCCACCGTCATTGCGAGCGAAGCGAAGCAATCTCGCTTTTGCGCAATCAATATATTGTTCTTAGAGAAATTATGTCTTTTGCGTCTTAGCGCCATTGCACGAAAATATGGATCGTTTATTATAAAATATTCTTCAAAGCCTTGATATCATTCTCGATCCTCAGTTCACATACATTCTGCCAATCTTCCCGTTTTGTGATATTGATTTTGCCTTCAATCTTCTTTGATTCCGTCATCTGTGCCAGATTGATCAATTTTAAAAATTCGGATGTGGTCAAATGAGGAAACTCGGCTAAGAACTGCTGATCAAATATTGGCAAATGAAATTCTCCGCCATGATCCTCAACAGACAAATTGATATCACGTGGTAGAGAAGAAAGACAATCAATTATCGTTGGCAGATCAACAATTCCCTGCCCGATTTCAAGGGGAAAAGTAGTCATGCCGTTGGCATCTAATAATATCCCACCATCCTTGATATGAGTGCACACAACCCAGGGCAAAATCCTTTCAGTAGCGCATAACGGATCTTCCAGCATGGTGAGAAGATTCATAGTATCGAGGCAAATACCCAGGTACTCCCCGGGCTCAGCTTCACACATATCAAATAGATTCAGCAGTTCATGAGTAGTAAACTCGAAATGGGTCTCGATTGCCAGGATGACATTATGATCTTTCAGCATTTGACGTTGTGACTTCAGGGTTTGCGCAGTTTCCGCAAGGAGTGTTTCAGTCGATGGACTCTTGTCATTCCAGCGCATCAATCCCCCGGAACAGGATCTTATTATCCGAGTTCCAAGGATTTCAGCTTCAACCGCCGCTGTTTGATTCACTTCAAAAATATCTTTTTTATTCCATGAATCCATGTCACGGGGGATATGCTGAGCCCCTCCCCATTCGAGATAGAGATCATGCTTCTGGGCGTAATGGGAGAGATCATCCAGATATGAGCGATCTATTTCCTTCCTGACATCCTCAGTCAAACCTGAAAATTGCACTCCCTCAGCGCCATGCTTTTCAGCCCATTGAAGCGTCTCAATAGGCATTAATCCGAGAGGATATAATCCGTAGCTGTCTATCCCTATTTTCATTGTTTACCTAACACTTACATTTCAAGCGAATCATAGTAGATTATTAAATTCCTCAACTGATATGCCTGCATCCTTCAGAATGCCTCTAAGTAATCCTTTCTTTATATCTTTCGTATGAAAAGGAACCACAACACGTTTTGGCGGAAAACTGTTATCCTTTAATGTGATGTGGCTACCTTTCTGGTGATGGATAAAGAAACCTGTTCTTTGAAGGGCACGGATTAGTTTTTTGGAGGTTACACTTGGAAGTTTGGAACTCATATCAAACTGCAATAGCTAATTTGGCGGCAATAGAGTATTCGAGCACAGGCTTATCATCAGGAATTGGAAGACCATCGATCTGCAATGATTCAAGATACACTTCTATTGCGTCTTTTGCCATTTCCAATGCTTCTTCAAAGGTGTCCCCCTGGGTGTGGCAGCCGGGAAGCGCTGGGACGTGGACAACGAAGCCACCTTCCTCTGCCGGTTCAAATATGACCGTATATTTTCTTTCAATCATGATAAACTCCCGAATAATATTTCTTATAAAGTATAATATACTTCAAGAACATTCAAGTATTCAGAAAGATGAAAAATTAATAATCTTTTCATCCTGCTTTCGAATTTTGCGAAAACTGGTTTCCTTTGTCTTTTTATTCGATCATCATCCCTGCTTTTCGTTCAATATAATTGTGATCGATAAATGGTTCATCATCAATATGTTTTTTCATTAATTCTATTCTTTTGATCAATAATTCTCCAAGATTATCTCCATACATCAGGGGAGTTTCTCCTATATCTGTCATTGTCATGAATTCAACATTCGATTCGAGAAGTTTAATCAATTCTTCTGAATTCAGGATTTCCTTGTTTATTAAATCTTTGATTGAATCCTGGTTCTTTGTTTTTTCGGTCTCATTTTCAGATTCCATATATCTATATACACCTGCGATCCAGGCGGCAACATTTCTTTGTGTCATAAACCAGCAATGCAGCGCTTTCAAACGCACCCATTGATCATGAATTATACTGTCGTTTGAACCAGGCTCCTGAACTGCTTTTTCCTTGATCGTATCAAGAATCTTGATAGCTTGATCCAGTGGTTTCCATACATTATTATCAATTCGCTCAACATCTAACCTGCTTTTTTCTGGTGTTGTCAGTTGAAACAGCACATCCCGGCTAAGATCGACATTATTTGGATTATGTGGAGTTGTACACATGAAGTTTTCATAATAATCCTTCTGATCCTGGTGTAATGTTTCATAGTTCGGTACAAACGGTCTTGCCCAGAGACGATACCACACAAATCCGAAAGTTGAATATAAAGGTGTGATATTTGGAAAATGCAATATGGCTTCTTCCGCCAGTTTCCATGCTTTTACCAGCTCCTCGCCAAAATTATCTCCAGCCCATTTCTTTGCTTTTGAGAGAACAAAATCATCAATATTCAATTCCGGATCGAATTGAAATGCTCCCAAGACTTCATGATTAATATTGTATGGGACAAGATTCGGCGGGCATGTTCCATTAGTATGAGATAAATACTTTACACCATTTTTATATAACAGCTTAAGCCTTTTATACGTTAAATTCGGATATGGGACTCCGATTAAAGGAGCGAACATTGAATTTGGTCCGGCAGCAAAGTAATAATGCGACAATCCGTCACGATCCTGAAGATCTTGCAGGGGAGTATTCTCCTCTGCATTAAATTCATCCTGGTATATCGTGCCTGCATTTATCGAGCTTGAATCTTTATAAACAGGATGCCTGTACGGCATCTCCCAACCCTTTGCCAGCAGAGATGATGTTTCCACATCAAGACCGTTACCCATACCGTTCCAGACTGTGTCATGCTCGCCGTAAAACGATTCCATGCGCGTAATGACCCGGAAGGCAGGATTTATTTCTTGACCGGCTTCACGCAGTACCCGGAAGAACTTTAAGGCATTTTCACCTGCAAGACGTGCTATCTCCTCATCATCCTTCCATTCACGGATCATATATGCGCCGCCATTTCTGCCGACATAGAGGGATTTTGTATGTTCAAAACCTGCGCCGCTGTCATTTGTCCAGATGGTGATATATCCTAATTCCGGCACCTCATCCATTAGTTTTTGCAGCATCTCAGCATAATGCGCCCTGACTTTGGGGTGGGTTATAGTCATATTATAACGGGGTTTGAAACTGCGGAATGGATGATCAACCCGTGCTCCTCGAAGCATGGGATATTTATCGAAGAATACCTCCGGAACGGAGCGTGGTTCAAAACATAATAAACCGGGAGTTAATCCGTATTGTCTTGCAAGCTGGGCGTTTTTCTTTAAATAATTGAGGTTTTTTTCGAGATAATCCCAGGGGTAAAGTCCTTCATTCAATTCTGAATAGACAAACTGATCCAGAGCCGGACAGTAGGTATAAAACATGGGATAAGTTTCACCCTCAGGACCAGACTCAAGAGCCTTGGGAAATCCCAAACCATTTACTTCAACATGCGTGAATCCCAACCGTGCCAGCTCCCTGACATATTCAGCCCTGTCCAAGTTTCGCTGAATTCTCCCTTCTTGTGTGAGGAAGAAATCATATGTGGTGCGATTCCATAAAAATGAAGGTGAAAATAGTTTGCCTTCAGTAAATAGATCAATTTCTTCATCAAGCAGGTTTTCCAGGATATAAATTGCAAAAGAATAGAGATAATATATTTGAGATGCAGCCAGAATTCCTGATCCATCACCGTCTATTTTGAAAAACAGGTATTCGCTATTTTTTTGCCGGAATTGTTTTATTTCATTATCATTCAGAATCCCTGAAGATTCATCAGTTATAAGAAATGCACCTTTCCCCATATTTTCATCTACTGAAGAAGCCACAACAATTTCAGCGTTTGGAGCAATACGCTTGAACTCCCCGGCAACAGTTTTAACAACCTCAACCGACCCATCAAGAATAATAATCTTCTGTATATTTTTTACAGCCTCATGCATTTTCATAGTTTTTCTTCTGCCTTTGCACCTTTGATTTTTTACACCTTTGCGTCTTTGCGCCTTTGCGTGAAATGATTTTCATCGAGTTACCGATCATAAGATTAGGCTCTTGATCTCTTCTAATAGTCTCTCAACTTCTAAACTATTATTATAAATATGAAATGAAACCCTGATACCTTCCAGCCCAGCCTCCGGAACTACCCGAACCCTGATTCGTTTCTCTCCCATGTGTGTTGCGATTTCCTTGTAATCCAGGTCTTTAATTTTAAATGTTATCATACAAGACCGGTATTTAATCTCAGCAGGTGAAATAATTTCAACCGATTTAATTTCTTTTAATCCGTTATAGAATTTTTCTGCCAGGAGTCTGTTATGATTTTCTACATTCTTCAATTCAATCGCATTGATGAAGTCAATCCCTGTTTCAAGACCAAGGAACAGAGCTTCATTTTGAGTGGCGTATTCATATCTTTGTGCTGTGGGATGAAACTTTAGTTCACCCTTCTTAATGTCATATCCGTCATCGGAATAAGCGCCAACTGTTATCGGTTTTAAGGTATCGAGTAGATCATTACGTACATACAGCACTCCGGTACGTTTGGGTCCCAACAGCCACTTATGTCCGCTGAATACATAAAAATCTATATTGTTAGCCACGATATCTATTGGCATACTACCCGGTGCCTGGGCGCCATCTACAGCGAACCAGATACCCTTTTCCCTGGCAAGCTGTCCAATTTCTTTCAAAGGGAAGCATTGTCCGGTTGTGGTAGTGATATGGCTGATGAAAATCAAACGGGTTCGTTTATTGATAAGTTTTTCTATTCGATCAACATTGCCGAGACCATTCTCCAAGTCAGGCTCAAATGTACGGATCACGATCCTGTCCCGTTTCATCCGGTTAAGGAGCGGAATATGCAAAGCCGGATGCTCATGGGTCGAAGTGATCACTTCGTCTCCCTTCTCGAGAGGCAGACCGTTGATAATTATGTTAATTCCTTCAGTTGCTGTGCTGGTAAGTGCTATCTCATCTTTACTGCATTCCGGGCTTAGAACTCCGGCACATTTCTTTTTAATTTCTTCCCATTTATCATGATCATGTCCGGCACTCGGACTAAGCTGATCTTCATAAGTCTCTGTATCCACCCTCTGCATGACCATTGTAGGTAAAGTACCAATACCACCCGTGTTGAGATATGCATAATCATGAGGAAAAACAAACTGTTCTCTTATTGTCTTCCAGAATGTCTTATCATCAATGTTTGTGCTGAGGGGCAAAGAAGGATTTGTAGCATCAGCCCACGAAAACGGAGTTTTGCCAAGCAACACTCCGCCTGTTAATACACCCATTGCGTTGATAAAATGTCTTCGCTGCATATTTATTTCCTCTCTGAAACTAAAACTTACAGGGATGGACAGGATAAACAGGATTATTTAATATATCCAACGTCCAAAACGTTCCAAACGTAAGAATTCTCTAAAATTTCCAACCGGCTTGCTCGCATCTGACGAGAAGATAATCATTCCTGCTTTCCCGAGAACCAGTTCTTCCTTTAAAAAACCCCAGAAACGGCTGTCAGAAGAATTGTTCCTGTTATCCCCGAGCACAAAAAGGTGTCCCTCCGGGACAGTCTCAGGTCCATAATAGTCACGGTTTCCAGCACCTTTCGGGAAAATTGTCGGGTCAGGAAAACGTAGCGGAATCGAACGGGCGAAATGGAATTGTCCATCCGGCGGTATAGGCTGTTCAATCCCGTCAACATATACTCTTTTCCGTACAATTTCCACTGTCTGACCACCGGTTGCAACCACTCGCTTGACAAAAATTTCCTGTAAATTTCTGGGATAACGGAATATAATAACATCACCGGGCTGAGGATCATGCAAAGCGAATAACCGGCAAACAGGAATCCAAAACCCAAATCCGGTTGCAGGAATTCCAATCCAGCCCGGTGTGCGAAATCCAAAATAGAGCTTATTCACCAGGAATACATCGCCGACCTGCAAGGTGTTTTTCATCGAGCCTGATGGAACCCGGTAAAACCAGCCGATTTCAGCTCGAATAAAGAGTATAATCAACAATACAACCAGCGTACCAATAAGATTGGATTTTTTCTTCAGAAACGATGGAAGCATTTTCCATCCGGGAGAGTGTTTACCCCAGGGACTGAAAAAGCCGGGGTATCCCTCAGGTATTTTGAACCATTTACGCAATAATAAAATCCTGTTTATCCAATATATCCTTTTGGTTCAATTCACATGCAATGAGTTCAAAAAGTAGTTCACTTTCGGCGAAAGTGAACTACTCGTCACCGTATGTATCGTGGTTATAATATCCTGTATTCTTCTTAGTTTCTGTTCGATTAGATCAGGATTTACTATAAAAACTCATTCAACCTTACCTTAACCGCAATACCACGCCTCGCAGAAGTTTCGAAATCTACATACCGGCTTTTTTCAATTGTTACATTGTGATGTTTAACAACTTCTCCATTGATAGTCACATGTTCAGCATTCGTCTGATCCGGGATCATGAGATGAAACCGGATATTGGAATCATCACATTTAATCTCAATATGGATATGGTTTTCTTCATGAAGATAAGAATAATTTAGGAAAACATCTGACGTTTCATAACCGACTTGAACCTCGGCTTTATCTATACCCGCGGCAATCCAGCGAGGCGAAAGACTGACTTTCTGGAACTGTTTTGACTGATCTTCAATACCGGCAAGTCCTTCTATCAAGGCGTATAACATAGCTGATGAGCCCCAACCATCGGTCGGTTTTGCCTCAGGGCTGGTACTGGTTTCGATGCTTGCTGGAGTACCATCGGGGAAATACCAGAGATAGGTCTCACCTCTCTCGGAAATCATTTCATAGTAGCGTTTTAGGATATCCACGCCATATTTCTCAAAACCGTGCTCAAAAGCTGCTTTTGCCAGTTCACCTCCGACCAGGGGCATGATGCCGCCGTTTACATACGCGCCGCCCACCAGCTTTTCATCACCGAAGATGCCGTCTGGGAACGGCGGGTCAATGGAAAACCACTCCACAAACGAATCGTTATCTTCACCACGTTTCTGGTATTCTTTTATAATTGATACTGCCATATCATGAGTAGTTACGCCACGGTTAATAGCCATCGGATTACTGAGGCTTAATTGTCGTGATTCTTCCACACCTGCTATTTCGACTGGAGTCAGTTTGACAAAATGTGTATAAAAAGAGCCATTCCAGCATGTTTTGTTCATCGCAGCTTTGATCTTTTCAGCTCGAACGTTCCAGGTTTCTGCTTTTACGTGCTCGCTGAAGTAGTTATATAACAATGCCATGATCCTGAATGATTCATAATACCCACTGTTATCGCCATGCATGATTCCCCAGAAGGTATCGTCATTAATCTGGAATTGCAGCCATTCATGTTTCCCGGCGGTATAGGCAAAATCCCAGGTATCGATGGTGTATGGTCTTTTGACAAGTTCGTTATTTTTATCCCAACGCCAGGGATGAGTTAAAATGTATTGCAGCGCTTTTCCCATCCCGGGCAGCAGGTTCAAAATCCATGCATCATCACCGTTTGCCTGCCAGGCGAGATACGCTGCCTTGACGAAACGGTATTCCACATCCGCCTCAACCGGAACACGCACATATTTTGTCCAGTTTTCACGTTCGGAAGGTAATTTCTCAGGGAAAGTGGTAAAATAATCGAATATCCTGCCGTTTGCTGCCTGCGTTTCAGCGAAATGATCAATCGTACTTTTCAAGTCCAATTCAAAATATTTTACAGCCCGAAGCATATCGGAATAATCACGAATCCAGATAGACCGCGCATCAGGAGACCGGTACCCCCTGATCTTTTGACCATCAATGACTATATCCATCCTGTCCTTTTCAAGGAAAGATTTCACCATGGGATACAGGTTATCGAATTCGGGTTTACCGGTTTTAATATTTATTTTCTTATCAGACATTTTTTAGTTACCATTTACTATAAAACTGTTTTCTTCACAAATACACAAAGGTTCTGTAGATAAGGGGAGTTCTGTAAAATCAGTAGTATTATTTTCACCATACAGAAGAAATAACCTGATTTTCAATACTTGAAGATACGTAAAGAAGATTTATCTGAGAAGTACTATTTTTTTCAATTCATTCATTTTTCCGGGCACTTCAGCTCGAACAAAGTATATTCCACTCGATAGATTACTCGCATTTACATAAAGAATATGATATCCTCGATCAAATTGTCCCTCAGCAAGAACCGCTACCTGCCTGCCAATTACATTAAAAAGCCGGACATTCAAGTTTGATGACACAGGCAGTCCGACAACCACCTCCAAGTATGAATTAAATGGATTGGGATAAACACCAGCAACTGAAAACTCTTTTGGAATACCGGAAAATTGTCTTTCGGGAACGTTTAATGTAACATATAAATACCAGGTATCATTTGAATAGGTACTTAAACCATATATGTCTGTAGCTTTCACCCTCCAGTAATGATGACCCAATGAGACGTTATTTAAAGCAATTGAATCGGCATCTTCAGCATCATATAAATCAGGATCATCAAAATCGCGATCAGGGGATATCTCAAGAGTATAGCTGACTTGATCATTGGGATCGGGATCATCAGTACTTTCCCAATCAAATAATAATGGCAGATCTTCCCGTTCGCTCAACTCAAAACGATTGCGGGGACTGATTAGATTGAACCTGTCAGGTCGGTCAGGGAAAAAGGTGTGAAATGACAAAGTATCATCCGCCCAGGTTCCATCTGTGTTGCTATCAGTAGCGCGAACAGACCATAGATATGTCTCATTGTCGGAAAGATAGTTCTCGTCAAATGTAAATGTGGTATCATCAAGACTGTCAGCGACAAGATTACGGTGCCTGAAATTATCAGATCTGGTAATCCAGACATCGTAGAACGGTGTATCTTCTGGATTTGTATCGCATGCTGTAGTCCAAACCAGGGTCAAATCTCCTAACCAAACGGTGTCCTGATCTTCTGGATGGATTAACCTGAATGAATCAGGTGGTTCGGGTAATACAGGATAGTTTTCCCACCATGTAATATATCCTTCATCTTCATCTGAAGATGCTCCAACAATATCCAGGTCCTCATCACTATCAAGATCTACCGGTAACATGGCGCTGGGTAGGAGAAGCTCTCCAGCAAATAGGTGTTGCTCGAAGTTTTGATCACCGTCATTTTCCCACCATTTGATTTCTTCTGACTCTTGCGATGCTGCAACAATGTCAATATCATTATCACAGTCCAGATCTACACCATAAACTGAGATTACTTCCTCGAAATCATCATCAATGACATGTTCTCTAAAAGTTTGCTCACCGTTGTTCTCGTGCCAGGCGATTTCTCCATCCTCACTATTTGCACCTACAATATCTATATCGCCATCAAAATCCATATCAACAAAGGATGTAAAACTCTGTTCATCACGCCATTCAACTATCCCTTCACGATTAAAGTTTTGATCGCCATCATTTTCCCATAAATATACCCTGAAATCACGTATTCCAATGATATCAATATCATCATCTCCATCGAAGTCCATGGCTTCTATTGAAGCGGTGTAATAGTCAGGATCAATTGTATGCTCGGTGAATTCAGCATTTCCGTCATTTTCCCACCACTGAAACCTGTCATATTGTTCTAATCCAAAAGTAAAAATTATATCAATATCGTCATCACTATCTAAATCATTTAATTGCATTGACTTAGTAACCCAGCCAAGATCCCTCTCCTCTAAAAATACATGTTTATTGAAATATAGATTATCGACATTTTCCCACCAGTAAAAACCATTCCCATCTGTACCAACTATATCAGAATCGTCATCGTCGTCCAAATCAGCTGCACATAGCGGATCTTGATTAAAGGTTGTAAGGTAATAATTATCTATTACTAATGTTGCGAACTCTTGATTACCGTTATTCCTAAGCCAATAGATTTCATTTCTTTCGCTGCTTGCAGCCAGTAAATCCATGTTGCCGTCTGCATCAATATCAGCGTGTGCGATTGTAATTACTCCTGGAATATCACCACATATGAAATATTCTGCAAAGTTTTGATCCTCATTGTTGACGAATACAGAGATTCTGTCTTTTTGATACGAACAAGCTAAAATATCTACAGTTTCATCGCCAGTCATTTCATAAGAAAGAACCATTCCTGCACTTGACCAAGGCCAAGGTATCGTTTGTTCTGAAAATTCATTGTTTCCCTCGTTCGAATACCAATGGATAAACTGTGAATATTGTGCTGTCACGATAATATCAGTTGCACCATCATTATTAATATCTCCAGAGTGTATGCCACTTGCTCCTCTCAAGCTGTCATTCAAAATATGCTCTATAAAATTCTGGTCCCCAACATTTTCCCACCACAAAACATCGTTGTCAGTAAATATTACTCCCAGTACATCAACATCATCATCACTATCCAAATCTTTTACGTTAATTCTTCTTGCCCTGCGATCGTTATCGTCAATTAAATGCTCTAAAAAGTTTTCATCACCATCATTTTCCCACCAACATATATTTTCACTTCCAGACCCGAGAATATCTATATCACCATCGTTGTCCATATCACACGCCAAAACTTTTCTGGCGCCAGTGAACATAGAATCGATTGCATGTTCAGTAAAAACCTGGTTCCCTGCATTTTCCCACCAGGATATATCTGAATCTAAAACTGCCGCTCCCAGGACATCCATATCATCGTCTTCATCGAGGTCAATAGCGTAAACTGAGTTAGCTCCTTCGAAATGTCCTTCAATTGTTTGTTCGGGACACAAATCTTCGCCGATATTCTCCCACCATTTAATATTATCTGCAGAGTATTCTGCTCCAAGAAAATCCAGATCTTCGTCTCCATCTACATCAGCAAGGAAAACAGAATTACCACTGAAATCCCCATCTATTAATTTCTCTGCAAAATAAAGATTGCCGTCATTCTCCCACCAAAAGATTTCATCGTCATCTGAGGAAGAAGCAAGCACATCAATATCGCCATCAAGATCGATATCTCCTGGATAAAATACACCTAAACCATCAGTGTTTATTCTGGTTAGAACGTGTTCAGTAAAAAAAATTTCCGAATAGCTTATTGCAGAAAAAACAGTGAGGATTGCAAGAAATGAGATATTAACATTCTTCATCTTAACTCCATTATACTATTTGGATAGAGTATAACTGTTGAAAATCTGAAATTCTAAAAATGCTTAGCTTTACGTAATTGAGTTTATGTCCTCTTAGAATGATCTTGATCTATTATACAATCTTCTTACTGAATAAGAAATTGATGTAGGCAATAACCTTAATTTACAATGAAATGTCCGAATTATCAATTGATGTTCTGAGAATCTTATTTTTGCGGTTAAACAAGAACTGAACATTAATGGTATTAGAAAGATCATTTTTTCGCGCAAAAGCGCTAAGGCGCAAAGAATAACCTCCTTTATTTGTAGCAACAATTCATAATTTCTAATTATATACGCATTTTTTTGCTTCATCCGCGAAGGCTTTAAGGCAAGCAACATCAGCGTCAAAGAAATGATCTGACGGAGCAAGGATAAAACCTCCTCCAGTTCCAGCTTCTGCGAAACATCTGCGAACCGCTTCTATGGTTTTATCTGGAGAACAATCTTTTAAATATAAGGACTGATCGAAGCCTCCGATCATACAAACTTTGTCGCCGATCCTTTTTTTAGCCTCTTTAAGATCAGTATCTCCACCGAGTGAGGGTGGAGTGAAAGTCTCCATAGCGTCAGGATTCATGTCAGCGATTATTTCCAGCAGAGGCATCATTCCACCGCAGGTATGATATACTATTTTCTGCCCTGCTGTATGAGCTGCCTCAATAAGTTCCGCATCATAGGGCGCTACAAATTCCTCAAATATCGTTGGTGAAATAACAGTTGAAGACGCAGACCCACCACCCAGTTCGACCAGATCAAATATAGCGCCCTTCATCGACTGGATATAATTCATTTTCCGATCTTTCAGAATAGATAAAAAGGTATGTACCCATTGCGGATCATCGAAAGTTTCGAGTATCAGTTTTTCTGTACCATATAACATTGCTGCATCCTGCCAGCAGCCGGGCTGACCGTATATATCAAATCCGGGGACAGTGCCTCTTATCAGTCCTCTCTCGCCAAAATCTTCCACATCACAGTTAACTTTGTTGACATCACAAATTGGGCACGGTGCATGACGAGCGAAGACCTCTATGTCCGATTTTTCTTTTATTAACTGCTCTTTGACCCACTCGGTTTGATCGTTTCCCTGGATTATCATTGACAAGTTTTTTGTCGGAGTCAAGATATTATATCTGAAAGTATTGTATTGTTCATCAGGGATTTTTTCTCGTGAAATCCTCCATTCAGGTGAACACAGGAAACCATGTGAATTCAGATAATCAGCATTGGATGAATCCGGTTTGGCTGCATCAACCCAGTTGATAGGATCAAGCTGGAAAAAATCGAAAAACTCCTGGATTGAGATCCCTTTCATATAGGTATTTAGGAAATATGGCATGATGTGGTGTGTAGTGACAGGTAGCCTGTCGGGGGCTGCATTGTTCAGTGCTTTAAGAAATCGTTGTTTTGAGGTCATGGTTAGATTGAACCATATAAAATTAGTTATGACGGCAATACAAAATCATGTTCGTCCTGTAAATCCTGTCAACTGATTGTTTCACCCAAAAACGCAATGAGGCAAAGTTCGCGAATTATTAATTTGAGAACTACCGAATAGATACCATCACCCACAATAAGAAAATTACCAATCCTACAAGCGCCCAACTACCTAAGAATCCAATATAATCCATCCTTGAGGGTTTCAATATCTCCCAGTCTGATCCCGGAACTATCTTCATATCTTCAAATTTATCAGGATTCGAGTAAGAATCATTCAGGGCAAGCGTTTCTTCTTCAGGCGACTTCTGAACGGGAGTGTGCATCCTGGCGAAAAAGCGGTCGAGAATTGGTTTTGGTACCGGTTTTGTTAAAAATGAAAGAGGAAAAAGCAGCAGAAACGGGAAGAGAGCGTCAAAGAAAAACCGGGCTGCCACAAGCTGAGCTTTGGAAAAATCAGTAAAATTGATCCCCAACCAGCTCAATACCCATATTTCAGCGTGAAAACGTCCCAAACCGACCTTTGACGATACAGGGTCAGAGGGATCGTTCAGCACTACCTTATCGTAATATATCCCGACCGGCTCGATTTTATGCATCTTGTTTATAGATTGACCGACAAAATCAGCCTTTCCGGAGTTGACATCAACTGTTAAGGCTTCAGTGGTAATTTCGACTTCCCTGGGATTGGTTTCCAACAGGAATGCCGGGTTGTTTTTTGCAGAATCAAGGTTTTGAAAAAGATTTGGAATTGCTGTATAGATAATAATGCACACAAATACCTGTATGATAACCGCCCATTTTGTCAATCTTCGCCAAACGAACCCCAGCCAGATCGAGGCGCCGAAAATTGCCGGGACAGAAATAATATATTTGAACAGCTCAAGCAGATTATCGACATAAACGGCTATCGCGATTCCTCCCAGCAGCGTAATTGCAATAGCGACTCTTCCGACAAACAGGTAATGTTTATCCGTTTTATCCGGCAGAAACGGTTTATATAGATTCCTTATAAACAACGCTGCATAGGAGACAGAAGCTGCATCCAGGCTGGACATATTAGCGGCTAAGATTCCCACAAGCATCAATCCGATAGCCCCCGGAACAAGCAGTTCACGTGACATGTATCCCCATATCAGGTCCGGATCATGAAGCTTTCCCGCATACATTGCAATTGCCAGCAAACCGGCAAGCGCCCAGAAAATCATGATGATTCTCTTGGCAAACATTCCCACAATCATTCCGAACCGTGCAGTATTCTCGTTAGTTGCCGATCCGGCAGTCTGCATTCCGGCAGCGACAGCTACTATAGAGACTAAATTTGCCAGCACCATCGCAAAAATTGTGTACCAGGCGTAATCGCTCATCGTTGCCGAACCAAATAATTCGAACATATAGTCTGGAACTGATGCATGTAAACCGGAAAATCCCCCGATTTTAGACAGCCCAAGTGGGATCAGGATCACTGAAAATATGATGATTAGAACGCCCTGGATGGAGTCGGTAATAGCCGCCGCCCGGAAACCACCAAGCATTGTGTAAATACCTACTATCAATGCATATATGAAATAAAACCATATTGGATTTGTGTAAGAAACAAATGACTTCAGCTCACCCTTTTTATTCTTTTCATTAAGCTCATCGTATCGATCCTGCTTCTCCTGGCTTAATCCCTCTTCCAGCTCTGTTTTCAATTCCTTATACTCATGGAATTCTTCAATGCTTCTGCGCTCTTCAACGGTGCAGATTTCTATTGTCTTGGGAGTCATCGCCATCATGGTTTTTGCTGCTACCATATAGCCTACTCCCCCACCCAGGATAGAGAGAAGGAGAATAAAAACAGCATAACTTCCACCCAGAAATTTGCTGTCGAAACGTTCTGTAAAGTAGTCGCCGATGGTGATCAGACGAACTCGGCGAAACAGTAAAGTGGTGAACCAGTAAAATGGAGTCAGGAAGAGAACGAGGAATTGAATCCACATTCCGCCAATTCCCTGCCGGTAAATTTCACGAGAGACAGCGACCGCCTGGTCGGCATTAGTGGAACAGCCGAAATTGAGGAAAAATTGGTAAAATTTCCCAAGCTTACGCCCGGCAAGAAAAAAATCTTCAGTACCCGTGGTTTTATCAGACGCGCGTTTTCCAAGCCATAGTATAACAATAACATAGAGAATAATTATAGACAGGTCTAAAACATGCAATCCCCAGATGTGCATTAATCCGACTCCGCAATTCTGCCATGAATGAAATGATATTCACAATGGTTAAAACATATCATTATTGATTTCAATCCGTTAAAGTTTTCATGCTGTTCATGGTCGTAAAGCAGTTTCATCATACTTGAAATGTAATAATTCTCCATTACTAAACCAAGAAAGATCAATCTCTTTTACATCTTTCGCAAGCATAATGCTAACAGCTATGATAACAACAAGATAAAAAATATCGCAAAAGTAGGCGGGTTGATTTATGTGAAATCTAACTTTATCTTCAAGGATAAAATGCTGACAGGATTTTCTGAAATTCTTTCTCAAAGGTTAAAAATGCTCTTATTTATTCAAAACAGAAAACATTTTTTATTTTCAATTGCAGTGGTTTTTCTGCTTGTCATCACCGCCACAGCTCAGGACAGCCTGAATGTATCCCTTATCAATACCCTTTATGGCGGGATTGATGGATCAATAAATGATTTAGTTATTGACGAAAACCTCGCATTTTTCACATCTTCAAAAAAAGAACTCGTAATTCTTGATATTTCCACCCCCGAAACTCCGGAATTTTTGGGCAGGATTCAACTGCCAGAAAACGTTCAGGACATCGCGGTTACTGGTGATTACCTGTATGCATCCCTGGGTGAGGCGGGGCTAAGCCTTGTAGATATAAGCAATCCTGCAGCTCCACGTCTTATTGACACATGGGAAGATTGGCATTCAAATACTCTCCTGATCGAAAACCAGGAATTATACATTGCCTATAACGAAAATCTTACTATCCTTGACATAAGTGATGCAGATGATCCCGGCCATGTTGGCAGTTATATTCATGATCACAGAATTAGAGATATTGCAATTTCCGGCGATTATCTTTTCCTTGCGGCTAGAATCGATGGATTCCAGGTGATTGACATCAGTGATCCGTCCTCTCCGAACCAGGTCCAGAGTGTCGATGAAAGAATTGCACGCGTGGAACGAATTGTCGTGGATGGACAATACGCTTACACTATCGGCTCCCTGATGGAGGGAGGATCTTTCAGGATATATGATATCAACAATCCTGCAGACCCGGAATTTTCAGGGCAGGCGTTCATTATCGCGGCTTATGATGAAGACCTCGATTTGAATTCTCTTGCCATATCAGGTAATCACGCTTTCATTCCATTTACCAGTAATTATCCTTTTGAACCGATAGCATACGGCGTTTTCATCATTGATATAAGCGATCACGCAGATCCGGAATATGTGACCGCTTACGATCTGGATAATGAATGTGTGGAAATTGTAATCCTCGACAGATTGGCATACCTGGCAAATGATAATACATTCCACGTTATCAATCTAAATAATCCGGTTAGCCCCCGAGAGAGTGGATTCTTCCCTGAGATGCAAACAGGACGGATTACCGGAATTGAACTGTCGTTTCATTATGCATTTATTTCCTCGCGAAATGGATTGTCCATTGTAAATGTAAATAATCCTGCTGAAACTGAGTTCATCAACCACGTAGAGTTGATATATTGCACCGATATAACCATAAATGGGAATATTGCGTACCTGTCAACCGCAAGACCTGTTCCCGCAGACGAGGAAGTATTTTTTTATGCTACCGATATCGAGAATCCCGATAGCATTTACATCCACAGTGTACCCGGAAATAATTGCTACTCGAATGGAATTTCATCAGACAGCCAATACATCTATATAATCGGATATCACGAGAGCAACGGACTTTTTATCTTTGATAATTCGAATTTGATCGGATCAATTGAACTCGCAGGAGATCTGAACACAGTAACTGTTCTGAATGGATTTGCTTTTATAACAGGAAACGAAGGACTTAGTATTGTCAACGTTGAAGATCCAGAAAATCCAGTCGAAACTGCTTCACTAAATGAATTCCAATCTCCGCGAGGTGTTATAGTTAATAGCAATTACGCATACCTGGCTGACGGTGAAAATGGAATGTTTGTTATTAACATCAGTAACCCATCTGATCCGGAAATCACCGCTCATTATGAATCAACGGGTAATTTCACAAGTATTTATACCTGGTTCGATAACGCTGTATTAGCTGATTCCACAGGAGGGATTCGAATCCTTAACGTAGAATATCCATCTGAACCGTATGAAACAGGATATTATCTTCATGAAGGGCTTGAAACGACAGAGTTGCGTGTTCATTTCCCCTACGTTTTCACAGGTGCAGGGAGTAATTGTTACATTTTTGATATCAGTGAAGCGTTGAATGTTGAAAATGAAGAGAATGTAATATTACCCGATAATTCAGTTATTTCCTCTGTATATCCGAATCCTTTTAATTCCTTTTTCCAGGTTAATGCTGTTATAGTTTCACCTCAACCGATTCAGATTACTATACATAATATTTTGGGTCAACAAATTTCTTCACTTCACAACGGTGTACTGAATCCTGGATCATGCAAATTCGTTTTTGACGGAACCGGTTTCTCAAGTGGTGTATATTTTGTCAAAGCCTCAGTGCCGGGAAAAATTGATCAAATGCATAAAGTAATGCTGCTCCGATAAAAAATTTAAATTGAATTCTATTCACTAAGTATTTCTTTAGGTTAGAAAATGAGCTTATATTAAATATTTCACGATATTTGAAGAATTCTATTTATTTATCTTCAGTTTTGATTTCATTTAGCTTGAAGAACTGATCTAAGAGCCGGAAAGCGCAATATTAACGAATTAACGGAGAGTCTTGTCATGCGTAATCTTATGAAAGTATTTATGTTAGGATTTTTATTAGTGGGTATGGGTATTCTCACTCCGCCTGTATCAGCGTTGGATGTAACATTACCAAGTGATTTCTGCACCTACACGATCGGGACAAATACCAGTCCGGCTGAAGGTTACATTTATATCACACCAGGCCAGGAAGACAAGCGTAATCGGTACTATAATTACTGGTCGGCAATCATGGATAATGACGGAAATGTGCTGTATTTCTACAAAGGCGATAAGAGAATGCAGACTTTCCCCGATATTGGCTTGCTCTCGCATACTTACGAGGACGAATCAGAGAATAGTTATATCGGATATTGGGATATGACTTATACCATGGTTGACACAATTTCCGCACAGGGTGATTTCAATCTGGACAATCATGATTTTGCAATATTTGGTGAGGGTGAAAACCGTACTTACTGGTTAGAAGCAAAAGATCCAAGAATTATGGATATGAGTGCTGTGGTGGATAGTGGAAATCCGGAAGCAGAGGTAATCGGTTTTGCACTCTTTAAGTTTAACGCCGCAAAGGAGATCGTTTGGGAATGGTATAGCTTGGATCATCTTGATGAACTCCCAATCACCGATGTTGACGACCAGGAATCACTGCTTGGTGACAGAGTCAATTACCTGCACCTTAATGGCTTCCATGTGGACAACGAAAATGGAACCGTCATGATCTCCAACCGCAAGCAAAGCACTGTTGTCTGTATCAAAGTTGGTGCTGATGAAACGTATTTGGATGGTGAAGTCATGTGGAGGCTTGGCGGAGGACGTGGGAATCAATTTACCTTCGTGGATGACATAGAAGGGCAGGAAGGATTCCTGACTCAGCACAATTGCAGACGCCTGGAAAATGGAAATATCATGGTGTTTGATAATGGTCATAGAGACAGTCTGCATGTCGCCTGCGTAAAAGAATACGCGCTTGATCTGGATGCAATGACCGCAACACTTGTCTTCAGGTATGAACAAGATGATACCACTTATACAGGCAATGGTGGTGGAGGATTCAGACATGAGGCAAGCGGCAATACCTGCATTGGCTGGGGAGGCTCTCGCACAACGGACATCGTGGCAACGGAAGTAAATCCTGAGGGTGAAGTTGTATGGGAAATTACTTTCTTCCCGTTGGTCGAAGATGGACCGCAACCGCAAACATATCGTTATTATAAAACAGATATGATTGGTGTGGCGGCAGTTCCTTACGTTGTATCTCATTTAGTGGATCAAACAGTCGAAATCACCTGTAACTGGTTCGGTCATGAAGAAGAAGTTTCCTCATATAATGTTTACATGGGTGAATCTACAGAACCGGCTGAAATCCATGGAAATACCGATACCGGGATATACGAGATCGCAGATCTCGCATACGACACGGATTTTTATTTCAGAATTAAAGCGGTTGACGGCGGCGGAAACGAGATCAGTGAGTATTCCAACGAAACCATGGTTGCACCGTTTAACGCTGTGGGTGATGACGTTGCAGGCTCGATCCCGGAAGAATTTATACTGGAGCAGAACTATCCCAACCCGTTCAATCCAGCCACTTCCATAAGTGTTAACCTGCCCCATACATCGCGCATCACGGTGCAAGTATTCGATATAATGGGACGACAGGTAGCATCGCTTTATAACGGAGTGATGTCTGCCGGTTCACATGAACTTGCATTTGATGGCACAGAACTGGCAAGTGGTATATATTTTGTCAAGGCTGTGGTGCCAGGCAGAATGGAACAAGTTAGGAAGATGGTTTTGATAAAATAAAGAAATATTTCCATTAGACTTTCAGGCTGATTCATTTGTTTTGATTCAGCCTGTTTTGTCTCTAAGAGTTAGAAAAGATTCGATAAACTGTGAAAATAATTACAACTAAACTTTACTTACTCTTTTTATAATGCTATATTAATGTATATCTTTGTTTATTAAATATAAAATCAGACATATAGAATAATTTCAGGATGAAGGTTCATCATAGTGTGAAATAGCGCCTGGTTAATCTGATACACCTGTTTTAATCTTCGCTCAACACACTCACTTCTTCTTTCTTGATGATCTTTATTATTCCCTTATTTATGCAATAATATTGCATATCTCAAATATACATTTTTCATCCACACCGGTTTATCAATCAGGCTGGATGGTGTGAGATAATTGTTTGTTATATGTAGTCAATATGTAATTTCATGTTTAAGGAGGAGCCGTGAAAAGGACATATTTATTCATACTTATCTCTATTTTGATCGCCCAGGTTGCGATATCGTCAGAGATTGTTTTGTTAGAACCCGTATCAATCCGGCAGCGAGGGCCGGTTTTAGAACTCGATGAACTGGACGAGATCACGAATCTTGAGAGATTTACCAGCGATGCGGAATATTACCTTTCAAGTGGAGAGGAAGGTGATACCTTAGCAGTAGTTTTCAATCCCGCCGATCCCTGTTCCATTTATTATGCTTGGCAGCAATGGTTCTCATCAGGGGACATCGAGGTATATATCTGGGATTATTCAGATGACGCAGAGGAAGAATATCCAACGGGACGAGCTCCGGACAGGGGAACGTCTGAGGTAAGTCCATTAGGTGAAATCCTGGCAGGTCCATTTGAAACTGCATCCGTGGGTACAGGAGGTTGGGAAGTTCTGCTCGAACCTGATGACTTAGAAGATGGCGGAATTGAATGGGATGGGTCAATGTTTTTAGTTGGATGGGTAAAAACCCAGGATGACGGGTTACCACAACCATTGGCAGATGATGTCACACAACGTCGTTTCTCATATACCTGGTTTGGCGGGCCCTGGATGGATGATAATGATGAAGATTGGGGTTCATATTCCAGCGATATTGAAGGAGGCACTGTAGTCGATTTGATGATGAGGGTAGGGGTTTCATTTTTTGAAGGAGCTGCTCCCTGGATCAGCGCGATGAGTTCCCTCCCTAACACAATTAATCCTGAAAAGGAGTGTACGGTTACAGCATTGATTACTGACGATACAGGGTGGGACGAGGATGAAGCTTTCCTGATAGTATTAACAGATGACGACTCTACTGCAATTGCAATGGAAGAAGCAGAGGAAGATGATCTCTTTTCCGTTACTTTCGATCTCTCTGATTTCGACATAGAAACAGGAGATGAAATCAGTTATTACATCATGGCAATCGATGAAGAGGATAATGTTCGCACCAACTCAGATAATCTGTTCAGGTTTTCCATAGTCGAGTTGGACAATCCGGAAGCTGATCTGTTGATAGTTGATGAAGGAATGGGAGACAGGGCAAATGTATTGGTGACC
Organism: Candidatus Electryonea clarkiae; assembly: GCA_030765455.1. Lineage (GTDB taxonomy): Bacteria > Electryoneota > Electryoneia > Electryoneales > Electryoneaceae > Electryonea > Electryonea clarkiae. The sequence goes on along the minus strand of JAVCCM010000084.1, from coordinate 16,760 downwards.
TGGCTTGATGATAATGATGTCAGCTATGAATGGTGGGATGTATATGAAAACAACGGAATTGATGAATTCACAGTTGAAGCAGATTTTCCCAACGTGTGGGTAATTGGATGGGGTGTGGAAAGCGTACCTACCCGGGAATATGGAGACGATCCCTATTCAGGATTCATTGAAGATGGCGGCAATTTTCTACTGGTTGATATGGATTATTTCTTCGCCAATGGTGAAGATTTGGAACCGGTATTCTCGGAGGATGATTTCGCTTATGACTTTCTTGGCATAGAAGACGGAGTAAACGATCCGTTTCCCACCGATTCAGTTTTCTATGGAGAGGAAGATGATATAATTTCAGGTGATTTTGAGGATGATCCTTACGAAACATTTCCTCAATTCTCCGGAGATTTTGTGGATGGAATTGGAAGTGTGAGAGATGAGAGTACTGTGTTTTTTGAAGGTGAAGAAGAGGGTTACGGTACAGCCGTCAGAACTATTTTTGACAGGCAGAAAATAATGTATTTCGCCTTTGATATCGTGAGTGCCTGTGAAGAAGACGGAAATGGCGAATTGATACCGACTGATCAATGTGAAGACCTGCTGGAAATCCTGGTTGACTGGTATTTGACGCCTATGGAACCGGAAATTTTCCTGGAGGATACAACTTTTGATTTTGGTAGTGTACTGATCAGTGATTCTGAAACCTGGGATATGCAGATCGAAAATGCAGGTTCTTATGAATTGAATATCTTTTCAATCGAATCAGATAATCCTCTGTTTGAGGTAGAAGATGTAGATGAATTCATCATTGATCCCAATGATGATGAATCCATAGAGATTACTTTCACTCCGGAAACTCTTGGCAGCGACTCTGCTGTCGTAACAATAACCAGTGATGATCCCGACGAAGATACTGTTTTTGTATTACTCTACGGAATTGGGGCAGAGCCCGACATTTTCCTCCCTGATAATAGATATGATTTCGGAGTAGTGGCTGTTGATAGCTCGTCAGAATGGTCAATGTGGATCATTAACCGTGGTAACTACATGTTAACCGTGAATTCAGTTGAATCCGATAACAGATCATTTAGTGTTGATGATGTTGATGATGATGTAGTGGAACCGGGCGACAGTATGGCTGTTGAAATTGTTTATACTCCTGACAGAGCCGGTCTTGATTCAGCGCATATTTCAATACTCTGCGACGATCCGGATGAAGAAGAGTTGTCGGTGACACTATTCGGAACAGGCGATATACCTGAACCTCCATCATCTTTCAACCTGTTACAACCTGAAAACGGTGATTCATTATCATTGGATGAAAGCCGCAACATTATTGCGACATGGGAAGAATCTGTCGATCCGGATACTTTTGATATTGTTCGTTACGATGCATTTTTCAGGACAAGATCAATGTCAGGTTATGACTCTCTATTCAAATGGGATGGTCTTGAAACTACAAGTTTTGAATTCTCTCTGTTCGACACTCTTTATATGTACTGGGATGAATACCTGCAGGTGACATGGTGGGTGGAAGCGATTTCAAATGTAGATACACTGGAAAGCGAAGATCGTTTTACATTCTATGTCGAGCCTAATACTGGAATCAGTGAAGATCCCTTTGGAGGTATTCCAACCGAGTACAGTATAGCTGCTACCTATCCGAATCCGTTTAATCCTGTTTTATCCATCGTGATCGCAGTTCCACTCAAATCTGAGTTGAATGCCCAAGTCTATAACATCCTGGGTGAGCAGGTCGGAATGCTGGCAGATGGTATATACGCGGCAGGGTATCATAAAATAATATTTGACGGTCAAAATCTCTCAAGCGGAATCTATTTCATACACGCCGATGTGCCGGGAAAGATGAACGAGGTGAGGAAAGTTGTTTTGATGAGATGAGGATAAATTATTGAGCTTACAGTTTACCGGTAGTGAGCAGAATTGGAACACATTGAGATTAATCCCAATTCTCGCCAATATGGACCAGAATTTCTGAAATATAATTCTATGTTATTGTATGCTTGAGACATAAAGTGAAAGAGATCAGATTCTCGATTAGCAGATTCAACAGAAATTATGAATCTAGTTTTTATGATTTATTGAGACCTCCAAGAGTAAAACTATCACAGAATTATCGAGGATACTTGAAATACTACTTATTAAATAGTATCTTTCGATATGATAGTTTACAAACAAATGGAGGTTTGCAGTGAGACACAGAAGGATTGAAGTAGACGAAGACGTCTGGAGTTATTTAAAACAAGAAGCTGTCCCTTTCGAAGATACTCCAAATTCTGTTTTACGAAGAATATTATTGATAGATAAACAACGACTTAAGAGTAAAGCCAGTAATCAAGATAAAAATGAGGTTCGCCATAGCAATATAGAACCAAAGTTCCTCAGGAACAGTCCCGCTGCGTTAGAACAAATACTTGAAGTCGTATTTCATACTAAGCGTGGTTTTACTAGACAAGAATCTACAAACTTTGTAGCTAGAAACAGGAGCATTGCACCTCAGACGGTTATAGATAAGTACTGTAGACAACTTTATCTAAATGCACGACAATTCGACAATTTATTAGCGGATCCATCTTTATCAGAGCTAAAAAAATTACTAAAAAGAATATTCCCTGAATATGGAGATGTTATCGAAGATTTTGTAGTAAATATCTCACATCAATCCAATGTGTCAGCATAGAGATACAAAATCGAGGAGATTGGCAATGTGGGCTACTAATGATGATGGAAAGAAACACTCTGAACAAATTGAGATGAATTTTTTTACAGAAGCTTATGAACATGCAACAGGTATGGAACTTACGATTCTATATTCGATTGAATCGCCAGATTTTTTATGCAGAAAAGATAATAATGATATTGTTGGTGTCGAATTAACCAAAGTAATAATTGATTATGATTGTGTTTATAAGGTTACAGATGTAACTCCGGAAGATGAAGCCGATCCCATCAGAATCTTAGATGAGGCTTGGAGTGCTATCGAAATAAAAGATGCCAAAAGGAAAAAGCTGTATGGTGAGCTTAAGGATAAGACAATTCTTGTTTTACAACTTCATGATTGCCCATTGGAATCTCTAATGCCTTTTATACATGAAAATACTAAATCTGATTATTCTTCCACAGGTTTTATTGAAATATGGCTTGCTGATTACACAAGGAATGAAGCATATGGCGACATTGAACTTTTCGGGTTACATCCAGAGAAGTATTGGGGATTCTCAAAGCGTCCCGGGCCAGACAGAAAACCATTTGGATAAATAATGCTGGAAGGTACACTGATAAATAGTGTCCAGAGATTTACTTACAGAAAAAGAGAATGGAGGAATTTGTGAGAGCTAAAGCAATTTATTCCTTATATGCATTTTTGACATTTTTTTCATCTTCGATCTGTGTAGCAAGCATCCATTTTCCAGAGCACACAATCGCAGATAGTATCCCTGGTTGGTCAGTTTACGCAATTGATATAAATGGAGATAGCGATGTTGATATTCTGGGCGCCAGTGTAGATGCTATATTTACATGGTGGGAAAATGATGGCGATGAGGAATTTACTGAACATATTATTTCTGATGAATTTGTTGGTCTGCGTTGTATCTTTGCGATAGATATTGATAATGATGATGACATCGATGTGCTTGGAGCTACAGGAAATACCTTAGTCTTCTTTGATAATACCGAGGGAGACGGCTCAATTTGGACAACAAATATCATATCCGAAGCATTCGGAGGAGCGAGATATATATATGCATATGACATTGATAGTGATGGTGACATCGATGTACTTGGTGCTGCACAAATTGGTGACGAAATCTCTTGGTGGGAAAATGACGGCAATGAGAATTTCACAGAACACACTATACAAGATAACTTTGATGCTGCTTCGTCTGTTCACGCTGATGATATTGATGGCGATGGAGATGTCGATGTGTTAGGAGCGGCTTTTTGGGGTGATAATATAAGCTGGTGGGAAAATGATGGTAACATGAACTTCACAAGACATACTGTCATTGGACAATGCGATGGAGCTTTCAGTGCACTTTCAATTGACCTCGATGATGATGACGATATAGATATTCTTGGATCAGCTTACAACGATTTTGAAATTTACTGGTGTGAAAATGATGGTAATGAAAATTTTACAACCCATCTAATAGATGAGGATATTGAAGGACCGCAAACAATTTTAGGAATTGATATGGACTCGGATGGAGATAAAGATGTTGTTTGTGGAATTTTTATAGACGATTCAATAATATGGTGGGAAAATGATGGGGATGAAAACTTTACAGGACATACTGTCACAGACAGTATTGACGGTCCATATTCTATTTATACATGTGATATTGATGGAGATGAAGATAACGACATAGTTGGAGTTACTGTATACAGTGAGGAAGTAATATGGTGGGAAAATATTGGCAGACCACCTAACGATTTTGAATTAGCCTCACCACCTGATAATGCAATTGTGCATGAAGATACGGTGGCTGTTTTTTGGAACCTGACTACCGATGATGATCCAAATGATGAGATTGAATACATCATAGACTGGTCATCAGATAACGACTTCCCTGACGATGACACTTTCAGTGATACTACAAATGATACATCATTTGTTATCAGTGATTTAGAAGAATTAATGACAAGCATTTTTGATATACCACATAATGTTAGTAATGGTGAATTGGACGAATTGCCGGACGATCAATCGATTTACTGGAGAGTAAGAGCAATTGACAATTCCGGAATATATACGTGGGCAAATGGTGATAGCGCTGGATGGTTGTTTACAACAGATTTATTCGATAGCCCCTTACATTTCAGCCTTCTTCAGCCAAGTATAGATGATACATGCTGGACGCTTGATACAATATTAGTATGGGATGCTACAACAGATCCTGACGCATATGACACTCCTCACTATGATGTATGGTTTGGAACTGAACCTGATCTTTCAAATGCAGAATTAGTAATAGATAGCACTGATGAGACTTCACTTGAGGTTACTGATCTCATTCAGGATCAGCTTTATTATTGGACAGTTCGTGCCACCGACAGCAATACGCCCGGAACTTGGGCTGAGGACACACTATCATTTTTTGCCTACGACCCAGAACCACCTGACGGTTTTTCTTTATCAGAACCAGAGAACGGATATGAACTAACAGGACAAGGTGATTTTCCCCTCGTTTTCCGATGGGAATCAGCTAATGATCCTGATCCGAATGATCGTATTCATTACACGCTTGAGCTTTCCACGAATAGTGGCTTCATTGATCCAGAAGTCTATGATATTGGTTCAATGGACACACTGGCACTGGGTAATTTAGAAATAAGTACATATTGGTGGCGCGTAAAGGCTGTTGACCGTTTTGATTTGGAAACTTATTCAAGTCAAACATGGATATTGCAGGTTACTTTATCCGTTCAAGAACGAAAATCTGGCAATATTCCATCTAAATACTCTATTGCCAAACTTTTCCCCAATCCTTTTAATCCAACACTCTCAATCTCAATTGGTCTACCCATATCATCAGAGTTGAAAGTCAGCATCTTTAACATCATTGGCCAAGAGGTAGCAGTTGTTGCTGAAGGCACTTATAGTACTGGCTACCAGAAGCTAAGCTTTGATGGGAAGGATCAACCAAGCGGGATCTACTTTATCCACGCCGAAGTACCGGGGAAGATGCATGAAGTGAGGAAGGTTGTACTAATGAGATGAGACCTTTAAATCTCTCTGTCAGGTTAATATCTACAGGATCAGAAAGGTTTCAAAATGTTTGAAGTGTCAGGTTTTGAAGTGGTTTTCCACTTTGAGACCTGGCACGTTTTTTTATGCTCGTAAAGATTTTGCACTGCCAAAGTTGGGGCATGATTGGACGATAGCAAACTGAATCTTAAGAGGCATCAGTCTTTGTATCTAAAATATATTATGAAGATAGAAACTTTGATATTTGATATTTTTTATCAGGTTTAAAATGACAAGGATTGCGAATACTGATGTTGTCACTGCAACAGTATTTCTGATCCAATTGAGCATGGAAAACCACTATTAATAATTACTACTTTTACACTTTCATGAAAAATTCGAGTTCCAGTATTATATCGGGTTAGCAGTGTGATTGTGATAGTATAACCTGATTACATTACATGAAATCGCTATTCCCTGATTTACCAATCAATGTTTCTTTGAACCAGGGTTTAAAATCCAGACTATACGGGAGTCATTCTTGAGACCGACAATACGCTTTTTAGAAGATAACTTGATCGAAAAGATCATTGCCGAAGCTATCGAAATTCTTGGTAACCTCGGTGTTGAGTTGCACAATGAAAAAGTCCTTTCGATGCTTGGTGATTTTGGCGCTGAAGTTGATATGGGAGGATCGCATGTCAAGCTCAATAGGGAAATAATTGAGAAAGCCTTAAAAACTGCCCCTTCATCTTTTAAACTTTATGATGTCACAGGGGAAGAAACTCACGACTTCAGCGACCATAAAATACACTTCACTCCCGGTTCCGCAGCGTTGAATATATTAGATTTTGACTCGGGAAAGATCCGTAAACCTGACTCCATTGATTACATAAACTATTCAAAAGTCATTAGTGGACTTGAACACATCAAGTCACAAAGTACCGCATTTATCCCTTCAGACGTTCATGAAAAAATATCAGACAGCTACCGTCTTTTCCTGAGCCTCTCCTATTGTGATAAACCTGTTGTAACAGGTGCATTCACAATCGAATCCTTCGAGATTATGAAAGAACTCCTACTCTCCGTTCGAGGCACACGAGAAGCACTGAAAGATAAACCTTTGGCAGTTTTTTCTTGCTGCCCGACTTCTCCTTTGAAATGGAGTGACGTTACATCGCAAAACCTGGTTGATTGCGCCAAATACTCCATTCCGGTTGAATTTATATCCATGCCCCTGTCCGGTTTTATTGCTCCGGTTACACTTGTCGGTTCCCTTATTCAGCATACCGCCGAAACTTTGAGTGGAATTGTAATCAGCCAATTAACCAATCCGGGAACACCGATGCTTTATGGCGGTTCGCCGGCTATTTTCGATATCCGGTATGAGACTACACCAATGGGCGCTGTCGAGACGATGATGATCGATTGTGCCTACAATGAAATCGGGAAACACCTGGGTATTCCGACACAGGCATATATCTCGCTTAGCGACTCGAAACAGCTTGACGCCCAGGCTGGACTTGAAAGCGGAATGGGTGCGACTCTTGCCGCTTTAGCTGGAATTAACAACATTTCAGGACCGGGAATGCTCGATTTCGAGAGCTGCCAGAGTTTGGAAAAATTAGTCCTGGACAATGAAATCTGCGGAATGGTTTTACGCCTGGTAGAGGGAATCACCCCGAAAGAGGATTTTCCTGCACTTCCAATCTTCCAGGAACTGCTTCGAGAGGGGCACCTGTTGATATCGGAACATTCCATGCGATACCTGGGTGAGGAGCATTACATGCCGAAGCCGGTAATCGACAGATCCAACCGCGCAAGATGGATCGATGAGGGTTCGCAAACATTGGGTGAACGGGCAAATGATATGGTGAAAAAACTAATATCTGATTATCAGCCTAACCATCTGAATGACGACTCCAGGCAGGAACTTATCAAGCTGATGGAAAATGAAGCCCAACGTTATGGGATGGATAAATTGCCGGAAAGATCTTAATGAAACAGAATATTGAATTATCTTTATCAGATATTTTACCGGGAAAAAATGAGGTATTATTCAGCCTCGGAATTCCGGTTGGAACTGAAATCGTGGATTCGATTCAAGCACTTTTTGATGAAGCCCTTGATCTTTTCCATCAAACTGTTCAACCTTCTTGTATTGTTAATGAAATATCATATAATGAATTCGAGCGCATTTTCCGGGGAGAAGGCAAAAACGCTGATGATGTTCTATTAAAATACATTTATCCAAAGGCTAACCATTTAGCACTATACGCCCTGACAATGGGAAAGACGATAAGTGATAAAATCGATCATTTATTTAATACCAACGATTTCGCTCTTGGGACAATGCTCGATTCTGTAGCATCCAATGCGGCAGATAAAGCGTCAAACGTGGTTCAGGATTGGTATTTCAATGAACTTTCAAAAACGCATGGTCTGAACAGCAATTCGGCGACGTTGGGTTATAGTCCCGGTTATTGCGGCTGGGATATAAGTGGGCAGAAAAAGCTGTTTCAATACCTTGAACCGGAACAAATTGGAATCATTTTAAGTAGCAGCTTCCTTATGATACCTTTAAAATCAATTACAGGGCTTCTTGTAGCAGGAAAAAAAGAAATCCATCTATTCAAGGATAATTATAGCTATTGTTCAACCTGTAAAAACCGTTCGTGTATAGATCGTATGAAAAAACTTCGTTCATAAGTTATAGATTATAATGAAAATATCTCCAAAGGAGATAAACATAAATAGCCACGGGCAAAGCCCGTGGGACAGCGCAAACGTAACAATATCAACCCTAAAGGGGTTGAACAAACTGTTGTATACCCCCTTCAGGGACGAGATGGTTGTGGCAATCGTTCACCGTGGGTTGACACCCACGGCTATTCATATTATTCCCCTTTGGTGAATTTTAACAGGTTATAACGGCTTTTATCATTTGTCAGTATTGCTAAAATGCTCTGATTCTCATAAATCGAGTAATTGAAGGAGAAAGAGTGAAAATACTCGAAGAAATATCCGTAAAGCTTCAAAGAGGTGATTTTAACGCGGTTTTCGAACTTACCGCAAATGCTATCGAATCAGGTATCCCACCTAAAGAGATTCTTGATGATGGCTTATTGGCGGGGATGAGTGTTATCGGGGAAAAATTCCGAATACATGAAATCTTCCTGTCCCAGGTTTTATTAGCTGCCAAGGCAATGTACGCAGGACTGGATCAATTGAAACCATTGTTTTTAAAAGGCGAAATGCCGAGTATGGGTAAAGTGGTAATCGGCACAGTTCACGGCGACATGCATGATATCGGCAAAAATCTTGTGGGAATCATGCTCAAAGGAGCGGGTTTCGAGGTAATCGATCTTGGCAAAGACGTACCGGCTGAGAAATTTGTCTCAACCGCTATAGAACAGGGTGCTTCAATCATTGGCATGTCAACCCTGCTGACCACTACCATGCCGGTTATGAAAAATGTCGTCGGGTTGTTAAAAGAAAAGGAGGTTGACGGGACTATCAAGACCATTATCGGCGGAGCTCCGGTCACCAGGGAATTTGCTGATGAAATCGGATCAACTTCCTATGGATACGATGCCGCCAATGCGGTAGAAAAAGTAAAGCAACTGGTCAAGGAAAATTAAAGTGATACCTCTACTTGATCGTTTACAGAATGGGGAAATACTCGTATCAGATGGCGCCCTTGGAACGGAGCTGATCGAGCGGGGACTAAAACCCGGCGAATGCCCTGAACTTTTGAATATCGAAAGACCTGAAATCCTTGAGGAGATCGCACGCCTATACCTTGAAGCCGGAGCCGACCTAATTCATACCAATACCTTTGGTGCATCGCCTCTAAAACTTGCTGATTATGGGCTTGAAAACAAAACCGAAGAGATAAATCAACGAGCTGTCTCATCAATTGCAAAAATTATTGGCGATAATGCTTACCTCGTAGCATCCTGCGGCTCGTCCGGTAAAATCCTGCAACCATACGGTGATAATGAACCGGAAGAAATTTTTGAAAGTTTCCAACGTCAGATGAAGATTCTGGCAGATGCCGGGGTGGAGATCATTAATATCGAAACCATGATCGACTTGCAGGAAGCCATACTTGCAGTAAAAGCAGCAAAATCCGTCGCAACACAAATTACAGTTATGGCGACAATGACTTTCGATAAAACCCCGAAGGGCTATTTTACGGCGATGGGAACGAATATCGCTGAAGCAGTTGATGGACTTCAAAAAGCCGGGGCTGATATCGTTGGTTCAAATTGCGGTAACGGTCTCGAAAAAATGATCGAGATCGCCGGTGAGATGGTCAAATGTGCTTCCTGTCCTGTGATAATCCAATCGAATGCCGGATTACCCGAAATAAAAGACGGCAAACTCTATTATGCTGAAACCCCGGAGTTCTTCGCTGAAAAAACTAAAAAGTTGATAAACATCGGTGTATCGATTATCGGAGGTTGTTGCGGAACTACCCCGGAACATATTCGTTCCATTAAAAATGTAGTGCTCAAGAATATAAAATAGACCTACAAACTATCAAAATCCATCTATATCTGTACGAAAATCACCCAATCCCTGGATCACAGTTTATGAAGTCACCATTCGTCTATTTGACTAATATTAGGAATCTTGAAAATAATGCATCATGTTTGCAAAATTGTTTTTACCGCGGAGAACGCTAAGCAGGCACAAAGTTCGCTAAGAATTTCTTTGAGTCCTTTGTGGATTCTCTGCGATCTTTGTGGTTTTTCTTTTTATCATCAATAGATCTGGTATTTCTATAATTCATGATTTCTTGACGATGCAAAACCTTCAAGAAATCATATTCATTCCATATTTTATTCTAATTCCACCTCAATATGTGAAATAATAATATCTTTGTTGATTCGGGATTTGATCTCTTTCGGTGAAGCGAATTCTGAAAACAGTTCTAAAGTTTCTCGCAGGTTTTCACGTGCAGATTCAACAGAATCGCCCTGACTTATGAGATCAAACTCAGGACACAGAGCAACATATTGATTTTCTTCTCTTTCAATGATTGCTGTAAACTGGTGTGTCATGTTAATCTCCGTAATTATTGCATACAATGCTTTGATCAGATCAGAAGCTCATCACTAATGCAGACATTACCGTTGATTCTCTGTACTAATTATAAGAAACCAATCTTTCAACGCAAACACAAAAATCAATATTTTGAATTATTAGAAACTCTTCTGCCCCATTCCTGTTTTATAGCTAAATTAGTATTGTTAGTTTCTTTTCAGCTCAAAATAGAGGACTTACCATGAACCGAATCCGCTTGAATCGTACCAACAGAATTTTCATTGTCGTTTGTCTGCTGACAATTGCCGTCTGTCTCTGGATTTCACTGACCCTGTTCAGAAACGTGCCTCCCTGTTATAATTGCCCAATAGTAAAATGTTTCAGACAATTGGGACAATCTTTCGCTTTGTGATAGATATTTGTTTTGCTCTATAAATGACCTTGTCATTCACGATTATTTTATTTGTAGATGGCATTTATTATTGCCGATGGTTATAATAAAAATACCGGGTCGCTGTTGCTTCACACTTCGACGACCCGGTTTTGTGAGGGCGGATAGGGATTATTCCTTATCCGCTCTTCAGTTAGTTATGCTTTGTTCAACATTTTTCATGTAGTTGCGCTCTCCTTTCTTACTTCAGCAACATCACTCGTTGTGTGGCTGAAAAACTGCCGGATTCCATGCGAACGATGTAAGAACCGGAGGGAAGATTACCGGCGTCAAAAACTATTTCATGCAGACCTGCCTCATAGTCTTTGTTGATCAAAGAGGTTACCTCGCGTCCCATAATATCGTAAACAATTATCGTGACACGACTCGCTTCAGGAATGCCAATCTGCATAGTTGTTGTTGGGTTAAAGGGGTTAGGGTATGCATTTCCCATGGAGATAACATCGGGTAGATCAGGTTGCTCTTGCTGAGGTGCGGCCTTTGCTGCCATATAACCTCGAGTGGTAACAGTTTTTGAATAATTACTGTAAAGATATGGCGTAACATCACGGGCTTTCACTTTATAATACACGTAATTTCCGCCCGCACTATAACCGAAACCGGTATCAGTATATTGAAACGTCGAAGAATTGACGTAACCAATATAGTACCATGTCCTCGATACAGAAGGATACTGACGGTAAATTCGGTATACGTCTATATCCGGTTCTTTTACTTCATCCCATGAGATTACTGGATGACTTGAACCGTTAATCGTCAATCCTATATTCAATGGAATAGCCGGTTTGATATCATCATCCTCGAGGAAATAATAGTATTCCCAGAATTCATCGCTTCCGATAGGGCTGCTCATCGACCTTGTAACCAGGGCGCAAAAGCCACCATCTTCATAGAGATCAACGAAGTTTATATCAACCGACTGGGTGGAAGTATAAACAGTCATCTCATCAGACGTATACCACGGGATTAGATCACCGTTTCCATCGATATCAAAGCCGTTCGCCCTGGAAGCTCCTTCAGCAACGACCATGATCTCTTCTCCAGCAAGTGCAAGGTCACCATAGCCGTCTTTGTCGAGATCATGTATGCCCATCGATATGATATATCCGATTACGCCGCTTTCAAAAGAGTAATCATCGTCATGGCTGGTGCTGAAATATCCGTTACCACTGCCTTCGTTGTAAAACACGATCACATCACCCGCACGGGTGGAAAGAACCAGGTCCGGATATTCGTCGTAGTCAAGATCAGCCAATGCGATTCCGCCGATATCGCCTAACGAGTCCGGCAAAAGGAATGAACCCTGGTTGGTGATGCTGTTGTTGGTAACCCTGTAAGCACGGCAACGTGTATCGCCATTATCATCGAAAGTCACTACGAAATCGGTATTGTCATCATTTGGACCATCGAGTTTTGCGGTTGCCAATACCTGGACGTTGCTGGCTACGGTGGTCGATCTGCTCGGTGTAGTGGGAATATCAAAATCAGCATTAAGATGATAAATATCTATATCACTACCATCAGCAACAATTACATCTTCATTTGATCCATCGTTAAAAAATCCCCAATCAATGATTTGTCCATCCTGACTGTTTTTATGATCAGTATCAGGAGTGACAAGTCCGTAATTTGCAACCCAAAGCGATATGTTTGTGCTGCTAGCGACTGCATAGCATCCTCCTGATGAACTAAATTTTCCATCTTTTGGAATACCCAAGTTAGTGAATGAATAGTATGTGTCAGAATAAAATGTACCATTCCCATAACCCTTTTTGAGTAGAATTTTGTCATCGTTAGCAGCGCTGCCATCAAGAAGTATAACGTAATCGTAATGGTTACCAGCATTGACCAGAGCGACTCCAGCGGCGACGGGATCTCTTTCCTCAGTGTAACCATCGTAATCTTCACTGTCAAAAAGCTGCGCAAATGAGCTTCCCGTGAAAAGAGAAGCAATAAGAATAAAGACGATAAGATGTCTTTTTAATAACATGTCCAACTCCTTCTTTTTGTGAAACAAATTGTAGATTTTTGTTTTTCCCTCAGTTTTCCGCGTGAAAGATCGCCTGAGGCGGTGCCCTGGCTTCTTTCGAGCGAAAGCTTCCGGATAAATACATGGTTGCCTCCCTTTTTTTGTTTTTCCGGATCTCAGTAATGATCCGAAAATTATTTTTCTCATTGTTAAAACCAAATAATGTATCTTTTCTGTTTATTCTTAGATTTACAGTAGTTCTCATAAGTTAAGATCGTTTGATTTTTTGGGTGCCCCGGACAGCTTGATGTCCAGGAAATTAGTTATCCATCCTGAATCGCCCCTTATTTCTATAATGAATAAGCCTGCAATCCATTGTTGAGTAATTTTACCTTGTCACTTCAGCAGCACCGCCATCCTTGTCACTTCCGGCTTGAGCGACCATTTCATGAAATAGGTCCCCGATGACATTCCCTTTGCATTCCAGACAACCCTGTGCATTCCCGGTGATGTTGGTACTTCTAAACCAGCAACTTTTTGGCCGTTCACGTTAAAAACATCGATACTTGAACTTTCACGTCTGGTCAGATCAACCACGATGCTCACCTCGCTATTGAACGGGTTGGGAAATGGTTTTCCGATTTCGAAGTCATCGGGAAGTTGAGGGAAGTCAGGAACCGAAACCAGGGGATCGGTTTCTTCGTAAACAGCCAGGCGGTTGAATTCGCTGGTTGAATAAAACGACATATTTGTAAAGCCGTCATCGTCATAATCATTCAGATATATGCTCTTGAAAAGCATGTTCAGGTCATCAGGTTCCGCGTAATCCTGGAGAAAATAACCACGATTCAAATCATAACTGATAACGGAATACATACTTAACGGATAATTGTAGTACCAATCGTTTGTTCCCATTGCTACTGTGGGCAGATTATTGATAGAGCCGAAAGCGATAGCAGTTTGAGCGCCACGAGTAAAAGAAGTATCTAGATATACCTCCTGAAGCTCTCCGTTTTCGTCAGCCTCTATTACCCGAAAAATTCCGTCACGGCTTCCATCAGGGAAAACAACCACTCCCGGGTGTAACCATTCGTCAAGACCGTCACCGTCAAGATCAGCGATTAATGGTTTATTCTGGTAACCCGGCGCCTCTGTAATAAAAGTCTCCATATGGGGAGTACCGTCTTCATCAAAATCCATGTAATAACACTCGACATCATTTATTGTCGGAAATCCACCGGGGATGTAGTTCAGGGCGACTTCGTTCTGACCGTCATGATCGAAATCGCCAACAGCCGTAGCACTCCAACCACGATAAATTTCCCCATAGTTGTACAAACCATCCGAACCGACAAAAGGAGGGTCCTCGTTCCAGTGGATGTTGTCACCAATCTGGTGAGTCATTATATCCCATGCAGTATAATGATCGTGCCAATGCATCTTTATTGCAGTGATATCGTCCCTTCCGTCCTGGTTGAAATCCGCTACGGTAGTAGATCGGCAACCTTTTGTGCTCAAGACGTTTGTACGGAAAACATCAAATTCGCCAGGACCGGTAAACTCCCAAAGCCAGCCGTTATCACCGCTGAAGAAATAGATTTCTACCAAATCTTCTTCGTGGAAAAACCTGCCGGCACAAAGATTGTAAAATCCGATTTTCTGGTATCGTTCTTCACTGGGATAACTGTTCGTGAAAACATGATCGAGCTGCCAGGAATCGCCCTCATGGTTACGATAAACATTTAGATACGCGGTAGTATCCTCTTCCCAATACTTCCACCAATACAACCATTCGGTCATGCCATCACCATCGACATCCATCATCACAGATTGCTGCCAGGGATGAGCCCATCTTCTGTTCGCGGGCATGCGAAAAACACGCTGGAAGGGCATATCATTGATGGTCAATCTGCGCTGCTTGGAGGATGGTCGGGAAGAATGCCAACCTACCTCTCCGGATTGGATATCGAGTTCATCGGTACTGCCGTCGGTATGAACCACTTCTACTTTTGGTATAGCGGCGGGATCGATCTTCGCGTATCGTATAGTGGATACCGGCTTCTTTGCTGGGATTCGGAGGTTGGGTTCGGCGTTGATAGTCCCGTTCATACTCATGTAACGGATATCAACGAAATCACCGCTGACGGTAACCACATCCATAAATAAATCGTTATTCGCGAAGATGAATAACGTGTCACCAAGTGTAGCTGCCTGCACAGGAGATATTGCACTCGCACGGCATAATAAGAACACAATGCAGAATAGGCAGTATACATTATCACACATATTTGCTCCTTGTTAGTCTCAAGTTGAATTTATGCGATTGTGATTATTTATCAATTATTTTAGCAACACCGCCATCCTCGTCACTTCCGGCTTGAGTGACCATTTTAGGAAATAAGTCCCTGAAGCAATTCCTTGCATTTGTTTCCACTGGTGCAATAAATATAAAAAAGAAACCTGTCGTCATCCTGATCCTCGAACTCATCACCCCGGGCTCTATGTGGAAAGGACTCTTTTCAGGATTGGATAGCGTGTCTATAACGAGGTACGGGCTACCCTCAATGTCCCAGATACCATAGACATCGCCTTCGACTTCGGTTTGAGCTGATAGAATACCGGTTAAAGAAAAGCTGAGGAAAACCAGGAACAAAATAATTCCGGGCTGTGTGTTTTCTGATAGGAGTACACGACCTACGCCCTTCAGTAAAGATCGACTTATGGAAGGAATTAGATAAGCAATATGAACAAATCGTTTCAATCATAATGATACTCCATGCATGAAGTTTCCATGATCTGATGTCTAACTTATTATACTCATTCTAATTATAAATTTCAACCCTTTTAAAAAATAACAAATAATCCGTGATAAAAGTAACAGGTATTATAGTAATTCCCAAAATTCCGCCCATCATTGCGAGCAAAGCGAAGCAATCTCATATTTCGTGCAACTGCATTATTATTTGGGGATTGCTTCGTCGCTTCGCTTCCTCGCAATGACGGAGTATTAATAAGATAAACTATGAACCGTGATTTTAAGAATATAATGCCCCGGGAACCTTAGGGTTCCCAGGACAGTTTTGATTAATCGATTCAGTCAGTTAACATGCGAAAACAAACACAGCCAAACCGAGTTTTCTGGGATTACTCTATATAATCAGATTCAGAAAACAATCACTGAAGTTATAAACTCTAAACTTGTGATATTCAGGTGTCCAATAGTTAAATCATGAATTGTATAATATTATTTCTGATACAATAAAATTGTGATAGAAGTTCTTGTGAGGCATAATCGCAAATAAGAGTAGGGCTGCACAATACGTAAAATCGTGAAAATATTGTGGTAAATTTACGATCAGTTTTGTGGTTAAAATCACTGCAATATTACTACACACTGGGGGAGATAATTGAGAACGAGATGGAAGTGCTTTATATTCTATCTATTAGATGGTTGGTAATAGCATAATGTGCAATTTCGACACTTGATTTGAAGGACATTTTTTTCAAAATCCTTTCCTTATAGGTACCAACAGTACGAGGGCTTAAACATAATTCATTGGCTATCTCTATTGTTGATATGCCTTGCG
>JAVCCM010000172.1 GCA_030765455.1 Candidatus Electryonea clarkiae | reverse complement strand
GCGCCGTGAAGGGAGTAGTTGAAAACGGTTCAATGCTGATATTGGAACGAACCGTATCACCGAGACCGTTGGGATTTTCTTCTGAATGATAAGGTCCGGAAGGATCGCCCCAGTAGTTGCTGTCGGCGTAAATTTCTCCGGGTAAACGTACATCCGGTTCAGGTAATCCGACAGCGTAACCTCTATTCCCAATGAAATCATTATGTTTTAAATTAATGATGTTGTCTGTTGTATATGCAGATACTGCAGCGATATAATCTTCAGGATTGTCGAGGGGACTATTATTTACGAAAATATTATGGTTAACATTAACTTGTAATCTATCGTAAATATTTCCAGTCCATACTTTTATGGCTGAAACCCTTCCATCTCTGTTACCAATAAACATATTATGATGGATATGCGCATTGGCTTTAGTTAGAATTGCCCCGCCTGAATTACCACTGTTATTTCGAAATATGTTATGATATATATTGTTATAATGGCTTAGAGGTGTGTAGATTGAAAGTCCGCCGCCCCAGGCGAGCGTGGCGGAATTACTCTCAACAGTGTTACTGAAAAAATATAAAGTGTCCACATTGGCAGCTAAAACACCCGCATTCCATTGAGCCGAGTTAAAAGAAATCACATTTCCTGATACTTCCCAGACATTTCCCAGCATAAGCATACTGAATCCGATTCCAATACCACCAGCATCCTGTTTAACTACGTTGTTTTCAATGATGTTATCCCTGATAATACCCCTTACAGCCCATTGACAAGAGATTCCAATTCCACCACTCCAGCTATTATAAACTGTATCCACATAAGTATTATTAAAAATATGGTTATTCCTTATTAGCACGTGTCCAGCACGATCACCTTCTACAGCCTCATCCAGAGAAAAACAAATTCCACCACCACAGACTTTAAAAAGATTGTTATATATGGAACAATACTCCACAACTCCTTCTGCTTCATCAAAATATATCCCCCCTCCATGGAAGGCAAGATTATTGAAAATGTGACATCTATCTATATGAAATCTGCCATTATTAATGTATATACCTCCACCATTTTGATTCGGTAAATATCCGTCAAGAGTCAACCTGCCACCTGTAATTGAAAGACCTGAGATCCGCACAGAATTTTCATCTTCCAGGTAAATGCGGAGAGGAGAATAGGTCTCGTTATTGTCATCAGCATGTAGTATTGTAGAATCAATGTGAGATGTGTCATGATCAAGAATATAGCGGCTGGCTAATGTAAATGTCTGGTTTCTGGCAACAACGTTTTCGTGATAATCCCCATTTTCGATAAGTACCGTATCTCCGTCATCTGCATGCTCAATCGCTTCTGAGATTGATTCGTAGTCAGTTGGGACTATAATTATCTCGCTCTGAACAGAATGTATCATAAATATGAAAATAAATGAACTGAATAAGTATTTCATGTCATTAATCTCATCAATTTAACCTGGAAATATCGGATGGGACTTATTCCCACCCGAGTTTATTTTAATTCTCCATATACCGGGATGGCTGGAATAAAAAACATGGAACAACTTAATAATAATTTAACACAATTGTAACTTATAAAAAAAAAGAAGAAGATGTCAAGTTTTGACTAATAAAACCATAATAAATAAAACATCATTCGTGTTTCAATTCAGGATAATTCAGGGGCAATTCAGGGGACATCCATGATGTGTTATCAAAAACCAGAATTGTCTTCAGTTTGGTAACTTGCTTGGCGAATTCATCAAGAAATCTTTGAAAACGAACAGTATCCATCCTGTAGAAGACCTGAGCATGCATTTAGTCTTTCTTCGGATTGGCAGAACCGAAAACACTCGGTCGTATGTGCAGACCTGTATTTAGTGAAGTCGGCGTGGTCCCTTTCAGCATCCATCGACGGCGCGGTCGGGGATCAGTTATAAAGTCGCTTTCATCGCAAAACCAGATGTAGGGATCATTACGCTGGGAAAGACCTGCATGATGCATTATTCTCAGGAAATATAATATTCTTAATGTTAAATATTTTTCGCAATAGAATTCAAAATAAGAATTGTCAGTCACAAATATGTAATAATATGATTACATTATACAAATGAAGCAATCCATGTTTCTTGTTTGAGGTTGATTGATTCACTCCTGAATTAGTATCGTAACAAATTCATCACAATTGTGCTTCTTAAATTCCCGCCAGTTTCTTCACATGACGACCTGCTAAAATAATATCTCCTTCTTTCTCATTCCAATCCGGTGAATCTCCACGAACATAGAATAATGCGTCATCATAGGTATGCGTTCCGATAAGGGTTGAAGGAGTCTCGAAAAGCGAAATGGCGTTAAAATCAGCTTTTATGTCTATACCCCGCCGAGGGAAAGCTATCAGATCGGCTGCATTATCAATGAAGGGTCCGGAGTAGAGGTTCTCACGTGTTACTACTTCATCAAAAACAGGCAAGCCATCGACAGGATCCTTTACATCTCTCAGTAGGGCTGAAAGACGGGTCCGTTCCTGATCGTATTCAGCACCAGGTTTTATTCTTCCATTCGGCTCACGTCCGGTAAGATTCAAGAAGATGCGAGCCGGAGGCAGCGCATAAGCCCTGCTTCGGGGATCGATAGAACTCAAGCCCGGTGTACTGTTTCTGTCAAACTCAAGGTATCCGTTTTCTCGAAGAAAAGCATTTATAAAGAAGATTCGCTTCGCACGTGTAAATCCATGATCTGACAACACAACAAAAGATGCATCCTTTTTCCTGGCAATACCTGAAAATGTTTCTACGATTTCATCTACGCGATCAAGCAGTGCGTTAAAACGTTCCTCATACTCTTTATCACCCCAGAAAAAATGAAACAGCCTGTCAGTCTCCATGAGATGAAGCTGAAAAAGCGTCCAGTCAAATTCCCTGCAAGCTTCCAGAGCGGCGGTGAAACGTGATTCGAGAATCGTGGTGAGCTGATTATAGAATTTTTCCCTGTCGTGATATGCCTCAGAGGTATCTGCATCAATTACATACCGGTGCCTGTTTAATTTTTCAAGCCAGGAAAGGGGTTGAACGTTAGTTTCAAGTCGAACCCCGAGGAATCCGCCTACTATCAACCCACGCAATGGTTTAGGCGGAAAAGTAGCGGGAAAATTAATTGAAACGACAGTTCCTCCAGCCTCATCCACCTTTTCAAGTATTGTCGGAACACGAATTGAGGCTCCATTAGGAAAATACAATTTCAAAGGGTTCAGAGTACGGTCAACAAATCCGAAAAGTCCGTGTTCGCCCGGATTGACGCCTGTCAGGTAACAAGCCCATGCTACGGAAGATACCTCCGGGCGGCTTGAACGAATACTGTAAATCGAGCCTTCATCAAGTAGTTGATGCCAGGTTGAAGCAGGACGAATTCTTAATCTCTTCATTAACAGGCTATGGGGGAAGCCATCAAGAGCAAGAACCAGGACTCGGTTCAGGTTTGTATTTCCGGATTTGATAAGCATAAAAATCTAAATCTTAAATATATTCACGAAGAATGTGTTTAAAACATTTTCTCACGCAAAGACGCGAAGGAGCAAAGAAAAAATCCTGTGCATCCTGTAATCTTTTGGTTTTGGCTTGTCAAGTCAGGAAAACAGATAAGTAAGCATTGACAAACAGGGACATCGAGCTATCCCAGGCACCCACAATGGGACATTATTTTCAAGAGATACTATATGAATATTCTTTCCGGAAAATGTTCATTGATGACTTCAAAAAGGACATCATATACGTTTTTAGAGCCTGCAACAATCCATCCGTTCTCGAGAGGATTTCCTCCCCGGAAATCGGTAACGATTCCTCCGGCTTCTTCTATCAGCAGAATCCCGGCAGCAATATCCCATGGTTTCAAGCCTACTTCCCAGAATCCATCAAAGGTTCCACTGGCGAGCCAGGCAAGATCTACCGCCGCTGAACCTATTCGCCGAATATTGCCTACTTTTAGAGTCATAGATTTGAAGACGGCAAGGTACTGATCAACAACGTCTTTGTTCCGGAAAGGAAATCCCGTAGCAAGTACAACCCGGCTGAAATCGGAAATTTGCCTGACTTGAATTGCAGCGCCGTTTTTTCTGGCTCCCCCACCCCTGATTGCATCAAAAGTCAGGTCGAGTTCAGGCAGATGAACTACTGCGAGAGTAATATCACCCCAATTAGATTTTATCTTCCTGCGATCCTCCAGGGCAACAGAAATAGCATAAATGGGAATACCCTGTAGATAATTGGTTGTACCATCAAGGGGATCCACTATCCAGCGCCACCCGTCTCCACCACTCACGTCAGGACTGTTTTCCTCACCCATAAAAACACTGCCCGGCAAAATTCTCAGCAATCTTTCTTTGAGCATTGATTCAGCAGTCCGGTCAGCCTGTGAAACAAAATCTCCGGGACCCTTGATGCCAATATCAGCTTCGTCGATCCGGAGACGTTCCTTCTGAAGAAATCTGCCTGCCTCATGAACACAACTTATTACATCAGAAGTCAGGTTATTTATATCCACCCATTTTACCTTTTAAAAATATTATTATCACTATATTGTTGATATAATAAATGTTAGACAAATCCACCATGTCATTCCTGCCTTCGCAGGAATGACAGCAAACAATACTGTTACCCTATTTGATTAATACCACCCGCTTTATTGCAGTTTTATCAAACGCTTCCATTCTTAGCAAATAAACACCACTGGCATGGGTATCGGCATTCCAAATTGCCCTGTGAGTCCCAGCAGACAGGTTTTCCATCATAATGTTATCCACCTTCCTGCCAAGCATATTAAAAATGGAGATTGTCATTTCTCCGGCACGGGGGAGGTTGTACTGCATCGTGACGGAAGAATTGAAGGGATTTGGATAAATGCTTGTAATCTCAAATTGATTTGGTTGTACAACCTTATCAGAAACATTTGTAGATAATGAATCCCACTCAGAGTGGCTGGCTATTATGTAAACACCTGCTCGCTTTTGATCTTGATTGAAAGATTCGAGTTCCAATCGAACCCATGAACTATCCCGGAGATTTTCCAGCAGGACTTCTCCATCTTCATCCTCCAGCCAGAAATGGTAACCTGAATCCGGGTACATAAAGTCCTCGTCTGACACCAATCCGTTAACACTGAAGATAACAGAATCAGGCAGCGTAGTATCGGCTATCATTTCTGCATGCCAGTAACGCCATTCTCCATCGTCTTCCGGCTGGAAACTGTGGAAAAGCGACGGCTGGTCAAATGAAGTCCAATTGAAAATAAATTGCCTGTTCAGGAATTCAATGTTTAAAGCGTCATAGGGATCAAAGCCATATTCGAACTGCGTACCAATTCCAAAGAGGTGTCCATTGTCAGATGCTATTACTCGTTGGAGGGAATCAACAATCTCAGCGCCTGCGTTCAATATCCATGCAGTCTCGGGAAACATATCCATTTCGCCGTCATATCTCACACTGGGCTGAGTCCACCAGTCCATTTCGCTGTCATCAAGTGTAACCAGCAGCGCTCCTTCCCAGGGATCCAGATTGTCAAGTGTCGGCATGAAACGTTTTGTCTGATCCAGCACATATACCCAGAGATTCGCACTGCCTTCCTCCGCAGCCTGATCAGGAGTCCAGGAGTTCATTCCTGACCTGATCCTGGATTTTGACCAGTGCAGGGGAAAAGGAAATGGATTAGCAATCATATTTATACTGATACCGTCGTGAGTCTGCAAGGCAACTTCAATATTATCTTCAGTTAGAGATAACGCGTGACCGTCAATTGTTAAATTTGCCCGGTTACGTACTCTTTGACGGATCAAGTATCCTTGCCCAGATGCCATATCAGGCGGATCGCCGTATTCAATACCACCACTTTCTGCTTCGTCATATCTAAGCATTATCTCTTGTTCCGGATCCCAACGCATAAAACGCCAGGTAGCCGAGCTCGTATTTTCCGAACCCAGATCAGAACGGAAGAGATCGTATGGATTGCCAGATTCAGGAACTACCGGCAGCCCGACAAACGCCCAGGTATCACGCGGAAGGGAGTAATTCGCTCCGGATATTTGTGCATCTGGAGTGTTTCCGTAAAACCCGGCATTAGCTCGATTCCCGTTATCTTCAGGTTCACTGTGGAAAGGAGAATCAGGATCACCAATATCAACAGCAGCCGAACCCTGAAGGAGAGTAAAATCAGACTCAGGATCAGTGAAGAGAGGATCATCCCAGACATTTCCAGTACCATCCCAGGGTTCAAATTCATCGTTCTCGATAAGGCTATAACTTGCAAGAATGTTATCCGCCATAATGGTTGGAACAATTCCGTCCGAAGAGTTATTATTCCAGACTATGGAATTCCTGACAACAATTTCATCAGCTCCGAAGGTTTCCTGGTAGATAGCCGATGAAGCTGTGTCATTTTCGCAAAAATTCAGTGTTATGGTTACATGGTATAAGACAGGTGAGCACCTTATTACCGAAATCGCTCCGCCATCATCAAGCGCATAATTTTCTGTCAATAATACATGATCTAACAGAACATTATCGGATTCATACAGGTAAACACCACCTCCATGTCCCTCAAAATTGGGAATAAAGGGATGGGCAGCGCGATTTCCTGTAATCTTTACATCTTTTATCGTGATATCTTCGCCATTCAAGATCAGCATACCACCACCCTGGAGGCTGACTCCACCTGTAATGGTAAGCTTCTCTATTCTCCACCTTGAGGCATCTACGGAGGTTATTGCATTGCTTTGCTGATCTCCGGCATCAATAATTGTTTCGCTAATTCCCGCACCTCGAATAACTACATCATCAATCATGGGAAGCGGGAAAATCTCATATTCGTCATCGTATGTTCCCTGGGCAATATTGATACTGTGGGGAAGTTGACCACCTTCATTCTCTGCTGTCGCTAATGCATAATTGATTGTCCTGAATGGTTCGTCAACTGATCTCCCTCGATCAGGTTCATTGATTCCGTTTGTTGCAACGTAAAATCGGGTTGCATACAGGTTTGGAGAGATAGTGCAAAAAAGCAGAATTGCAATAAGGGCAATTCCGCTGCTTTTGAATCCGGATGAATTCAGAATCATAATATAACCATTATGTTAAAAGATGAAGACTTTTTACTGTGTTTGAACTATATTTTTATTGACCAAGCGCTTTATTTTAAGTCAACCACCCTGTCATTCTCGGACTTGATCCGGGAAACCACCGTATCACAAACTCTTGTAATGCCTGGATTCCTGCCTTCGCAGGAATGACACCTGAAGCGATTATCTACATTTTCGGACAGCCCGCTTCATAGGAATACAGTCTATTACTTTTGCAGAATAATTTTTTTCACCTGCTTATACCCTGCATCATGGGCAACCATCTGCACGAAGTATATCCCACTCGCCATATCGGTTGCATTCCAGGATATTTTATATCTACCCGGCTCATATTTTCCTGATGCAACGTTGGCAACTTCACGCCCAAGAAGATTGAATACTCTTAGATCCAGATTTGTTGTTTTTGCTATATCAAATGAGACTGTCGTCATGTTGTTGAATGGATTTGGTGAAATACTTGACAGTCGCGTTTCCAGGGGTAGATCGACATCTTGTTCAGGTGCGTCAAGTATCCCTGGAGCTTCTGTCGCTACGATCCAGAAACGAGCGTACATATAACTGTTGCTATAGGGACTATTAACATCAAAGATTACACTATTTGTATCACGTAAATCTTCGACTATCAAGTTTTCGGGATCAGGTACAAACGGGAGCCCTGTAAATTCGTAAAGCCGTAGGGTTACATCTTCCGGAATCGAATTTACCGTGGGCCATTGAAGTTTAACATCTACGGGATACGCATCCCCGGCATTGGGAACGGATGGATCATGATAAAACCAAATTTCCGTCATCCACGCTTTAAAGTCCTCATTCCCAAGATTATTCTCCCTGAAATCGAACGTAAGACGTTCAAATGAGAATTGATTATTTTCAGTTAAAAGTCTTGTACGCAGGAATATCGCTTCCTTTGCTTGCGGTGCCATTTCAAATGCATCATACTGATCAAGTCCGTCATTTACTTCCTCTCCAACGCCAATCCAGTTAAAATAATCCACCTGCAAAGTATCTGTCCGGCGTGCAGTGAGCATTAAGCTCCAGTCCAGGACCTCATCGAGTTCATCAAGTTCGAGTGCCGGTACTTCATCCGGGTCAGCAATGATTGGACTAAATCTCAGCCATATAGGATCTGTGGTCATAACGATAACCCAGAATCCTTCCCATACATCAAGGAATCCTGTTCGAGGCTGGTAATACAAGTTCGGATGATCCCAGGTGTATGCATACTGGTTTACCCAGCCATTGTCGTCATTTGAGGCTTCCGCAAGGGACAACCACTCATCCTGATCAAGAGAAAATTCTACATCCTGCCAGTTCATTGCGAAGGGCCAGGGATTAGCCATCATATTCCAGCCGAATGTGTCTTCGTCAATCGCAGGTTCCAGTTCAAGCACATAAGGCTCAGCTTCAAGTGCATACTTACTGATATCAATGTCTATTATTTCAACATCAGGTACTGCTCCATAATTCCAGACAAACCAGAAACCAAGACCGGGAGATATTTCCGGTGGATCACCGACGTCTCCAATATCCTGACCGTTTAATTCTTCATTTTCCCTATATCTAAGATACCCTACATAAGTACCATTTTCATATTCAGTTCCGTTTGTCCAACGGCTGATACGCCATGTTTGTTCTTCCTGGCTTGGATCGGTATTGTTTACATCATCACCAAGCGCCGAATCTGGATTTGTCTGTTGCTCTTCGTCGTAAGGAAGAACCGGCGTCCCCATGAAGATATATTTGTCACGCAAAACAAGCTTTCTTGATTCCGAATTACCATTGCCGCCACCACCACCGATACCAAGACCGCCGCCTGGCCAATTACCATCAAGACCACATTGCTCAAACCCTGCTGATGCACCGTCACCAGGACCCCAGAATCCCATATTTATCTGACCTCCGTTTGGAGTCGGTTCATGGGTAAAATCTGCATATTCTTCCACATAATCATCTGCTTCAGGATCATCAGGCATGGCACTGTCGATAGTTCGGCTGCCCGGCATAACAAAAAACAGGTATTCACCTGGATTTATATAAAGGGGATTAGTGTTCACATTTCCGGGACCATCAACTATATCGCCATCATCGCTCTCTACATTGCTGTAATAGAAATCTATTCGGTTAGAATGATAGGTCTCCGAGTTTCCATTGTGATCAGGTCCATTACCCCAGATGATGCAATTATATGCTTTAACGGCATTGCTATGATTGGTACAATAGATTGAATGCTTATCCTGGTCAGCTTCGTTATATGCCATGGTGACATTTACAAAATCTATGTCACCTTTCATCATATAAACTGCGCCGCCTTTCCTCTCCGCATTATTTTCAGCGAATAGTGCATTCTGAATTATATAATCCGGACCTCCATCAGCGTTGGCACGTTCAAAATACATCCCTCCGCCTTGTCCGGCATTTGAATTGTTTTCTCTGAAAGCAGTATTTCCGTAGAAGATTACATCATAAAGGCGAAATGAGTTATAAATGTCTCTTGCCCACAAACCACCCCCATCACCCTGAACCTCATTTTCCCAGAATACGACATTATTCATAGTCACTTCATTTATTTTATACATGTAGATGCCGCCACCGTTTTTGTATGACCAGGCATCAGGATCACCTGTTGTATTACCGGTAAGGGTACCATCAGTCAAAAACAGGTTATCTACTTTGTAAAAATAAATTCCACCACCATGACCGTATGTGCCAGAAGAGTTCTCTACGACACTGAAGTTGGATATACGAGTGTCAACATTAATTTGATTGGAATGAATGTACATTCCCCCACCATGATTGTCATCAACATAGTTTTCAGACAATGCGAGGTGATCTATTGTAAGACTGTCAACATGGTTGGAATTGACATAAATGTAGATTCCACCGCCAGCTCCCCAGATAGAATGTGAGCTTTCTACACATACGCCATCGAAGGACAGTGATTCACTAAAATCATTTATATAAATACCACCACCATGATCAAATGCTCTTGATTCTGAAACCACAACATCTTCAAATGCCATACCACCAATAGCATCAAGAATTGCGATTCCGCCTCCATATTCGTACTCGCTGAATCCCTCAGAAATGGTAATTCCTGATAGCGTTATAAGCTCATCAACATTTCTAATGTAAATTGCGCCACCGGACTCCTGGGCAAAACACTCGGTGAAAACACCGTTGTTGATTGTAACAGGACCTTCCACGTTTTCTATGTAAACTGCACCACCATCTTCCCATCGTGAAGTTGAACCCTCCACCTCAATATCACTAAGGATAATTGATGCACCATTATTGTTACTTGTGCCCATATCCTTGAAGTAAAAGGCGCCGCCTGATTGCGCTGTAATGCAATTTCCAATTTCAACGTTGCTGATTTCTACTGTTACGGAATTATTTGCATTCCCAATGTGATTAAAATAGAATACTCCTCCAAAACCATCGGATGTACAAGCCCCGCCATCTTCATCTTCGTCGTCGTCATCATCGTCACCGTCATCGTCTTCACCATCATCATCGTCATCATCACCATCACAGATAGGATCACCAGCATCCCAAACTGTTACATTCGATATAGTTATATCATCTCGAATATCTTCAAAGAAAAATGAACCCCCATGACTATATCCGAAGGGACTGTCCGAATCTATGCCGTCAATATTTACCTCACCATCACAATTCTCAAGATATATGTCGCCGCCTTCTTCGTACCTGGCAATACTCTCAGTGAAATCAAGGTTTGTCAGGGTAAACGAACCACCTATTTCATTGGCGTAAATTACACCACCCTTATCATCACTTTCAGAGTTGACAAATGAACTATTAGTAACTGAAAAATTGCCGCTTAAATCATTCATATAGATAGCGCCGCCATGGTTGTACCTGGCTTTTGGGCGTGTAAAGGTTACATCGTCAACAGAAAACGAACCATCTAACTGTTCAACAAATATTGCGCCACCCTGATCATTGGTATAGGAATCAACTATAGTTCCTCCAGATATGGAAAAATCACCTTCCATGTCGTCAATGTATATGGTGCCGCCATTATTCCACTGTGCAACACATTCGGTGAAAGTAGAGTTTTCAATGGAGATATCTCCCTGAAAACTTTCCGCCCGGATCGCACCACCGTTCCGTGAATCAAGTGCGCCTGAAATTTCAACGTTGTTGAATTCAACGTCTCCTGATACGTTATTGAATTGAAAGGCTGAAACCCCGGAATTATCTTCGTTCCTGACAAATTCATCCGCGCTCATGTTCTCAAAAATTGCGCCATTATCAGAGTCGTCAACCTTCACAATCCCTCTTCCACCCTCTAAATGCAGATACCGCAGGATAAATTCTCCCGCGCCGTCAATCTCGAAAACATAGTAGTCATCTTCATCGTCTCCACCGGAAGCATCGATGTGTGTATCGTCTGTTCCTTCGCCGACAATGGTGATATAACCCTGGTCAGAGTCTATCTCAATCGGAAAGTCTTCATCATTATCACGATCGAATGTCCCTGAACCCACGTGAATAACCGCAGGATTTCCCGCAGTTCCGGAAACCTCGCTGACCGCATGAGTGATAGTACGCCATGCATTCCCGGTGCTGGTTCCGTTATTATCATCATCACCATTTACCGAGACATACCAGTCTGTAGCCGATACGTTAATAACCAGGCTGAAGACTACGAGTACAACGACTAAATATTTCATGATAAACCTCTAAAAAGAATCTGAATTGAATAGTTCAGTATAATTGAACAAATTCATTGTGACTTTGCGCTACTATTTGAATCGTATCTTTATATTAAGTTTAATATCTCATTCCTGCGTGTAATTTGCTGATTTTTAAAAATTAGGCATTTTTACCCAAATTACGATAATTATCTTCATATTAAGGCAGATTTAGAGTGGAAATAGTGATTCAGGTCAACTCGATTCTCTCACAAATCGCGTATCGAATTACAATATGTGTGCCCTGATAATGTTTTATCGCAATATTCAAGCCAGATACGGCTAAATACATTTTAAATATTATACAACAGAAAGTTTTTATTTACAACATTCAAAGGCAAGATTATTAAAATAATTTTGAACCCATTTTAATTCTACCAGTCACAATTTTCCTCAAACCGGAAAAGAAGACGAAATGTTTAATCTCATTAGTGCTTATTCCTCGAAAGACGCAAAGATATTCTCAGCGCACTTAGCGCCTGCTTTGTGCACTCTGTGTTAAGAAAGATAATCCACAAAGATCACAGAGAATCCACAAAGGACACATAGAAATAATCCTGTCTATCCTCTACATCCTTGTAAGTTTTGATCAGGCTCGTCAGGATCAGGAGCATCAAGATTAAAAAAGAGGAATTTTTACGAATAATAGTTGTCTGAAAACAATGATTCTCATTATGTTATATCAATCAATAACCAACTGATTGAGGTGAGGTAATGAAAAGGTTGAAGTTATGCCTGGTATTAGCCAATTTCGTTTGTATGATTATACTCACCAGGACGTTTGCACAAGATGGGTTAAGCGTGAAATTAGTTGGTGCGGTTCATTATTTGAATTATGCCGACGATATAGCGGTTTCCGACAAATACGCCTATGTAATTGATGCGGGAGTCGGTCTGTATATCGTGGATATTTCCAAACCTTCGAAGCCTGAGGAAACCGGGCGTTATGATATGCCTGGTTGGGCAGGCAGTGTTGCAGTTTCAGAAGGTTACGCCTACCTGACTGATAGCGAGGATGGCGTGCTGCGTATAGTAGATGTGTCCGAGCCCGCTTTCCCCATGGAAAAAGGATTTCATGAAACTCCGACCTCTCCAAGGGATATAGTAGTATCAGGCGATTTCGCATATCTCGCCTGCTCCGATGAGGAATACGGAACCGGAAGCCTCCAGATAGTAAATATTTTCGTCCCCAATGCCCCGATTGAAATGGGATCATGCGAAATTGAGAGCGAAGCTTACAGCGTGGCAGTTTCCGGTAACTACGCATACCTGGTAAGTACTGATTATGATTCCGAAATTGGAAGCCTCCATGTTGTGAACATTTCCAATCCGAATTCTCCGGAGGAAACAGGAACCTGCGAAACGCAGGGTTATGCCAACGGTGTTGCTGTCCAGTTCGACTATGCGTATATCGCAGATGGTTATAATGGCCTGTTTATCGTAGATATTTCAGATCCCGCCGCCCCGGTGAAAAAGGGAAGCTGTGAGATAGATGGATATGCGGAAAGTGTTTCGATCTCAGATGGTTTCGCCTATGTCTCGATTGGTGATGAAGGTTTTGTCGCTGTTGATGTCGCTAATCCTGCCGCTCCTGTGATATTCGGAGAACACGCTTCACAGGGATATACCGAGTATGTTGCAGTCTCTGATAAATATGCCTATGTAGCTGACGGTTGGGGGAATCTGCGCATCGTAAAAATTTCCAACCCTTCTTCAGCAAAAGAGAAAGGATCCTTTGATACCAATCGTTTGAAAGGTGTCACTGTCAAGGGCAACTTCGCGTATGTCGTAGAATATGATAACGGCCTAAAAGTGGTGGATGTCTCGAATCCTCATGCTCCCGTGGATAGCGGTTCATGCGAATTGCCGGATTTAGCTTATGGAGTTGCAGTTTCGGGCGATCATGCCTTTGTTGCTATTGCTGATAGAGGAATCAGTGTTGTAGATGTTTCTAATCCTGCGGCTCCAAAGGAAAGCGGCTTTTTCGATACGGCAGGGCGTGCAAAAGGTATCGCAATCTCTGAAAATTACGCCTACGTGGCGGATGGAGAAAACGGTCTCTGCGTGCTTGATATTTCCAATCCAACCTCACCGGTTGAAACCGGGGTGTGCGAAACCGGGGGATATGCCAATGGGGTGGCAGTATCCGGTGATTATGCTTACATAGCTGATGGTTATGACGGTTTGTACGTAATAGATGTTACTGATCCTTCTGCTCCAGAGGAAGCAGGATACTGTGTTATGTCGGGTCGTTCTTATGGTGTTACAGTTGCTGGCGATTATGCCTATGTTGTGGATCGCGATGTTCGCTTTCGTATAGTGGACATTTCCGATCCTACTGATCCGGTTGAAACTGAAACCGATAACATGCCGGGTTCATCCAGGGGTGTAGCAGTTTCCGATAAACATGTCTTTAACGATGATATAATTCGATTCGAAATATTTGATTGTTCCGATGCGGTAGGCATCGGAGAGTTCAATAGCATCGATACAACTACTAAATTTGTAATAAAATCCATTTGTACATGTCCCTACAATCCAAATATTGCTATGGTAGTCGGTCTGCCTGAAAAATCTGAGCTGATTGTCCGGGTGTTCGATGAACTCGGCGACCTTGTCGCTGAGTTGGCAGACGGAGATTATATCCACGGTTATCACAGGTTTTATTTCAATGCTACAGAACATCCAGCCAGCAGTTACACCATCCTGGCTGAAATGCCCGGCAAGATGAAACAAATGCAAAAATATGTGAACTTGAAATAACTCGTTCAGAAACAGAAATGTATATTTTATTATATTTCCCTGGAAGGGTAAAACATGAATAGCCACAGGTTTTAACCTGTGGGACAAAGAATAATACGAAACAACCCTGACGGGGTTGTACAATAATCTGTGCTGATATACTGATATTATGCAGCGTTTATCAGGAACAATATTTTTCCGTTTTTTTCGCGCTTGCATGGTTAAACCCCTTCAGGGTTTTATGGGGGAGGATCATTGTCTCCATGGGTTATCACCCATGGCTATTCAAATCTATCCCCTTCGGGGATGTATTTAAATACAGTTCTGATTTACATTATCTTTACTGTATCTATATTAATAATGAACTCGTATAATGCAATGTATATAACCAATTATTAACCATTTAAATAAATATCCAACCATCAGTCATACTCCTTGGTATTCCTGGTGGAGCTATTTGTAATAAGGGTTTGGACAGGAGGAAATGATGAGAGCTTCAGCAATTGTTTGTTTATTGGGAATATTATTTGTCGCTGGTGCAGGTTTCGCCCAGGAACTTGATGCAAGAGGCGGTATCGATGGTTTCGGATATTACTGGGTTGACAGCGAAGAGCGGGATGGTCCCGAATATAACAGGATTGAAACTCCAGAAGGCGCAGAAGAGATCGACGACATGGGTGACGATGATTCCTTCGGTCCGGTTGATCTGCCCTGGAATTTCAGCTTCTATGATAACGAATATGATGAAATATATATCTGCTCCAACGGATTCCTCAAATTTGGCGGTGGTTCCAATGAACCGAACAACCACAGACTGCCGAATGAGAATAATCCAGATAACATAATTGCCCTCTACTGGGCTGACCTCGATCCCTCGGAGGAAGGAACTATCTACTATGGTGAAGATGAAGACGGAAACTGGCATTGCCAGTTCATTGAGGTTTCAATTCCTCAGCTTGAAAACATCTTAACCGGTGAGATAATCCTCTTTGAGGATGGTTCAATAATATTTCAATACAGCGAAGTTCCTGAATTTGATGAAGGCGAGCGTTTTGCAACTCTTGGGATTGAAAACGACGATGGAACTATTGGGCTGCATATTTTTCCGGAAGAGCAATGGCAATATCCCTACGAGAATCTCGCAATCAGGATCTCGCTACTCGAAACTGATGCAACGGTATCGGGAAGTATCACTGATGAGGAAACAGGCGAATCGATTGCAGATGCCCATATCGAATTTTCATATTGGGATGATGAAAACCAATATACTTTCGCGGCGACAAGTGATGATGATGGGAATTATGAATTAGCTTTACTCTCCGGAACTTACTGGGTAGCTGCTTTTGCAGAAGGATTTGGAATATACCAGGCTGACGATGTAGAAATTGATGAAGGTGAGAACACATACAACATCGAAATGGGACCACCACCGGAAATTTCTATTGATCCTGATGAACTCGAGCTTTTCGCCGCACCGGGAGCGCGTGGTGAACCTGTTGAATTGACAGTTGCCAACGAGGGTGGGAGCGAACTTTTCTTCTTCTTTGATATATGGGAAGACAATCCTGAACCAAGAGAATGGCTTTGGGTTGAACCATGGGAAGGAGTTGTAGAACCTGGCGAAGAGATTGAAGTAGAGTTCACCGCCGATGCTACGCATTTGGAGGTGGGAGAATATGAAATGAACGCCAGGATCTGGAGTAATGATCCGGCTAATGACTGGCTGGACTTACCAATCACACTCATTGTGGGAGCTGAACCACCTGCAGAATTTGACCTGCTATCGCCTGAGGATGAAGAAGCGTTGGGAACCGGACATATCGAACTTACCTGGGAGGAGTCTGAGGAAGTTACTCCAGGTGTCCCGGTGACTTATGATATTTACGTGTCCGACAATCCTGATAATCCTGGAGAGCCAATAAGAAGAAACATTGAAGAAACCTCCTGGCTTTTTAATGCGGAAACAAACGGAACGTTTTACTGGACTGTATATGCACGGGTTATAAATGATGTCGGAACATGGGCAAGTTCGACATGGAGCTTTACCGCTGGACTACAGCCGCCGGAGTCATTCGATCTCCTCCTCCCTGCTGATGATTCCGCTCACGATCCCGGCGATATAATACTGGTCTGGCAAACGCCGCATGATCCTGACAATGACGAATTGACATACGATCTCTACATCTCTACCGATCCCGACCATATCGACGATCCCTTCCAGACTGGTCTGACCGAATCATTTTTCGTCTTTAACACCACAGATGAGTATGAGTTTTACTGGACTGTTCATGCCTATGACAACTTAACTGATGGAACCAGGGCGACTTCTATTTGGAGCTTCGCGGTAGGTGATGCCGTGGGCGTCCCGGATAATTTGTCTGCACAAATACCCGACAAGTTTGCGATTCAATCTATCTATCCCAATCCGTTCAACCCCGATCTCACCGCAGTGATAGCGCTTCCTCAAACATCAGAGCTGAAGGTGCGTATCTATAATACTCTTGGTGAACAGGTTGCAGTATTAGCAGATGGTATTTACAGCGGTGGATACCACAAGATTTTCTTCCAAGCTCAAACGCTTTCCAGCGGAATCTATTTCATCCACGCCAGAGTGCCGGGTAAGATGAATGTGGTTAGGAAAGTTGTTTTGATTAGATGAAGCATTATAAGGACACGCTATGATAATAAGCACAAAGAAATTGTTGTTATTTCTGGCAGCTCTTGGTCTTATATGTTCATCCGGGTTGTCACAGACGGAAAGCGACTGGCAATGGCAAAGTCCTTGGCCCCAGGGGAATGATCTTCATACTGTCTGGGTTCTGGATGAAGATCACATCATGGCGGGCGGGGAATTCGGAACGCTTATCGAAACGCATGACGGTGGAGAGAATTGGGATGTCCGATATTTTGATAATGTAGCATATTTCAAGGACCTGCAATTTGTCAGTGATGATACCGGTTACGTTTTTGGAGGTGTTGATAGCATATTATTTGATGATGGTTACTTATTTAGAACTGTCAATCAAGGAGAAACATGGGCAGTTGTTTCAAGGTTACACTACACCACAAACAACATTTTCTTTTTAAACTCCGAAATCGGTTGGACTTCTGGCAGATCACCAGATGGTCACATTTTAAAAACAGTTGACGGCGGTGAAAATTGGACTTCCATGGGACCAGATACTCTCGAAATTGCTTTAGGAATCTGTTTTACTGACAGTAATTCAGGTTGGATTGGTGTTGATCATGGAACAATTCTTCATACAGAAGATGCAGGCGAAACTTGGGAAAGTCAGAGGCATAATGCAGGACGTTGGTCTTTCGAGACTTCAATTGCCT
>JAVCCM010000053.1 GCA_030765455.1 Candidatus Electryonea clarkiae | reverse complement strand
TATTTCGTATCTCTTTTGGCAGATCGGTCAATTCTATCTGATCATGGGGCGCCATTACTGCTGCGCCTTCGATAACATTTTCAAGTTCCCTGACATTTCCCTTCCAATTGTAACTACGCAATGCCATTAGAACTCTGGGTGTTAATACTATCTCATCGCGCCCGATCTGTTTGCGGAATCTTTCCAGAAAGAACTGGGCTAAACCGGTAATATCTTCGGGACGCTCACGCAGGGGAGGAAGTTTGAGATTGATGACACTGAGACGATAATACAAATCCTCCCTGAATGAACCATCATTAACCATTTCTTTAAGATTGCGATGTGTAGCGGCAATGATACGAACATCTATTTTTACCAGTTTGTTCGAGCCGACTCGTTCTATGGTTTTCTCCTGCAATACTCTTAATAGCTTCGTTTGAATGACCATTGAAAGATCACCAATTTCGTCGAGGAAGAATGTTCCTGTGTCAGCTTGCTCGAAGCGTCCGGTTCTTCGTGATATTGCTCCGGTGAAGGAGCCCTTTTCGTGACCAAAAAGTTCGCTTTCTATCAGGGTTTCAGGCAGAGAGGCACAATTTACGGCAACCCAGGGATTATCTTTCCGGTTGCTGTGACGATGGATTGTGCTGGCAAGAAGTTCTTTTCCAGTGCCTGATTCACCTGTGATCAGAACTGTTGAAGGAGCTTTTGCCACCCGGTCGATGGCTGTCCGGAAAATGGTGGACATCCGGTCATTTCTTGAGATGAAGTGGGTGAAAGGCTGAGCAGCCGGGACAGGCGTATCATTTAATTCGCGCTGAACTTCACCAGTGGCTGAGGCAATTACATAATCTGCATACTTCTCAGGTTCGCTATCGCTTTTCAGGTTATAGGAAACTACCCCGATCCTGGCAAAATGAAAAGCATCATCCATATTTATAAAACCGGTACGAACCAGAATCGGGAAGGTTGGGAATTCTGCCAGTACTTTCTGAATCAATTCCTTGCCGCCCAGCTCCGGTAAAACCGTTTCAGTGACAAGGCAGTCCACCAGTCCGTCAAGAATCATTTCCAAAGCCGTTGCGCCGTCTTGAACGACAGTTACTTCCACGTCCTTTTCGTGAAGATATGTCTCCAGCTCTTTAACTTCTTCCGGCTGGTCATCCGCTATAAGGACATGAATGTTCAAAAGTGGTTTCCTCGGAAATCATAAATTGGTAGAATCAATACGATAAAGTAAATATTTCCCATATAGGCTGATTATATTATTTTTAGACTAAAGCCGCCGGGTCGCATATAAAAGATAGGGAAACAAGTTGAATAATCTCTATCTTCTCACCAACATCAGAAATTCATAAACGTATCATTGGTCTTTTTGACCTTTTCTTTCCAATAGTTGATACTTTCTATATCGGTAAGTTTCTCCGCTTTCTTTTCCACACGTCTCAAAGTTGTTTGCGCCATCCCAGTTTTGTTCAAACCATACTGGGTCCATGCAATTCTGAATGGGATCAAAGGATCAGCAGGATGGATTTCCTCAAGTTTGAAATAAAGTTGCAGGGCTCTCTTCTTGTTACCTACAGCTTCAAGAGCATAGGCAAGGTCGAATAATGCATTATAGTTGGATGTATCCCGCCGGACTGATTCGTCCAAAACGATAGATGCTTGAAGATATTTTTGAAGCCGGAGAAAATGCGATCCGAGGACGGCAAGCCGCTGGGGCGAGATATTTGAAAGCTCATTTCCCTCGATATCGAGGGAATCAGGTATCAAGTCGGCAAGTTGTTCTCTTTCACGTGCCATCGTCAACTGATCACGAGTGATCCCCGCCGCTGAATATTCTTTATCGGCAAGCTCTCTTAATTTCATCTCATCAAACACCTGGGCAAGCTGGATATGAGCTTCCGACCATTTAGGATCCCAGGCAAGAGCTGCGGTAAAAAGCAGGCTGGCATTAACCAGGTCGCTTTGTGCAAATGAAACTGACGCCCAGTTGAAATAATCCATGCGTGGCGATGCAATAGTCTTCATCGTTTTCCATGGGATATTGCAGAACATCAGTAAAACAAGAAGCGCTATCATCGAAATCTGGGCGCGTTCAATTTCCTTATGCCGCAATCTCCCCACAATGCGGGTGATTGCGCCGGCGCCATAGGCGATCATTATTCCGGTAACAGGATAACGGTACTCGCTTGCCACGAAAAAAAACAGCCCGGCTATCAGGTAGCCTGCTACAACTGCTATGGAACTATACCACCCCTCCTCGCGTCTCGCCAAACCAAGTCCGACAAGTCCGATTGGTGCTAATAAACCGAAATTCATGAATCCTATTTTTCGTAACACCCCCGAGTATGCTTTGACTCCGTAAAAACTGACATTGTTTGGAGTTTCAACCCGGTTAAAGAAATAGGCGGTCTTTTTACCCTCAAGGATCAACCATTCAACGGGATGCGATACAATCCACGCCATCCCTGCTCCCATCCAGTACCTTGACGCCTGGCTTAGAGTCAGTGCCTTGCGTAGGTGTCTTTGAGCTTCTGTCCGATACTCACCGGCTTCAAAAGCAGGTTCCGCTGAAGTCAGCCACGGCGCTTCAGTGTATAAGCCATTTGCATTTTCGTGATTACCAATATAAAAATTTACCCCGGCGGAATTGGTGGTTATATACCATTCGCCGCCATTGAGATAGTTCCTTAATCCGGCGGGGAAGATGACTATCAAAGTTGCGATAATCAACAAACCGGCTTGTTCAATACCGTAGTTTTTCCAACGCTTTACGAATATATAGCTGAATATTGGAAGCAGAATCAAGATATTTGGACGTGCCAAAGCAGCAATTCCAATTGCCAGGCCGGCAAGAAATATCGGGAAACGGGATCCAGCTCTCTCCGCTTGATCCAGGCAGGTCATCATGACCATTACAAGAAAAAGAATGCAGCTTGCGGATAAAATAATGCTGTCATAGTAGATAGATGGAGCATATAACGCATACAGGAAACCAGCTATCAATCCTGCCGGATGACCAAAACGGCGGACTGTAAACCTACCGATCAGACCAAGAGTTCCAAGCGAGAGTAGAACCTGGACGAGCATTGTAACAGCCACTCCGGACTCGCTCAATTTCAGGATAAGCGACATGAAAAGGGGATAAAACGGACTCATAAAAAATACAGTGGGACCCAATCCATGCCCCGCAGCTATCCTTTCAGCCCACTGAAAATAAAACTGAGAGTCGATAATCAGAATATTGCCTGGGGGCGAGGTCAGGACATACCCCTGATGAATCAATCGCAGTGTCATAAATAATGCTACCACGACTGTCCAAAGGGCGATATATAACGTGTTGCGGGATGCGCCTTTCAATTCAATTCGATTCAAAGAATCCTCCAATGCGGCGCGGGGATGCGTACAAAGAAGCCTCACTCTTAATGGGTGAATAAATCATTTTTACCAACACAGGCTGTCCGAGAATGCTCAAAAACACTCAGAGTGTCATTCCTGCGAAGGCAGGAATCCAGGCATTACAAAGGTTTGCACGGCGGTGGATTCCCGGATCAAGTCCGAGAATGACATCCTCTAACAGCCGTATAGCGAACTTAAAGCAATATATAAAAATTTGGTGGCTGTTCAATATAAATTGTGTTCAAAAAAGATATTTTGCTTCCAAGCTGCTGCCAAAGAAATATACTGAGGTCATTATCTTTTCCCAAGAGATGAGGTTCTATTTGAAACGTTTTGGAGAAATAGAGATTTTAGCGGGTGGCAGGGTAACTTCGCTTGCGAATCGCCGTGCCTTATAGTTGTATGTTATGATATAGGTTTATATTGTGTTGAAATTCCTAATTCCTGATTTCTAATTCCCATTGCTCTTTGAAAATAAATAATTTTGCTCTCATCTGAGTTGATATACTGAAAATATTAGTTTATATTAGACTAAAATCATTTTCTCATAAACCTTTTTCACTTGTTTATTAACCGGAAATACTCACTTTTACCATTTTGATTTGTAGTTCGTTCTCAGATTCAGACTTTTTGTTTTGCTTTTCCGGAGTCTTTGTGAAACACTTTTTTCAGATTATCTTGCCAATCATCCTCTTTTCCTGTTTGGGAGTTCTCCACGCCCAGGACAGCCTTAACGTTTCTCTTGTTGCGCGGCTGCATCACGACTGGGCACCGGCGACGGATATAGCTGTCAGCGGTGACTATGCTTATGTCGTCACTGATTACACCGGTCTCCGTATTCTCGATATCTCTAATCCCGAAAGACCCGTCGAAGTTTCATCGATTATACACGAATACGCAGAACCGAGTCAGGTAATAATTCATGACACTTTAGCGTTGGTACTTTATGAAGTCGCTGAAGAGTGGCGCGATGCCGGACTGCAGATTGTAGATATCAGAGATCCTGAAAATCCTGAGGAATTAGCTTTCTATTCCAGATGGTCGCGTGGATTAAATACAATGGTTGTCATTGAAAGTCTTGTTTATATCGCAGAATCCAGAGGCGAACTGGAGATTGTAAATATCAGCGACCCGGAAAACCCGGAACAAGTTGAATTGTATGAATTCGACGAGGATTATTATTTCACAGACATGGAAATTGTGGACAGCACACTCTTTCTTGTCGGTGACAGGGAAAGTTTACACATGATTAACATTTCTGATCCTTTGAATCCGGTTTATTCTGGCATATTAGCCGGTGATACCACTCTGACCGGGCGCAGGCATATAGACGGCTACCACGACTATTTGTACCTTACCTGTTTTGATAATGGACTAAAAATATTGGACATCAGCAATCCATGGAACCCAGTCGAAGTAAATTCTATTCTGCTGGATGGATTTGTTAGAGACGTTACAGTTCTTGACAATAAACTTTTTGTTGTAATTACCGAAGAAGAATGGACTGATCTTAATCCCTGCGAAATCCCGATCTTTAGTTTGACTAATCCAGAAAATCCTATTGAAATAGGAGTAATTGATCAAATACAATATATCAATTATCCAGGGCCAAGTATAGATATTTCAAACGATATTACGTTTATCACTTATTCAGGTTTGCGTGTAATTGATATCAGTGACATTTCTAACACGATAGAAATTGGATTTTTCGATGCTCCTTATAGCCCTAATAGTTTGTTTATTGATGGATATACTGCCTTTATCAGTGAACGTGCTACCAATAGATTGTGGATTATAGACATTGAAAGCCCATATGAACCCTCAATCAAATCATACTATCAATTTGATAATCCAGAAGTAAGAATCAAACATCTTGTTCATTCAGATAGTTTAGTCTATGCATCTTGTGGAAGGAATGGTGTGATAATTATTAATGTAAATGATCACGAAAATATTTTTGAAACTGTAATTTATAATCCGGAAG
Organism: Candidatus Electryonea clarkiae; assembly: GCA_030765455.1. Taxonomy (GTDB): domain Bacteria; phylum Electryoneota; class Electryoneia; order Electryoneales; family Electryoneaceae; genus Electryonea; species Electryonea clarkiae. The sequence continues at coordinate 13,728 of JAVCCM010000053.1, read as the reverse complement.
ATTTTGTAAAGGGAATCGATATAGAAGGCAATTATCTCTTTACAACTAGTTTAGATGGGAAATTTAATATTGCCGATTTGAGTAATCCGTTAGCTCCAAATAATATAACAACAGTAGAACTTAACCAAGAACTATGGAATGTAAAAATTTCAGGCGATTATGCTTATGTTGTTGGTTTGGGAAGAGAATACGGCGGAATAAACATTTTTGATATAAGCAATCCGAATCATATTGAAGAAGTTGGATTCTATCACGTTGAGTCAAATGGTGCTAAAGAAATTTCAATTTCAGGCAGCTATGCTTATGTGTTGGATTTTGACGAAAATATCCAAAAATTGGACATCAGTAATCCTGATAGCGTATTCCAGATCTGGACATTTCAGATAAATTATTTGGCTAATAACCTTATGGTGTCAGATGGTTACGCCTACGTTGCCGATGGTACTGACGGACTAACAGTAATTGATGTAAATAGGGAACAACCTGTTTTAACTGGATATTATGGTACTCCTTTTGACCAAACAAAGGACGTTTATTATATAGATGGGTTTACATATACTGTTGATAATAGTAATGGATTCAGAATATATGATTGTTCGGAAGCTTTAAACAATGTAGAAGAAAATAAATCGTCTTTTAGTGCGAAACAATTTACTATCAACGGAATATTTCCTAATCCTTTCAATACTACTACTTTATTAAGTTACTATTTGCCAAATGAAGGCAATGTTATTCTATCAATATATAATAATATCGGGCAAAAATTTTCAGTAAATCTTATATGGCTGCCTCGGGTGATAATCAATTATTATTAGACTCAAAATTCCTTAATAATAGGCTATCTAGCGGTCAATATTTCTTATCGATTAGATATATAAACACGATAGAATCTGCCAACATGCTTTTCATAAAGTAAAGCATGTTAACAAATTAAGGAGGGTAAGATGTACAAGAGGAAAGACAGAATTAGTCAGATCACAGTAATATCTGTGCTCATTGTTTTTTGGATGGGATTTTTAAATGTTCATGATAGCGAAGCCTGCAATCTCTGGGGAATGGTTGCAGACGACCCGGAAGAGGGATTGTATCCTACCGCATATCAACAATCAATGGATGCTTTTAAAGGTGAAGCTGACAGGACAGATGATGAAGATGGATGGGGATTAGCTGGGTGGCATGAGGACGGTACACGGCAAGCACCCTACAGATATGGACGGAAAATAGGGACAGACGGTATTAATTAAACGTCTGTCCCTATTATTTACTTGATTTTACTGCAATTCATTAAATGAATAATCCACAGTTCAAATGAATATTAAGCTGCCTCGTCCTGTTTCCCTTTTGTTCTTACCTAAAAATTATACTAAATTCATTTAAACAAAACTGTCATAGATACAAAGGGAAATCGTATGGATTTGCTAAGAAAATTAACTCAGACTCCTGGTACCCCAGGACAGGAGCGCAGGATTCGTGAACTCGTTAAAAGCGAGTTAGAACCACTTGTTGATGAGATCAGGATTGACCGTCTCGGCAACCTGATTGGATTGAAAAAAGGTAACGGTGGAGCGCGGATAATGCTGTCGGCGCACATGGATCAGATAGGATTTATGGTGTCACACATTGATGACGAAGGTTTCATCCGCTTCAATCCCACGGGAGGATTCGATCCACGTACACTAATGGCTCAACGAGTCGTGGTGCATGGCAAAGAAGACCTTCCCGGGGTAATGGGTTCCAAGCCGATACACATATTGAGCGATGAAGAAAAGAAAAAACCTCTGAAAATATCCGACTTCTTTGTCGATCTTGGATTGCCGGGTGAGAAAGTTAAAGAGCTGGTAAGAGTGGGTGATCCGGTTACATGGACTGGAGAATTCGAAGAGATGGGCGATATGTACCTTGCACGTGCTATGGATGATCGTATTGGAGTCTATATAATGATCGAAGCATTGCGGAGAATCAAAAACCATGATTGCGATATTTTTGCCGTAGCAGCAGTTCAGGAAGAGGTGGGAATTCGTGGCGCTATTGCCTCCGCGACCGAGATCAAGCCGGAAATCGGGATTGCCCTTGATATCACCATAGCGAACGATACTCCCGGCGCGAAATCTTATGAACGTGTCACGGAAATGGGAAAAGGTGTAGCAATAAAGAGGATGGATTCCTATTCAATTTCGAGTCCTCCACTTGTATCTCATTTCGAGGAAATCGCCGAACGAGAAAAAATCCCCTGGCAGACAGAAATCCTTCCTCGAGGTGGAACCGATGCGGCGGCAATGTGGCATATTCCCGGCGGTGCGCATCTTATCACGTTGTCCATCCCATGCCGTTATGTTCATTCAACTGTTGAACTAGTTCACAAGGATGATGTGGAAGCAGGAATAAAATTACTTGTTGCATACCTGGAGGAAGCAGGGAATAAAGACTATTATTAGAAAAATAGCTCTTAAAAAACGTCATTGCGAGGAACGAAGCAATCTGCTTATCCAGGTGACGATATTCTTATAAAATAGTAACATGCTGATGATGAATATGCTGGAGCGTTATAAAAATTGGAAGGATCACAATTAAATCCTACATCAAGGTTTTCTGACAGGGTGAAAAACTATGTCCGTTACAGACCGGGTTATCCGAAAGAGATTATTGAATTCCTTGTATCAGATCTGGGATTGACGTCAGATCATGTTATAGCTGATATCGGGTCAGGCACAGGTATATTCACAAATATATTGCTTGACAACGGCAATATTGTTTATGCGGTCGAACCCAACCGTGAAATGCGTGATGCCGCAGAGAAACTGCTCTTACAATATGATGATTTCCGAAGTGTTTCCGGCACGGCAGAAGACACATTGATTCCTGACAGCAGCATAGATTTCATTACAGTCGCCCAGGCTTTTCACTGGTTTGATATCGAAAAGGCAGGAATAGAATTCAAAAGGATTTTGAAACCTGGTGGAACTATAATGCTTGTATGGAATAAAAGAAGAACGGATGATTCTCATTTTGCCGGGGATTACGAAAGGTTGATTAATAAGTTCGGCACTGACTATAATAAAGTTGACCACAGGAATTTTCATCGAAGTGACGTCATTTCCAGTTTTTATGCTGATAATGGATACAACGAAAAGGATTTTTATAATTTCCAGGAATTTGATTTCGATGGACTGAGCGGCAGATTGGTGTCATCATCATATATTCCTGATCCTCAACATCCGGCATATCTTCCAATGATACAGGAATTGAAAGATTTGTTCGATAAGTACAAATCAGAAGAGGGGATGGTGAAGATTGATTATGATACTGTATTATTCTGGGGAAATGTGTAATGAGTTGATATTCAGCTTATTTTCTCGTAATGATATGCATCAATATTTTTTTAGCTCTATTTTTCGCGCAAAGGCGCAAAGAGAAAATCCTGTATATCCTAAATATCCTTACATCCTGTAATCTTTTTGGTTTTGGTTTTTCCTGGTTATAAAATTGACAAAGATTCAAATATTTACTTGTAATAATTTTTTCCTGAAATATTTAATCGTAACGGAGTGTTTATGACTGAAAGACGATTGAACATTGCTCAATTGCTTGCGAAGGGTACCTCAGGTGGAGACCTTGATCCTTACTTCGATTACTTTTTTGGCACGCCACGAGCCCCGGTAATGTCTTCCGATAAGGGCTGGCAACCATCCGCCGATCTTTATGAGACCGATACCGATATTGTAATCGTTATTGATATCGCGGGAATATCAATCAAAGATATTAACCTGACACTGGCGAAGCAAAGTTTGTTATTGCAAGGGACAAGGCAAGAGGATTCCAGGGGGCAGACTCGTCAGTACCATAAGATGGAGATAGCTTACGGTCCGTTTGAACTGACCTTCCAACTTCCTTCATCCGTCCAGCCGGATAATGTCCAGGCAGATTATAAGGATGGTCTGTTGACCATCCGGTTTGTCAAATGCGAAAAATCATTGAAAAGACGTCTCACCATTAAAATAAGATAGCAGATACCATGGCAAATAAAGAAACGATTGAAGCGGTAACTCACGGCAAGATGAAAATTCCTGACAGGCTACCCCTGATTACAACCGGTGATCTTGTGGTTTTTCCAGGGATAGTTGTACCCCTTGCTGTTAATGACGAACCCACTATCCAGATGATCAATGAGGTAATGCAAAACAGTGGGCCCAGGCTCCTCGGAACAGTTCTGAAACGTAAAGATGCAGGAGAAATTAAAAGCGAAGACGATCTTTATTCTGTTGGTACTGCGGTAATAATTCTCCGGATGCTTCGAATGCCTGACGGCAGTATGAGAATTATCGGACAGGGACTACATAGATTTAAAGTAAAAAGCCTTGTACAGGTTGAGCCCTATGCTATCGGTGAAATTGAGATTCTCAGAAGCAGGGCGAGAAAAACTGTAAAACTTGAGGCGTTGGTCCGGGCTTTGCGTGAGGATTTCGACCACATGGCAGAACTCTCTCCGCAAATACCTGAAGAATTCAAGGCGGCGGTACACAGTATTGATCATGCGGGAATCCTGGCTGACTTGATAGCTGCTAATATTAGTGTCGAATCTCCTGCCCGGCAGTCAGTACTGGAGGCGATAAAAATACCGGAACGGATTATACTGGTTCGTAAACTCCTTGCAAGAGAGTTGGAAATTCTTAAGATCGGCAGCGAAATACAAAATGAAACAAAGGGCGAAATTGACAAGCGCCAGCGAGAATATTTCCTTCGTCACCAACTCCAGACAATAAAAAAAGAACTTGGCGAGGACGAGGATGGAGACAGTGAAATAAGTGATTGGCAGAAGAAAATAGAAGAAGCGGATCTTCCGGAGCAGGTGCTTGAAGTAGCGGAAAAGGAACTGAAACGCCTGGAAAAGATGAATCCTGCATCATCGGAATATTCTGTCATAACCACCTATCTTGATTATCTGGTAACATTACCTTGGGAAACTTTTACAGAAGATCATCTCGACCTGAAAAAGGCTCGTAAAATTCTGGATGAGGATCATTTCGGACTGGAGGATATCAAGGAGCGTATCCTTGAGGTACTGGCGGTACGGAAACTTAAGCCTGATGCACAGGGTCCGATTATTTGCTTAGTTGGTCCTCCTGGTGTAGGTAAAACCTCACTCGGTCAAAGTATAGCGCGGGCTATGGGAAGAAAATTTATCAGGCTCGCATTAGGTGGGGTTCGTGACGAGGCAGAAATTCGAGGACATCGAAGGACTTACGTGGGAGCTATGCCCGGACGGATTTTGCAGCGATTAAGAAAAGTGGAATGCAGGAACCCTGTTTTTATGCTCGATGAGGTGGATAAACTTATATCCGACTTCAGGGGCGATCCGTCATCCGCCTTATTAGAGGTGCTCGATCCAGCTCAAAACTTCTCCTTTTCAGATCATTATATCGACATAGAATTCGACCTGAGCGCAATATTTTTTATCACTACCGCAAATTATCTCGAAGCTATTCCACCTCCGCTACGTGATCGAATGGAAGTGATCCAACTTCCCGGATACATCGCCAGTGAAAAGGTACAGATCGCGAAGGAATACCTCGTTCCAAGACAGATTGAAGCCAATGGGTTGAAGAAGAGCAGGATTCGTTTTACAGATACTGCCCTCGATGATATAGTAATCTATTATACCCGTGAAGCCGGTGTTCGCAACATGGAAAGAGCTATCGGTAAGATCTGCCGAAAAGTTGCGTTAAAAGTCGCCGAAAACGGTGCTGATGGAAAAGTAGTGGTTAAACGCAGTAATCTAGCAGAATTCATGGGACCGCGACGCATAACACCCTCCTGGAAAAACCGGAAATCACGTGTTGGAGTAGCGACAGGACTGGCATATACACCTGTCGGTGGTACGACCCTCCAGATCGAAACCGTCCTGATGCCCGGCAAAGGAAATATGCGCATTACCGGACAACTCGGCGATGTAATGAAAGAATCCGCCCAGATCGCTACTTCATGGATTAGAGCCCATATGCAGCAGTTGAAAATAAAAAAAGGAGTGTTTACCAGCCAGGATTTACATTTGCATATCCCGGAAGGCGCCACTCCCAAGGACGGTCCCTCCGCAGGAATTACAATGTGTACCTGCCTCGCCTCAAGATACAGCGGACGGAAAGTCCGAAGTGATGTTTCGATGACAGGAGAACTGACTTTGGAGGGTACGGTTCTGCCTATCGGCGGATTACGGGAAAAAGTAGTTGCCGCTAATCGAGCCCGGATAAAACATGTCATCATCCCCTGGGACAATCAGAAGGATTTAGAAAAAGTTCCTGAAGAAGTGCGGTCAAAAATAGAGTTTTATCCTGTGAAACGCATGGATGAAGTCCTTAAGATTGCGATGGAGGATAATTAACCACACAGTCACGACTCAATACGAAATACGTAGGCTGTTGATCAATTTTAGTTTTCTTCAGGTGGGTGCCCCGACTCTTCAGAGTCGGGTTTCTCAGGATGGGTTTACATATCCTGTTAATCCTAATTATCCTTATATCCTGTGAATTTCTTTTAAGTTAATGTTCATCTTTCAGCTCGTTTTCAATTCTCTTCCCTCACATCAATGTACTTTGTAGTTATTTTGACTACAAAATCAATCGCAAAATGACCACAAAATTTTCACCATTTTGACTACATTGCGCCCTGCAATAGTTCTGTATATTGAATCTATAGAATTTCTTTTTAAAGAATATACGGAAAATCTCCTGGAGATTATTTTATAATAATTCAGGCTAACAAGTCTTGACATGTAATAATATAATGCTTAGAATATATAGCAACTATTCTTGTTCACTAACCGCATCCCCAATGTAATTAGTAGCGAGCTGAACAAACCGTCAGAATGTGTCATTCTCGGGCTTGACCCGGGAATCCAGTCTAAAATACAGAAGCTCGCTTTGTAAAGATTGAGTCCTTTGACGAGGGGTTAAGTTGTTCAGTCAATTTTATAAGAAGCTTATGCTGTCAGGTTTTTCTTTCGACAGCTTCAAGATTTTACGAATTGGAAACTTTTTCCCATCCGGTCTGCCTGTTTTTGGCTATCGGCTGTTTGCCGGCATACTTCAGGGTAAACTCCAAACTGAAACTATGATTATTACCGGACTAATTATACCATCTTCATCCCTTAAAAGCACTTTCACAATTAACTTTACATGCATTTTCTCTGGATCAGTAGAGATGATTATAAGTTAACTTCTGATAATCCAGATAAATTTTCGTGGAGAACTGATGTTTTTTTCAAGAATAGTAAGAATCCTTCTTTTTTCTTATTCTATCGCATTCCTCAATCAAATAACATTTGCTCAAGAATGGACACACAATAGTCCTTATTCATGCACTGTCTATTGTGTAGAAATAAATCCACATGACACAACTCACGTCCTGGTTGGTGTAGGAAGACAAGGTCTTTGGCAAAGCACAAATACCGGCGATAATTGGTCAATCGTAGAAACAGGTCTGCCATTAAGGCCGGAAGGAGATCATTATTTAATCTATGACATAATGTTTTCTCCAAACGCGCCCGATACTGTGTGGGCATTATCGCAATTGGGATTAGTGATGAGTGCGGATGGTGGAAATGAGTGGTCTGTAGCAGGCGAGGGATTACCCGAAAATTCGGGGATTTACGATATTGAATTTCATCCGGATTCAACTAACATATTATATGCAGCAGTCGGCGGAGATAGCGGAGGATTATTTAAAAGCTATAATTACGGCATTAATTGGTCAGAAATTGAAATTACTGGCAATCCATTAAACCGATGTCTTGATATTGAGATTGATCCGGAGGATAGTGGTCATTTATTCGCTGCTACAGGTACGTTTATTCTATTTGAGAGCACTGATTTTGGCGCGAATTGGGACGAATATAGATACCGGTACGAAGATAATATGTCAACAACGATTATTGATTTGTATATAGATGAAAACAATAGTGATCAAATGTGTGCATGGGCGACAAATATGATTTATCAGTATTTTATAATGTACTCTACTAATGGTGGAAACCTATTCTCTAATAGTCCGATAAATGGCGCCGGACTTCATGTGGACGATTTTGGATATTTATATACCAGTGTCCGTCAGGGATTATCACGAAGTACAGATTTCGGCGAAACGTGGGAGTTAATAGCGCCATATTTCCCAACTCAAGCATATAATGATGATATGAATACTGTGCTACATGCTGGTTTTTCAGTAAATCCTGAGAATGAGAATTCAATCTTCATCGATGGTAACAGGGGATTTTATTACACATCCGATGGAGGAGCTGACGCACAGATTCGAGGGCAAGAGTTTTCTAACGGTTATCCTGGAATTATCGATTTCTGTGTAAATCCAACATCGGATTCGGATCATTATCATATACTCACCAATAACGGTCACTGGCGGAGCACGGATGGTGGCGATTCCTGGCAAACTATCAATGTTAGAGATCCTTTATGTCTTGCCTTTACACCCCAATATCCTGATACAATTTATCAGGGCGGATTCGGTATTTTGAGAAGTTTTAACGGTGGTGAAAATCAGCGATATATAGAATTAATTGCTGTCGAACCTGAAGATCCTGATATAGTATATGTTGAAAAAGATGGTTTATATAGAAGTGAAGACTCAGGACTAAACTGGGAACTCTTGTCTAGCCCCGGGTATGCGAGATCAATGATACTTCTACCGAACAGTGATGGGTTGTTGTTCCACACTCTTAGACATTTAATGTATTCAAGCGATGGGGGAGAAACTTTTACTGAAATCTCAAAACCAGAAGATGTTGTTACTATAAAGGATGTAGCTCTGCGCAACAATAACATCAATTCAATCTGGATAGGTACCAGCAATGGGATTTATTCATCAGAAGATATGGGAGATACTTGGGATCACATTGACGGACCTTATGATCGAAATGTGAAAGTAATAGAGTTTTCTTCAGACGGTACTGATCTCTTTGTCTGTACAAATGATGACGGTGTTTGGAAAGCGAATGACTTATTTACTGACGTTCATGATGGCAGGAAAATTGAATTTATCCCTGTTTCACCCATCATTTTGACTTATCCAAATCCATTTAACCAGTCAACTACTGTGAAGATAAATATATCAAATGATCATTTCTCTAATGTTTCAATATTCAACGTTCAAGGACAATTAGTCAGAAGTTTATTCGATGGTAATTTGTCGCCGGGACAGCACCACCTCAATTGGAACGGATCTGATGAAAGTAATCGATTTGTAACCAGTGGAACATATTTTTTAATGTTAACAACCGAAAATGAATTTCTAACTAAGAAAATTACTATTATACGCTGAACGCAGGATTTTTAATAACTATATCTATCCTATTCAGATTATTGTTAATTGATACTAAAAGACAATATTCTGAACTAATTCATTCATAAAATGGAGGTTGTGGTGAGATCCAGTGACGTAGCCCGGATTCTTGAATCCGGGATTCCGCAATTCCACGTAATTATGGCAAAAGTTCGATTTGATATCGGAAGTTCCTGTTTCATTTCCCCGGATTCAAGAATTCGGGCTACATTTATACACAGTGAATCTCTTTTAGAAAAATATACGGGAAAACCTCTTAGAGATAATTTTTTGTGATTCAGGCTAACAGGTCTTGATATCGTGAAATGAAGCATTATATTAAATATAACAACTATTCTTGTTAACTAACCGCATCCCCAATGTAATTAGTAGCGAGCTGAACAAACCGTCAGAATGTGTCATTCTCGGGCTTGACCCGGGAATCCAGTCTAAAATACAGAAGCTCGCTTTGTGAAAGAATGAATCCTTTGACGAGGGGTTAAGTTGATCAGTCAATTTTATAAGAAGCTTATGCTGTCAGGTTCTTCTTTCGACAGCTTCAAGATTTTACGAATTGGAAACTTTTTCCCATCCGGTCTGCCTGTTTTTTGCTATCGGCTGTTTGCCGGCATAATTCAGGGACAACTCCGAGCTGGTTTCCTGATCATTACTGAACTAATTTTACCATCTTCATTCCCCAAAAGTGATTTCACCATTAACTTTACACGCATTTTCTCTGGATCATAGAGATGATTATAAGATAACTTTTGATAACTCAGATAAATTTTTGTGGAAAACAGATGTTTGTTTCAAGAACAGTAAAAATCATTCTTTTTGTTGGTGTAATTGCATTACTGAATTATAAAGCAAATGCACAGGAGTGGGTTCATAGTGGACCTTATGGAGCCTGGGTAACATCAATCGCGATAGATCCCAATGATACCAGTGACGTCTATTGCGGTACAGGAGCACGTGGAATCTGGAAGAGTGAAGATAGTGGTCAAAACTGGTTCAGTATCAGTGAAGGATTACCGCTTCATGATGATACTACATTTGGATCATACTACAGATTTGGTTCAAACTGGTGGACTGGTGGATATAGGCAAGTTGAAATTCTTAAGGTTAATCCACAACAGGAGGGGGAAATATGGGCAAGTTTCATTGTCTATGATTACCCGGACATTTGGGAGACAAATCTGCTCTATATAAGCGATGATGGTGGAGCTAACTGGGAAAATATAACCGGAGAAATGCCTGATAGCGTTAAAATAATGGACTTGGCTTTTCATCCACAAGAAGAGCAAACGATTTTCATAGCAAGAACATATGGATTGTACAAATCTGAAGATTGTGGTGAGACTTGGGAAAACATAGATATTATCAGGGATACATTTGATTATGGGAGTGTTATTGAATTTGTTCCCGGCGAGGAAGAACATCTGATATATGGATTTGTTGCCGGAATGTTAATGGAAAGTTTTGATGGAGGAGAAACCTGGGATACTTTATGTACAAATCCAGGTCCTGGTATGTTAACAATAAATCCAGTTGATACAGAATCGATGTGGGCAAGAAATTTAGACTTTGAAAGACCTCAATTAATTCATTCGCAAGATGGTGGTGCAACCTGGGATACCGAATTTACTCCCTTTCCTGATGATCAATATGGATATGTACGAAATCTTCATATTGATAATTCAGGTAATCTCTATGTTCATGTAAATGATAATATTTATAAAAGCGAAGATGAGGGGCAGTCATGGGAAATGATTCAGAGTTACATAACAAATCCAAGATGGGCAACTAATATAATCTCTAATCCTCACCGGGATAGTTCTGTTTATTTTGGCTCATTTTACGGGTTGTTTCACTCCGATGATGGTGGATCCACAATCTACTATTCAGATGAGGGAATCGATAACGTCAGTATTAACGTTATCGTACCCCATCCAACTGAACCTGAGATTGCATATGTTGGAGGAGATAACGGTTTATGGAAAACGTCAGATCGTGGAGAAAACTGGCAAAGAATAGCTACTGAGGAGGTTTTAACAATCGCTATCGACCATTTATATCCTGATACTTTGTACTGGGGCGGTGAATACTTAAAAAGAAGTTTTAATGGCGGAGATTCCGTTGAAGACATAGCATTCGAAAGATATGATAGTGATCCAATCTACTCTCTTGCAATACATCCTGGAGAGACAAATATAGTTTATCTTGGCATGAATAGTAGATTTTATAGGAGTGAAGATTATGGTACATATGGGTCGTTTGAACAAGTTGACATTGATGATATGGGTTCTGGACCAATTTATACAATTGTTGCGGGCATAAACGATGACGATAATGTTTACTTCGGTCAGGAAGGGCTATATATGAGTACAAATTCCGCAAGATCATTCGGAAGAATATCAGATCCAGGTGGAATCTTATATTCTTTAGCATTTTCGCAAGATAGCGAGGAAGTAATAGCTTATGCCTTTGATCCATATGGTGAAGAACGACTTCTATATTCTTCTAATGGTGGCAGGAATTTTGCTAATATTATAGATTACATTCAAGTCGAAAGAGGTTTTTGGAAAGCTATAATTCATCCATTGAATGATAATCTTCTATTAGTGGCTACGCAAGAAGGGATATATTCAACATATAATTTTGGTGATTCCTGGGACAGGCTTGAAGGACCATACAACAATCGTTCACCCTATATAGCTTTCTCGTCAGATACACGAACAGCTTATATCGGCACATATGGTTATGGCATCTGGAGTGCTACCGATGTTATAACCTCAATTCATTCTGAAGATAATTGTATTTCATTTCCCTCTTCTTACTTCCTGGTTGATACATATCCGAATCCATTTAATTCAAATGTATCGATTGATATTTTCAAATCACAGGACTTTCCACTTTCAATAATGATATATAATATTCATGGTAAGTTAGTTAAATCAATAAGTGATGATTCAAACAGTTCAGGATTGCAAAGATATTCATGGGATGGCTTAAGCAGAAGCGGAACATTGGTGTCATCCGGCAATTATATAATCAATGTTCATAATAATTCATTTTCTCAGAACAAAAAGATTACATTATTAAGGTAAAGATAGAAAGCATTATTATTTTCAGAGTGACATTAAGAAGAAAAATAGGGACAGACGGTATTAAATTCCAAAAGTTAGTCAAATTAAGTGGTTAGAATCACGATTTTCCCAAACCCAATGAGTTGGGAACGGATAATATAGGTTTACTTTATTTTTTAGCCAAAAGGTCTTGACATGTAATAATATAATGCTTAGAATATATAGCAACTATTCTTGTTCACTAACCACATCCCCAATGTAATTAGTAGCGAGCTGAACAAACCGTCAGAATGTGTCATTCTCGGGCTTGACCCGGGAATCCAGTCTAAAATACAGAAGCTCGCTTTGTAAAGATTGAATCCTTTGACGAGGGGTCAAGTTGATCATTCAATTTTATAAGAAGCTTATGCTGTCAGGTTTTTCTTTCGACAGCTTCAAGATTTTACGAATTGGAAACTTATTCCCATCCGGTCTGCCTGTTTTTTGCTGTCGGTTGTTTATCGGCATAATTCAGGAACAACCACGAACTGAATCCCAGACGATTACTGGACTAATTTTACCATCCACATCTCAATTGAATTCTTTGGTTCTATTATGTTGTAATCCATTTAATATGTCTATAAGGATATGATTATGAAGTATTTATGCTTGCTGAAAAACTATTGGATCAAAATTTTCTTCCTCTTCTCAATTATCACTGGATTATTCATTAGCACTGCTATATATGCGCAGGAAGAGAGTGACTGGCAATGGCAAAGTCCCTGGCCCCAGGGGAATGATTTAACAACGGTGTTCGTTCTGGATGAAGATCACATTATGGCGGGCGGGGAATTCGGCACGTTTATCGAAACGCATGACGGTGGCGAAAATTGGGATGTGCGATATTTTGATAATGTAGCATATTTCAAGGACCTGCAATTTGTCAGTGATGATACTGGTTACGTTTTCGGAGGTGTTGATAGCACATTATTTGATGATGGTTTCTTATTTAAAACTGTCAATCAGGGCGAAACCTGGGCAGTTGTTTCAAGGTTACACTACTCTACAAACAACATTTTCTTTTTAAACTCCGAAATCGGTTGGACTTCTGGCAGATCACCAGATGGTCACATTTTAAAAACAGTTGATGGTGGTGAAAATTGGACTTCCATGGGACCAGATACTCTCGAAATTGCTTTAGGAATCTGTTTCACTGACAGTAATTCAGGTTGGATTGGTGTTGATCATGGAACAATTCTTCATACAGAAGATGCAGGCGAAACTTGGGAAAGTCAGAGGCATAATGCAGGACGTTGGTCTTTCGAGACTTCAATTGCCT
>JAVCCM010000140.1 GCA_030765455.1 Candidatus Electryonea clarkiae | reverse complement strand
TTTTCCCATCCTGAAGTGCAAAGGTTTTGGACTGTTTTAATCAGTATCCTTGCACAAAAGATAGGAAAAACAACGCTCAATCTCTCCCCTTATAAGGGTAATTGATTTATTCAGGAGACCCTATTTAGAAGCATGAAAAACGTACAAAAGATAAGGAATAATTCATAGAATAAAACAAACTACGCCGTCGAGTAAACAAACAGCGACATAAGCTATGCTCTTTGCGAGTGTAACCAGTTTATTATTGTTCATATCCAGTTAGGCAGACCGGGAAACGATTACATCTGAATTGAATCCTTTGACTATCAGCCATACCGCCAGTGCCATTTCATTCAACGCAAATGGAAGAGTTAATAAGACCGAGATCATCGCGACAGGACTTAGACCGAACATTATTAACATCGCTGCGGATAAATACAATATGGTTCCAATAAGACCCCAGATTGATATAAACCGTGGAACAAGCTTTGTTTGATACAATAGATAATAAAATGGTAGAGCAGCTATGCCACAAAATAATCTGGCTCCCAGCATATTTGACCAATCACGTACTGTTAATAATAAAGAGCCTAAAGGTAGAAAACTGGAAACGTCCGGGACTTCTGCTTGTACATATTCCTGGCTTAATATCAATAATGATAGCAGGCTGGTTACACCAATAACAAACGGTACCGCCTCAAAACTCCTTCCTACAACATACCCGATAGCTATATTTTCATTATGTTTTTTTAATACTGGAAATATTATAATTGCAATACCGACAAATGCTCCGGCACAAATTAAGTCAAAGATCGCGCCTATTATCACCTGGGTTTCATTTGCTGCAACCTTGGTAAGATAATCCGGATCCTTTAAAAGATGTTCTAATAAAACAACAGTCAGAATCCCGGCAACTGTCGAAATTATAAATAATACCCCTACAATTATTGCGGCCTTTCTTTCTAAATTCATTGTTACACCTTTTTGACGTTAGAAAAATGTTTTAAATCCAAATACAAATCTAACTTTTGGGGGATAGATCGGATCATCTTTGTTTTCTCCAAACATTGAATCTCTTTCATCTGTAAATCCTATAGATGCAACAGCATTTTCTGTTAACCAGAATTCAATATCATTACCGTACCCATACGCCATTCTTGCTTCTGTAATATTATGGTCGTTCTCTGTTGTCGGAATTGTATGCATAAATTTTAAATGCCAGGCAAAACTAATAAAATTTAGAAGAACCGGCGAACCGAAATTTATTTTCCCGTAAGGTCCATAACCGTTAGATATATAAAAAGTTGAATCATTCTTAAAAACAGGTTCATCCATAAACATTAGCATACCTGCACTTAATCCAAGTCTATAACTTGTTTTCCCCCCAATATATTCTCTGGATAAAGACGCCAGTGGGTTCTTCTTAATTTTTAACATATAACCTATTTCAATGTTCATTGTATAATTTGCGCCCGCTTTAGCTCCAACAAAATAACCACTTCCCCAATTTCGTGTTTCACCTGAAGCATAGGGATTATTATCAACCTGTTCCATATAGATTCCAGCCAATCTTGTCTCAAGTGAATCTATTCTCGCCTGTAGTCTTGTGTCATTGTCTTCTGCATATAAATTTGATAGCAATAAAATACTGATAAATAATATCATTGTAATTCTGGTCTTCATACTCTTTTCTCCTTTTTTTTTGTTCTTTGTTCTTAGGTATTACGCTGCTTGAATGGTTGGAATACTTTAGTTACTTGCATCATGACGATTCCCAGCCACATGTCTTACTCATTATCCAATATTTAGAGGTATTCTCAGGATAAATGTACTTCCTTCACCGGGCAAAGATTCAGCCTTGATATCACCCTTATGCGCTTCAATTATATTATACACGATAGACAGACCTAAGCCCGTACCGACTCCGGAAGATTTTGTTGTAAATCCGGGATCAAATATTTTTTCGAGACTTTCAGCTGGAATACCCCTGCCATTGTCAGAAATTTCAATGTTTACATTAGTCTCATCTGACCAGGTTTTTATATTGATTTCACCCTTTTCATCAATCGCTTGGATAGCATTCATAGTGATATTCATAAATACTTGGTTCAACTGGTTGGGATAACAGTGGATCTTTGGTATTTTGCCAAATTCTGTTTTTACTTTAATACGGTATTTTAGTTCATGGTGCAGTAACACCAGCGTATCCTCTATACCTTTATGAATATCAGCAAGTTGAAATTCTGCTTCATCAAGGCGGGCAAAGTTTTTAAGTGTCTGTACAATTTTTGTTATTCTCTCACCTGCCAGCTTAGAGACTTCGTTGTTTTTTTGCATTAAAGAGATATATTTCTGGAATTTTTTATCATTTCGAAGTTCTTCTAATGTATTCGTTTCTGATATGATGCTTAATAATCTCTCAAGTATATCAGATGTCCCTTTATTTGTGCTGTTAATTGCACCCATAGGATTATTAATCTCATGAGAAACTCCGGCTACAAGATTGCCAAGCGACGCCATTTTTTCAGACTGTACTAGTTTTACCTGGTTTTCTTCGAGTGCACGGGTTCGTTCTCTTACTTTATCTTCAAGTGTCCGGTTGTGTTCTTCCAAATCATTGTGTGAAATTTCCAGCTCTTGAACCATTTCATTAAAATTATTAGTCAATAAGCCAATTTCATCCTCAGCAATTATAGCTGCCCTGGTAGAAAAATCTCCCTCACGTAACTTGTCGATATTATTTAGAAGTGAATAGATTGGTTTTGTAAAAGAGCGAGTTATAAAGATTGCTGCAAAAATCATCCCGATCAGGACTACAAATCGATCCACTATTGTAATACCGACGGCATTCAAACTTGTGAACTCTGTATAATGATTTTTCATGGCTGAAAGGAAGGTTAAATCCAATATAACAAACAAAGTCGGTATAAATACAAGGATAATAAATACTAATAGTAAAGTCATCCCTATTCTCTTTTTCCCAACCGGGTAAAGAATTTGAAATTGAAAGTAAACTTTCGTTTTGAGATCAAGGTTGAAATCATTGATTAAGAAATAGGTGATAAAGGCAGGAAGAATGGCATACATGAACAGTAAGGAAGGAATCATGTTTAACAATAGAAATGATGCAGGTACTTTTTCCGGTGAAAATTGCGGAATATCATTTGGGAAAAGATAAAAAACAGTAAAAGTGTTAAATACATAAAAGGAGCCAAGAAGAAATATCCAGCCCGATGAGTACCAGGCGAGATTTTTAATCCGTTTCTTTGCCTTTTCAGTAGCCTTACCCTGAATGAATAGATGATCAATTGGTTTATAAAGGAAATAGACTCCAACGAAATTTATAAAGCCATAAAGGACCAGATGAGCTATAGCTGTAACAGCGAGTGTCCCAAATGATTTGTGAACAAAATAATAGACACTGTCAAATGTTAGAATCAGTAAATACATACTCAGCATCGAAAGGTAATATCTCTTTTTCATAAGGAATTCTGCTTTTTAGTTGTGATCCACAGTTATTACTACGTTTCCTTTTTTATGTCCTTTCTCGACATAACTATGTGCTTCAGCTATCTGTTCCAACGGATAGCTTCTATCAATGACTGCCTTATACTTTCCTGCTTCCGTAAGTTCTTTGAGGAAGAGTAGATCTTTAGCCTTCTCGCTGGGAGGTCTTAGACCTGTTGCAGCAATCTTTGCTCTCTTACTACCGAACAAAGAAGTCAAAATTACGTGAGGAAATATTGACAGCCCAATTGCAGCCTCAAGAAAGATTCCCTTTGGATTCAAAGATCTTTTACAACGTGAGAATGAAATCTTACCTACCGTATCAAAAATTATGTCATAGGTTTCACCAGATCTGGTAAAGTCCTCTTTAGTATAATCAATGACATGATCAGCTCCCAGAGATTTCACCATATCAACATTTATGGCGCTGCAAACCCCGGTGACTTCCGCTCCAAAATGTCTGGCAAGTTGCACTGAAGCAGTACCAATACTTCCGGATGCTCCATTGATAAGTACTTGCTGTCCGCTCTGAATATTGCCTGTATCTCGCAGGAACGGTAACGCTGTTAATACCCCATCACAGCAGGCTGCTTCTTCGTAGGATATATTAGTTGGCTTTATAACAAATTCACCTTCTTCGGGCAGACAGATATACTCGGCATAGGCGCCAAAACCGGTACCGGCTGTACCAAACACTTTGTCACCTGCTTTAAACCGTTTTACATCTCTACCTACCGCTTCAACCTCACCGGCGAGTTCCTCTCCCAAAGTAGTGATTTTAGGTTTTGTGAGACCAGTGAATAGTCTCGCAAAAAATGGCACACCTTTACGAAAGGTACACTCTGTAGCTGTTACTGTTGTCGCCTCAATTCTTATTCGTACTTGATTTTCTTTTGGGACTGGCTTTTCAATCTCTTTGAGCCGTAGAACATCTGGTGATCCATATTTCATATATACGATTGTTTTCATTTGTGTCTCATCCTTTATTAATTCATGTAGTTATGATATCATTTATAATCTTCAACAATCAAGATAGCGTATCTTGCAGATTTATTCAGCAGCTAATGTTTCGATAATTTCCGAGCAGCCTCCATCGCGCAGGTATGCAGCATGGTCGTCGATATTCTCAAATTTCCGCCCGACTGTTTCGGAACAATCGAATTTATAATCAGTACATTTTAAAAATCTTTCAATCTTATCTAAGGCAGCGGGATTTTTAAAATCCATCTTAGTGGCTTCTTCCTTACCTCTGTTATATTCCATGATCCAAATCGCTGCTCCCAATGCTCCACAGGCACCACCACATAAGCCGATACCACCCGCAAATCCTGCTAACATTACAATATGCTGTTCGGATAAGCCCATCTTTTCTGCCAGAATTGCAGCGCAGCTTACTGGGGGGGAGGGTGCTTCGATATTGTCTTCGGAAAAAGCAGAATTTATCTCACTAAATGCCACCGGCGCATACTTTGCCGCCATACGAAAGCAACCAATAGTTCCGCCTTTTACAAGAAAGAACATGATCATCTGCAAAGTAGTAGATGACTTATCAATTTCTGTTATTTCGAGGCAATTAATATGGTTCTTTTGAGCACGAAATGATTCTACAATCCTCTGTGCTGCTTTGATTGCCCCGGCTTCAGCTTTCGGACCTGCACCATAAAGTCGATACGCCTGCGCCCCCGCGGCAAGTGCCGCGCCCCAAATCATCCCGCACTGGTAACCATGCTGCATAATTCCGCCGGCTAAAAGTGCGGTGGCGTGTTCCTCTGGTTCCTGCGGGTGTTCGAATGCTTGGTCGAGAACTCTCGACAGCGTTTCTGATCACGTACCAACTTTAAGGAACGCACCCGTTGTTTTCATGGCTGATATTCCGCCATCTACTTTTATCATCACCTCTCCTCTTTATGCAACTTGAGCTTTTCCGCTCCATGATTACCATCTGAAGTCGTGATCCGGCAAAATTATTTTTTTCTCATCGTTTTTTTATAATTCTTAAGTTGTTTGCCGAACGCTTTATCTTTCCTGCGTTTATCTAAATATGACATCTCGTAATGTGCTGATTCTTTTTTAAGCTTGAGAAAATTATTATAGCTGTCACCATCTATAATTCCTTCCTCTACAGCAGCCATAACAGCACAGCTTTCTTCGTTTGTATGAGTACAATCCGTGAAACGGCATTGGCGAGCAAACGAATCAATTTCATTGAAAGTTTCTTCTATACCGGTATCAACAGCAAAATTGCCAAGTTCTCGCATCCCGGGAGTATCAATAAATATATTTCCGGATTCTAAGATAACGAGTTGTCTTTTAGTTGTAGTATGTCTGCCTTTATCATCTTTTTCTCTCACCTCGTTCACATCAAATTTATTTTCGCCAAGCAAATTATTGAGTAGTGTCGTCTTGCCCACTCCTGATGATCCCAATAAGCAGTATGTTTTTCCTGAATTGAGTTCGTTTTTTAAGGTATTTATCCCATCTCCATCCACATTACTGATCGGCAGGAATAGATATTTGTTCTTAAACCGCTCAATTTTCTCATTAATTTCAGCAAGTTCCTCACTTGATATCAAATCCGTTTTACTTAACACAACAATTGGTTGGATTTTACTCTCATTCGCCATCACCAAATATCTTTCTAACCGATTTAAATCAAAATTTGAATCTACAGATTGCATTATAAAAGCGTAATCGATATTTGCCGCTATCAATTGGAACTCGACTGCTTTGCCGGGATCTTTACGTTTTAATAATGATTTTCGAGGTAAAATATCATGTATAGTTGCCATTGAAAAATCGTCAAAACATTGTACAACAACCCAGTCGCCTACAGTTGGATAGTCAATACTGTTTTCAATGTTAAACATAAACTTACCGGTTAATTCTGCAAATATATCATGCTGACCGTCACAGACTTTATAATTGTTTTTATTTACCTCGATAATCCTGGCGACAGAAAAATTTTCTCCTGTAAGTTGATCGCTCCTGTTTTGAAACCATTCATCAAAACCTAATTGCTCGAGTACTTTTTTGGTTGAGTCATTTTCAATCATGTTATTATTCTCTCCTGAATAATTGTTCATCTCTTTGGATTCTTCTTCACGATTAGTTGACATTTTTTATCTTCGTTTAAACGTATTCATTTGTAAGAATTTTTGTTCGCTCCATAGCATTTAAGCAAGGCGATTTGTCATCAGAGCTGTTATTCTTTAGCTCGGTGGGAATCTATATACTCACCTACCAGATTGATTGCTGCCTTTTCATGTCTTTGCTCGCTTATTGGTGTGTCTCTGTCGGTAGTTCAGACAGATAGCGTCTTTCTATGAAGATTTTACATCTGCTGCATTTGTACACAGCTCAAGGATAACAAATTGATTTATAATTAATTCAAATCAAAACTTCTTCATAGTTGAGCCTACAGGCTTATCGGAATCGGCTTTTTTAAAAACACATGCTATGCTATGTCCAATACCATTTCTAAAAAATAGATTACAATACTCGATATGATTGTCCAAATATTCTTCTTCCTCTGATGTCAGGTATTGGCTTTTTATATGCGCTGATTTTACAAAATTATTAATCATTTTTAGTGAAGTATTATTTTCGTCTTCATTGACACCAAATCCGCCATAATAATAGGGAAGAGATGTTTGTACATCTTCAATAATGTAATAACCGCCAGGTTTTACATGCTTAAATAGAAAACCAAAGCTTACTTGCTGTTGCTCCATCGAGTGCCCGCCATCATCAAGAATAAAATCAAAATCACCATCATACTTGTCAATAAAGGATTGTAGTTGATCTCTGTTTGCCTGGTCTGCAACAAAAGTTTTTACTCTCTGTGAATTGAGTTTAGCATACTCATCTATATCTATCGCATAAACTGTTGAATTTTTAAAATATTCTTGCCATAAAACAAGTGAACCTCCGCCTGCTATCCCAATTTCGCAAATTCTAATTTTCAAATCTCTTAATGGAAATAATATGTGTTCGTAGATCTCAGTAAAACCATGAGCTTCCATACATTTGTCGGTTTTGCCAGAAGCTAAAGTACTGAGTTCACCAAATTTATTTTCGTTATTTGATTTCTCGCATCCGGCTTGAGATAATGCTAACAATAAAATCATTGCACATATTTGCAGCACATTAAATTTTCTCTTTAACATAATTTCTCCAGTTAAATAATGATCAGGTTATCCCGCACGGATGGAATGTGTCGCTTCGTTTTTTTGTCCCACCGTTATTTCTGTATTTCCTTTTTCGAGCCCTTTTTCAACATCCCTGTGCAAATCTTCACAAGCTTTCGGACTTTTCTTCACGTGTGATTCAAGGATTGAAAGTGTAGTTGTTTTTCTATATTGATTTCAAGTTCAATCACTTTTTTTTCATCAAAGTTTTACATTTCTTCCTCTGACTTATCGTACCACTCCGAGAACATTTCGATACATCTTTTAAGCTCTACCCGAGAATACAGAGCTTTATCTTCAAATCACTCCCAAACAAACAAAAGAGCCAAGTTAAGGCAGCAGGGCTTTATCTGATTGAAAGTCTTATATTTTCTTAAGACATTTTGATCATACATATATCTTACATCTAATGAGGAAAAATACATGTCTAACATTGTTTATATAGCTACCAGCCTTGACAGCTACATCGCCGACAGGGATGGGAAATTAGAATGGTTGAATGCTGTTCCAAATCCTGAAAAAAGTGATTTTGGTTATGCTGATTTCATGGATGGGATCGATGCGTTGGTGATGGGACGTATCACATTTGAGACAGTTTGCGGATTCGATATTGAATGGCCTTACAGCAAACCAGTGTTTGTATTGAGCAGAACACTGAGGTCTATCCCGGATGGATATGGTGATAAAGCTGAAATCATTTCCGGATCATTGCAGACGGTATTAACAACGTTGCATGAACAAAGCTTTAACAATCTTTATATTGACGGAGGGAAAACGATACAAAGCTTTTTAGCCGAAGATCTAATCGATGAGTTGATCATAACCAGGATCCCTATATTGCTTGGCGGAGGAACTCCTTTATTTGGTAAATTGCCAAACCACCTGGAGTTTGAACACCTGAATACCGAAATTTTCAATAACTCAATGGTACAGGACCATTATAGACGTAAAGTTCATGCTATTAATTCATAACAAAGGAGAAGGCTCATTAAAAACAGATGCACTTTTAAACATATCTCACATTGTTGAAAGAATATGAGCCAGGTAAGAAGTATTTCGGTTGTAGTACCTGCACATAATGAGGAGCGTTACCTGGAGAAGTGTCTCCAGGCAATCCTGGTTGCCGGTTCAAGAATAGACGTTCCTGTGGAGACTGTTGTGGTACTCAATCGTTGCACCGATGGTACGGAAAGTATTGCAGCAAAATTCCACGCCACATGCTTATTGGACCAGAGTCGATGTCTCTCGAAGATACGTAACCATGGCGTCAGGGAATCATCCGGGGATATAATTGTTACCTGCGACGCTGACAGCCAGATTCATCCGGAGATGTTACGTCGATTGGTCGAAGAGATTGATCATGGCGCGGTGGGTGGCGGTGTTGATGTTCGGCATGATAGACGGAGCGCAGGAATTTCGGTTTGTGAAGCTATCTTGCGAATATTGGTTCGTCTGACCGGGGTATCTTGTGGGGTTTTCTGGACTACAAGAAGGGCATTCGATGCCATCAATGGATTCGATGAGAATTTAGTCATGTCTGAGGATTTTAATTTCGGTCGTCGTTTACGTACCTGGGGAAAAGAATTTGGAATGCCGTACCGAACTCTCTGGGATGCACCAGTGGTAACCTCCGCGCGGAAATTTGACCGTTTCGGCGACTGGTCTTTTCTACGAATGATATTCTTCGATAGCCGGCGAATTCGCAGAAGTATAAAAAAGCAGGATACCGAATTTGTGGACGAGTACTTTTACGATTTCAATGATTATCAGAACGAAGGCTGACACGAACCGTCCAAATGACTTCAGTAAGAATCGATTAGACCTCAGTTAAAACCATAAACTATGATCTAATTAACTTTGGAATCCAGACAATCACTACTTTCAGGATAACCATGATTGCTAATTATAAAAGAGACCATGACAGACCATTGGATAGGTAAATTCAATTATGGAATATACTCTGTCCCAATATTGCAATTAGATTCTAATTTAGCATTGGCTATGGATTTTCTTCTCTTAGGAATATTCTCCGTTTGTTATATTTTGGATATTTGATTTCATTCACATCGCTTTATATTACGGCAAATATTTTAATACTAGTGTAGTTTAGCAGATTACTATTCTCACAAGACGAATTATTCTGCTAAAACAGTATCCATTTTCAGGCGCCTGAAATTCATTTATGACATCATGAAACCGGGTATTCCTGAAATTTCAAGTACAACCTGAGGAGGTTTAAGTGACTTTTGTGAAGAGTATTTTGATTGCAGTATTAACTTTATGTCTTTCATCAATGGTATTAGCACAGGTTACCATCGAATATGAAGACTTTATCGCACCAAGTGGTACCCAGACGACTTCAATGGAATCAGAAGGTGGAATTACCCTGGATGTGGGATCTGATGGTGCCGATCAGGCTTGGGATTATTCAGAAATAATAGCTGAAGGTGAGCGTGTACTGATTTCGGTAAGCCCAGCAGGTATTCCAGGCGCTGAAAGTTTTCCCGATGCAAATTTTGCTCAATATGAACCGGGTCCCCCTGAGACTACAACCTTTTTTTACAGTTTTGGCCGGATAGACGAGACAGGTTATTATCAATATGGACTTTCTATTTATTTTTCAGAACAGGATACAACATACATCGTGCCTATTGAAACTACCGGTCCTTTATACACATTCCCTATGGAATACGGCGATGAATGGTTATATATCCATGAATTTGATTTTAGTGGAACACAGCTTGATTCCATATATTTCAGTATCGACGCTTGGGGTTCTGTCACCGACCTGACGGGGACTTTCGATTGCCTTAGATTACAGTCTTATACCAAGAGTTACGAAGAGGATGATGATGGTAACCTTTATTTGGCTGAAGAGGAGTATTCTTATACATTCCTCTCCCCGGATAATGGTATGATCTGCTCATTGGATTCCGATGACGAAGACGTAAATCCAGATTTTACACTTGGTGAATTCTCGAGAGTTACAGATATCACATTAGGTATTATCAAGGAGCGTTTGTTGGCGGAACTTCCGGGACAAAGCAAACTTGATCCTGCCTATCCAAATCCCTTTAATCCTAATACTCAATTGAAGTTCAGTGTTACCCAGCCGGGTGATGTCTCAATCAATGTTTATGATGTTAATGGACGTATGGTGACATCGCTGGTGAATGATTTCTTCGGTGTTGGAGGCTACAAGACCAATTTTGACGCTTCTTCACTATCTTCAGGTGTTTATTTTGTCAGGTTCAATACAGGAAATGTGAACCAAACTCAACGTCTGATCCTGATGAAATAAAGATATCAACTTTTGTGTTATTGAAAGACCCTGCGTTTGTGGGGTCTTTTCAGTTTGAACATTTTTTCGTTCGGGCATAATCGCTATTCCCGGGAAAAAACTTCGTACACTTTGCTTCTGGAGGAGTGGGGGAGGGCTTGTCTCTTTAGGAGAGCATATTACATGGTCTTTGAAGCGTTATCTCAGTTTTCTATAGGAGTTCAAGATACTATTTTTATAGCATTGCTCGGAAGTAAGTTCGCATGTTGTAGGGGCAGGATTTATCCGCCCGTGATTGAGTCAATTGGACTGGGCGGATAAATCCTGCCCCTACATTCACATGTATCAAATGATAATCCTTA
>JAVCCM010000180.1 GCA_030765455.1 Candidatus Electryonea clarkiae | reverse complement strand
TAAGGATTATCATTTGATACATGTGAATGTAGGGGCAGGATTTATCCGCCCAGTCCAATTGACTCAATCACGGGCGGATAAATCCTGCCCCTACAACATGCGAACTTACTTCCGAGCAATGCTATAACTGAAAAGTAACTCAACCGGGAGCACCAAAAAACCCGGCAGAAGCCGGGTTTTTACTCAGAGGGAATATGTTCTTATAGGGTGGTGTTATTATTTCATCAATACCATTTTCTGGGAAAGATTTACATTTTCGCCTTCAAGTTTGTAGAAGTACATTCCTGACGCTGCCTGTCCACCGCGGGAATCTCTTCCGTTCCAGACTACTGATTGTTTCCCTGCAGATATCTTACCATCCACCAATCTGGTTACCTCGCGTCCCAGGACGTCAAAGACTGTTAGTGTAATCTTTGATGCAGTAGGAACACTGAAGGCTATTGTCGTGCTCGGATTGAATGGATTCGGATACGCCGTATCAAGCTGCCATACCATGGGTGTTTCGACTGAACTGTTCTTTCCAACACCATTTGTAACTGTAAGATCGTTTACTCGCATGATATAGACATCGTCCTGATGTTCTTCCACCATAGTACCCCGGAAATCTGTCCATGCAGTGAGGACTCCGTGTTCACCGTCAGGTGCAATGTACAGTTCACTTTGCTGGTTGAAAGCACTTGTCAGGTACACACCGTTTTCACCATATTCATCACTTGCAATTGAACCATCTCTTGTTAGATGGGTATAGGCGAAATCTGAATTATTCCATTCATTACCTTGTTGCCAGAACAGGTATATTCCGCCCTCATTGTCAGACATAACCTTGTTTGGAAAACCATGAGTGAGTATCTCGCCTACAGCAATACCTGTGTCAGGATCCAGGAGTGGATTACCATCAAGATCGTAAAGCATGGTGAATAATTGATATTCATAACGTCCTACACTCTTTACCCAGGTAAGCCAGAAAGCATCGTCATCGCTCGCTGCAACGGAAATTTTCCCGCATAATTCATCCTGATCATTAATCTCCATTCCGCCTTCATCGAAGGATATCTCGCCATCAAGCGAAATCCTCTGAGATAACAGCGAATAACGGTAGTCTTCAAGATCATACCGTTCCCAGACAACTACAATCTGATCGTCAACAATTGTCGATTCTATCTGGTACAGATGAGCTTGTTCTGATTCAAAGAGTAACAAGGGTTCGTCCCATACCAATTCGCCATCTACATCCACAGCCATACCGTAAATAGCTGAATAATTTGAATGACCTTCTACCGAGAAACTAACGTAAACAGAACCATCTTCAAGGAGAATAACATCATGAATTTTACAATCATCCTCACTATCAATCAGCTCAATTCCGTTTCCATCCTCAAATCCAAGGTTTCCGTCCAGGTCAACTTTTTGTACCCACAAGTCGAAAGTCCAGTCGGTTTCATTGTTCATTACTGTATGGAAAACCAGGATATTACCGTCATCAAGCATTACAGGATAGGGACTACCTGCTTCACCAAATTCATCCAACTGCGATGTTATCTGCAGCGAAGCTTCACCCCAAAGCAGATTACCGCTGTCATTTATCCTTTGTGCGTAAACGGCAGTTGATCGATCGCTGTATGCCTGCCAGAAAGCTATCATACCGCCATTTTCGTCCTCGATTATCCTCAACGAATCTGCGTGGTAGCGTTGAATGCTATCGTTATTGGGAGGCAGTTCGGTCAATAACGGGATACCGTTAGTTTCCCACTGCGGTTCACCCGATTCAAAATCACTCAACTGGACATACGGCATGGTGATGTAACCGGCATAACGTTCGTCAATCCAGGCTGTATAGACTGATTCACCTGACCTGAGAATTCGTGACCGTTTGGTATTATAATGAACACCACGGACAATATTTCTGCCCTCTTCATTAAAAGTAGGTGTCAGGTTGTCAAGTGAATATTTCTGGAAATAAAGCCCACCAGCTTCAGGACGGATATCACGCCAGACATAAAATACATTATCGTCTATGATCAGTGGAGAATGAGCTTGCGGACATGGCCTGTTCTGTTGCGTTAATATATTTCCTTCTTCTTCCCAGACAGAATTCCCATTTTCTGAAATTCGCTGCATTGAATAGGAATGGCTTTCTGGCTCATTATTGACATTGTAATAGACAATAACTCCATTTGATCCATCGGAAATTATACCGGTAAGATCAGCATTATCATCATCAGAGGATACCTGGATTCCATATACATCCGGTTCCTCTTCTCCAAAATTAAATACAGGTGCCCCATCTTCTGAATTTACAAGTTGTGAATATACATGTTCGGGCCAACCATCCTCTTCGTAAGAACCCCAGGCAACAAACAGTTGACCGGAGGAATTCGAATGGAGTTCTAAAGCGGTAGCATTCCTATATTGGGTTTCGGCAAGCAGGGCTCCATTGTCTTCCCAAAGGTTTTCCCCGCTTGAATTCAGATATTGTCCTTTAATTTCGCTTTCTGAGGGATCAGACCAGGCGACAAAAGCACCACCGTCGCCATCTGATGCGATGCTGTGATGCCGATAGTACTGATCAGTAGCTGAAACCAGGACACCATTTCCTTCACTCCATGCAAGCTCACCTTCAGAGGTAAGTTTTTCAGCAAAAATCTGTTCTTCCCTGTTACCTTTCGACCAGACTACAAGAAGTTCATCATTCTCATTAATTGAGGTCGAGTATCGCCAGTTAACACTATCTGAGATGCTAACTCCATCATCATTCCAGACAGGATCACCTTCAGTATTTAAGCGTTGCGCTATAATTTCCAGTCGATTTCTGAAGAGTGCCCAAACGGCAATAATATCACCGTCTGAAGTGGGATAAAGGTCGATCAATTGGCTCTCCACCTGAAGATCAGCCACAAGGACACCATCGTCCCAGAGTAAAGTTCCGTTTGCGGAAAGACGCTGGGCGTAAAGCTCACCGTCTGCTTGCAGGTAATCATCATTTCGATAATCATACCATGCGATTACCCATTCATCTTCACCGGCATAAACTATGGTAGGGGTTTGCTCTGCCCAGGATCCATTTGCTACAGTGATCCCTCCAGCGGTCCAAAGCTCTTCGCCATCTGAGTTAAACAGTTGGGCGTAAATATCTTGTGATCCGGTGTGTCCGTCAGCCCACGTTACACACCAGTTTCCTTCACCATCCGCGGCTACTCCTGTGCCAAGAAAATTGAGATGATGTCCCTGGCGAATCTGTACACCGTCTTCGGGCCCCCAAAGGTCGAATCTTGCAAATACTCCTGTAGTTAATCCCAGAATTAAAATCACTGTGAAAACTTGTTTCAACGTGCTCGTGTTCATGACAATCTCCCTTCACATGAAAGTTTCGGTTCAACATCTATGCGTTCAGTATATTTTCAGGGGAATTTCCCCTGCCGTTAATCATGATTCAGGCTCCACCTTTGTGAACCCGGTTAGAAATATCTGCAATAATTGCTCCAATTTTCATGAGCACAAGAATTTCTCCCTCAATAATCATCTCTTATATATTAATATATATAGCTATAGAATGATTTTCGAAATAATCTCGTTTGAGATATTTTATCAGGGTGATCTACAGGCATGTGTGCAATTATTGACTTGCAAATAATTTTTTGCACAAAAAAACCTGCTCGACAGCAGGTAGTTTTCTAAGTAGAAGCCTTCGCAAGGAATAAGCGAAGATTATACTAATGTTTCAATTTATTGACAATTTCTTGTATAGACTGTTCAGCAGTACTGGCATTTACCGGGCAGGTACCGGCGCCTCTCAATCCACCACCTTCATAGTCTGCCATTAGCTTCCCTATATGCCCCGGATGTGTGCGGATGAATATACTTTTTCCAGCGGCGACCATTATTTTTGAAGCATCCCTGTGCCTGTAAATCCTGACATTTACATCACTATCCGGGAAGAGAGCAAAAACGAGGAACCGGTTTCCGGTTGGTGTTTTGTCGAGAGGGCGAAAATCGGTAATACTGACATTACCATCTTCAGTTGTGCATTCCATCAGAGCTTTCTTGAAAATTTCACCGTCTGCAAAATAACGGTTAACTCTCCCCTGTACAGATGGCATCTCAAGAATTTCATCAATCGTTTTGCCTTCTTTAATAGCTTCAATTACTTCCATTGAGTAATCACGGAATCCGCCAAGACCGGTGCGAGGGTCGAGTGTATAACCTAACAGGATCCAGCCACCCGGGTCCAAGACGTCTTCCATAGTCAGGGTTGCACTGTCTAACCGGTCTGTTTCTTCCAGCATATCCTCATATTTGTGAAGGTCTTGAGCTGCATAGTACTCATAAACCAGTCGCGCAGCACTTTTCGCGACATCGACTCTGCCCCTGACTCCTTCAGGCATCTCTTCCACTTCTTCAGCTTTATCATGATGATCGAACCATAATCCAGCGTTTGGATGGAAAGGTAGATTGGAAATACCATCTCCTTTTTGCACCTCGATCAAACCGTCCTGCATATCTTTGGGATGCGTGAATACTATTTCGCTAACGTCTTCATGTTCCATGATCATGGCAGCGCATACAACGCCATCCAGATCAGCACGTGTCAGCAAACGCATAATTACTCCTTATTAGTTCTAAAACTTTAAATTTATCAGGTGATATTAAGCATAGTAAACAGGCAATCGCAAGGATATGATATTTTTTTTTAGGATTATTTCACAGTATGAATGTATGAGTAGAGCCTCTTCATTGCTAAGAGTCCACAAAGTTTAGAGTCCACACTTCAGTGTGTAAGGTATAGAGTCCACACTTCAGTGTGTAAATAAAAATAACAACCTGAAGGTTGAACTCTATACTTTATCAGAGCCAGAGCCTGTGTAAAACAAAATAGTCAATATGACAAATATACTTGACATTATGAATAGTAATGTTTACTTTATAGTCAGATGCAAATGTAAAAAATGTACAGAAGAGGATCATGAAGACAAATCTCCGCAGATTTAGATTCAACCGTGGCGAACTCAGCCAACAGCAACTGGCTGACATGGTCATGGTGTCGAGACAGACCATTGTCTCCATCGAAGGTGGTAACTATGCGCCTTCTGTAAAGCTGGCATTATTGCTGGCAAAGAAACTCAATACGACAGTGGAAGAATTGTTTATCCTGGAGGACAAAGACAATGTTTAAGAAGGATCCCATTTTTTATTGGGCGAGCGGCATTTTCATCTTGGCAATATTGCTTTTCGCAATTACCCAAAATCAGTTCTGGTTAGCTCTGATGATTGGGTCTTATCTCTTACGACCCACGCTGGCCTCACTTGGTGTTGCCAGACGATATGTTGACGAACGGCAATTAAGCATTCACCATCGCTCCAGCAATATCGCCTTCGTTGTAATGATAATTACATGCATTATCCTTGCTGCTAAACTCAGCGCCGAAGGCAATCCTGACTGGGAGTTCTTTAACCTGATCATCATCATCGGGTTGGTGTCGAAAGCGCTATTCAATGTCATTCTATCACGGAATTTACGTGAAGCTGCGACCAAAATCATAATTGTGTCAGGCCTACTCGTTACACTATTCATCGCTATGGAATCTGTGCATAGAGGTTTGACATGGAAAACCTTTGCGAATCCCGGATTGGTCATCGTGGCTTTAGGACTATTATCGAAAAAATTCCCTCGAGCGATGGGTGTGGTAGTATTTCTGCTAACGGTTGCACTGGAGTTTTTCATCCTCAGAAAAGGGTTTAATTGGGGACAGATCGGAACTGCCATCATAATTGGAGTACCGTTAATGATCGCAGGTGCGTGTCTCTATTCCCGTGATAAAAAAGAGACCGAGATTGATCTGGAGCCGAGCGTATAAGAAAGATTGTTCGCTGGACAACCCATGCATCGAGTATAAAAGTAGCTCCCTTTCGCCGAAAGGGAGTGGCTTGTAAAACACTGTAATATGCTGATTTATAATTACTATGGCGATCAATCAGAAGAGCGTGACTCCCTTTCGGCGAATGTGAGCTACTCTGCATAGCATTTGAGCTCGATGACTGGGTTGTGAATTTGGATTATAAGTAGTTCTCAAAAGTAAAGTTCGTTTGATTCTTAGTGTGCCCCGGACAGCTCGATGTCCGGGAAATGCTACCGATCTCAAAACGAGCATTATTATCAAGAACTATTATAGTAACAAGGCTGGGAGGATGTATGAAATTTCGACTTATACTCAATGTGCTGTGTGCTGTTTCCCTTTTTCTTATGTTCATCTGTTCGGTTTGGTGCCAGGAGTCAGAAGAAACCGAGACTCAAAAAAAATCTCGGGATGCTTGGGGTATGTTTCAACTAAGCGATCAGGACGTATTGTTACCCATCACTTCTATCGAATGGGGGATGCCGGATCGTTGGTCTATCACATCGCGATACATACACATGTTCCAAAAGGACCGGTGTAATAAAACATTGCTTAACAATCTCTGCGTCACGCTCAGTCCCGGTACCGCCGGAGGGCGCTTCGCAATTGGTTATCAAGGGATATTAACACCCCCTTCAATGCATGCTTTTGCCCTTCTCAGCGAAGCACGTGCCGTACTACTTCGAACCTGGGGAGATCCGCTTGCAACGAAGCCAAACCACACTTTTGTTGGAGGAGAGCTTCGAATTACTATCGTATTTATTAACTTCGGGATTGGTTATTACAACCAGATCTCCGACTCAAGAAGTGACCGGGAACAGTTTTATGGATTACACATCGGCTTTGGAATTTAACAAGCGTAGCCTGTTCTTAATTTAGTAATCAATTCATAATTTAATTCAGGGGACATCCACTCACTCACAAACTCTTTGCAATTTGACAATAATATCAGGATATATGTGAGCAGCATGTAAATAAGATAAGTCCTGTTTGATGAACCAACAGGGATGCATACCAGTGATTGCTTTCAATTGAGGAGGAAACGAGAAATCAAGATGAAAATGAACCTATCAGTACTTTTCTGTCCAGGTCTTTTCTCCGTATGTTAAAAAATAGTGAATTGATACCGGAGCAACAGAATATTGAACTCCAGGCGTCAATGGGAGCAGAAGGAATTTACTGTCGCTAGTCACCAAACTGTAAGCTTTAAACTATGTCATTGGTGCTTTCGACTCTCTATGCGACTTGCGCCAATGTTAAAAGTGTTTGGTGAATGGCGTGCTGGCGTTAGAATAAAATCGAGGTGCTGAACGGCTTTAGTATCAAAGACTAATGCAAGGAGAAAACAGATGATCAAAGAGATTTATATCGACAATTATAAATGTTTGACGAATTTCCGCATTCAACCGGGCGAATTTCAACTCTGGCTGGGTGACAACGGTTCCGGCAAGTCAACAGTATTCGCCGCCTTGCGAAGCATCCAGCTCCTGTTACAACACAACCATGTTGACAACATTTTTAAAGTGTCGAATTTGACTGAGTGGGACAGGCGAGAGAAGCAAACCATTCGCGTTTCGATGTTGTTAGACAAAGACACGTATGATTATAATCTTAACATAGAATACTCCAGATCAGAGAACAAAATCAGGATCGGTAGAGAGGAATTGAAGTGGAATGATTCCACTTTTTTCCTGTTTGATGGAAAAAATGCACACCTCTATCGAATTAATAGAGATACCGATGAACTAGAAGAGGGAGCTTCATTCGGGGCAGACTGGAGCCGTTCGGTTATCCCTGCTATTGCTGAGAGTGAAGGCAACTGGCCGCTGCTTCGCTTCCGTGAAGCCGTGTTCAAATGGCTACTTGTCAACCCGATACCGTATGTTGTAAGCAATTTGGCTGAATCCGATACACGCAGGTTGTCCGAGCATGCTGAGAATTTCGCCGAATGGTATCGCAATATTATTCAGGGACACCCCAGAATCAGCTACAGGACGAAAGAGCATCTGGATGATGTTCTCCCCGGTTTTGAGCAGCTTAGCTTGATGAAAGAGGACGGGCAATCTCGCCGCTTGACGGCAACCTTCCGGATCAATGGGAAGGACAGAGATTTCGGCTTCCTCGCCCTCTCTGATGGACAACGCCAATTAGTAATGCTCTACACTTTCATGGAGGCACTTCGGAGTGGAGTTTTCTCGACAATTTTCATAGACGAGCCAGATAATTTCGTTTCGCTACGGGAAATTAAGCCCTGGATAAATAATTTGAAAGAAATCTGCGAGGAGGAGAACCGACAGGTCATCATCATCTCGCACCACCCCGAGATCATCAATGATATGGCATGGGGGAAAGAACTGTGGTTTTCACGTCCAGAAGGGGCGCATGTGATCACGAAACCGATGCCCATTCAGACTGACCTTTCGCCCGCTGAGATAGTGGCGCGAGGGTGGGAAAATGAGTAAGGCGTCTAAAATAGTCGTCCTGTGTGAGGACAAAGCCCACGAGGTTTTCGTTTGCCGCTTTTTGAAATCAGGCTGGAAAGTACAACCCCGTGATATTCGTGTACCTGAATACCCCCGTGGCAAAGGTTCCGGTAAAAAACATGTAGAAGATGCAATTGGGAAAGAAGCAAAGGCTCTCAGGAAACGGCAGGCTTCGACCATCCTGCTGGTGGTACGCGATGCAGATGAAAACTCTTTGGATGATGTAACGACAATTCTTGACGCGAAAATTCAGCCTCCAAGAGAGAAAAAAGATCAGATTATGTACATTATTCCCAAATGGCACCTTGAGACCTGGGTAGCATATCTGGACGATGTGGAGGTTGATGAATCCGACAAAATAACCTACAAACACAAATACAAAAGCATTTGCGAAAGCAAAATCGTCCATCAATTTGTTGACAAGCTGGCGGGTGACTGTAAAGGAAAGAATAACCTAAAATCACCACCTGATTCACTAGTTGCTGCCTGCAACGAGTTTGAGCGTATTCGTGGCGCATTAACTGGGAATTGAGAACATGCCCAAACTGAAACCTTTGTATTAGGAATTAAGGGGAGATTTTGCTGTTCTCAGTGAAGCCCGTGCCGTACTGCTTCGAACCTGGGGAAATCCGCTTGCCACGAACCCAAACCAAACTTTTGTTGGAGGAGAGCTTCGAATTGCGATCGTATTTATTAACTTCGGGATCGGTTATTACAACCAGATCTCCGGCTCAAAAAGTGACCGGGACCAGATCTATGGAGTACACCTTGGCATTGGGATTTAGCAAGCGTAGCCTGATTTCGAAAGGGTTTTCCTGAGAGCTGATTGAATAGATTAAAAAAGGTCTTGAAGAAAAGAATGTGTGGTTTTAAAGGTTGGTAAATAAACCTCAGGCAAATAATGTCTCGAGGTTGTAGGAAATCTCCGTTTTCCCCTTGACTTTACTTATCATGGATGTCCCCTTAATTCTCATTCTATTATTAAATAGTCCGGTTATGTCATTAGCTCAGCTAAAGTAATAGTCGATCTTTGAACACAACGTGTCAAGAGTTTATCGAAAATATTGAATAGGTTCCAGCGTCTGTTGAAACGGAATTCGAATTCATCAAGATACC
>JAVCCM010000033.1 GCA_030765455.1 Candidatus Electryonea clarkiae | reverse complement strand
TTGAAAATCAAAGAACGACAATATTTTAGCCATTGTTATCTCCGTATATATTCTGTACTTGTGTGTAGTAATATACGAATGTTCAGTACTCTTGTCAATAACTGGCTGAGCTAATGACATAACCGGTATATATTAATACACAGAAGATGCTATTGATAAAATAATTGCTGTTAGTCATGCGATTCACACCCTATGTCAGAAAGTCGTGCAACTCGCCACAGGAAGATACAGTGCCGGGTATCATGCAATAGCGTTCAATGCCGACGAACTA
The DNA here is from genome assembly GCA_030765455.1 of Candidatus Electryonea clarkiae. Lineage (GTDB taxonomy): Bacteria > Electryoneota > Electryoneia > Electryoneales > Electryoneaceae > Electryonea > Electryonea clarkiae. The sequence continues at coordinate 12,695 of JAVCCM010000033.1, read as the reverse complement.
CCCAGCGGAATCTACTTCGTCCAAGCCAGTGTGCCGGGCAAGATGGATGAGGTGCGCAAAGTTGTGCTGGTGAGATGAATCTTTATTTCGTTTGACGTGCACCACATTCACAGCATGTGAACACCGATATCAGATCTCAAAATTTAATCCAAAAGAAAGTCCCATCCCTCTATGCTTATTTTCCTCCGCTTCAGCAATAATACTGTTTTATAACATATTTAATATGAATAGGTAGTGTTTGTTCTTAAAGAGAATTATACCTTTCAGAAGAGAGACATTTTTCGCTTTGGCATCGGGTTTGCTTAACTGATATGCAACTAAGAAATGATAATTGGTGAGACGGAGGTGTAAGATGTACCGAGTATTTTATTTTATTTTGTTACTTACCATTCTTTTGTCATCTGTGCATTGTGCTTTAAGTGAAGTAGTACTAATTCCTCTTGATGATAGTTATCCAACTGATTACATACCCATTGATAAAATAAGCGCTCAGATTATAATTCAGGATCAGATGGCGACAACTTTTATCGATCAGAAATTTGATAATGACTGGGGTTATGGCAGCTTTGATGCCGCTTATAATTACCCTCTTCCTGAAAGAGCAAGTATGACAGGATTTGGGCAATGGATTAACGATGAAATTTCTTACTTCGAGCTTGAATCAGGAGATCGTGAAGAACCCGGTGGTGGCGGCGGTGAAGGTGGTAACGATTTTTTAGAATACCTTGGTGAGAATCCGTTTACTATTACCCTAAATGATATTCCGGACGATATATTTACCATAAGATTGGAATATGCTGAGCTTATGGATTATTCGTTTGGAGAATATCAACTCGTGTATCCCTTGGATATGTCAGGATTTCAAGCTGGAACAATTGATACAGTTGAGATACAGGTAAAAGTTTCCTCGCAGCGTTCACTTAATGGATTTACTTCTCAGAATCATAATCTTGAAATTCTTTATCAATCGAGCGATAGTCTGTCATTACGATACTTGAATTATTCTGCTTACCCGGATGAGGATATTTCACTCATAATTGAAGTTGATCCACAGGAATCTGGGATGTGGGTAATGGCTCAGATGGATGATCCTGATTCATCAGGTTATTTTCTAGCTGTTCTTGAACCCGGAAATGTTCAGGATGAAGAAATCTTTCAAAAATATTTTACCTTCGTTATTGATGCATCACGCTCCATGCTCGCTCAGGATCGAATCGTTGAGGCTAAAGTAGCAGCTACATATTGCATAGAACATTTAGCTGTTGACGATTATTTTAATGTAATATCTTTTAATGATCAGGTATCATATTGGCGGGATGATCCTGTTCTTGCAAGTGAAGTGAATGTTTCATCTGCGGTTTCATTTATAGATAATTTAGCCCTTCGAAATGGAACTGATCTAAATGCCGCAATGATTGCAGCTCTTGAACAGGATTGGGATCCTGATGCTGCAAACCAGATCCTGTTAGTCTCGGATGGAAGACCGGAAGCAGTACGTGGTGAGTTACATTTACCAACTATCCTCGAGAATATTCATGATGCAAATGAGAGTGACGTTTCGATTTTTACAGTAGGTGTGGGAGATCCAAATGGATATGCAGGCAGTAACCTGGATTTTCTTCGTCTGATAGCGTATCAGAATGGTGGACTGGCAATCTCAATCCCACCTGGTTCGAATGACATTTCAGATAGGATTGCAGAATTCTTCACTGTTTTTGCTGAACCAGCAATGATAGATATTACTCTGGATTATGGTTCGGTAAATGTATATGATATTTATCCTCCTGAACCTTACTCCATATTTGCAGGTAGTCAGACCGTAATTGCAGGACGTTACAGCTCCTTCGGGACAACTGAGATTGAAGTCAGTGGTCGCCTTGCCGGTGAAGATGCAGTCTTTCCATACGGTCCATTCAGTTTTTCCAATACAGCATCTGATTACCCGTTTGTACCAAGAATGTGGGCTATCAGCAAGATTGATTATTGGCTCGCATATATGGATGTACATGGAGAAGATCGTGATATAATTGAGATGATTGTAGAGCTATCTCTACGTTTTGGGATATTAACACCATACACAACTTATGACACTAACGATGTAGAAGAAGATGATTCCGAACTCACAAATTTCACTGTTACTTCATCTATTACAAAAAATGGTGTTGAGCTGGAATGGAAAGCAGATAGTATCCCTGCTGGAAGTGTTTTCAATGTGTATAGACGATATATTGACGGTACTGCCTTGCTTCTTATGAATGATGAACCTTTAACAGAACCTTATTTTGTTGATAATAATATCTTCCCCGGCGAATCATATGTCTATAGGATTATTGTTACAACTCCTACTGGTCAAATCTTTACAAGTGAAGTTGAGGTTAAGATTCCTGAAAAGTTTGAAGCAGACAATTTCTCAATTTTCCCGAATCCATTCAACAATGAAGCAAAGGTTGTTTTCAATATTGAAACTTTTTCTGCTGTTAAGATAGACATATATAATCTGTTGGGACAGAAAGTATCTAGTTTATGGGAAGGAAATTCTGTTGCAGGCAAACATGTGATCAGTCTAAACGGAGCTGATATTGCCAGTGGTACATATTTCGTAAATCTAAATGTTGAATCGCTTAATAACGGAAAGAGTTTTTCAAGTCTGCAAAAAATCTTTGTAACCAAGTAGAAATATAGTTCAAAAAGTACAATACGGAATCAACAATCCGGGAAATATATATCGATTATATATCCCGGATTTTCTGTTAATGGAGTATCAAGACTTTCAATTCATTGATCGAACTAACCTGAAACCGAGTATAGGCTGTTCATTAGTGTACATTTGAGATGACCTTTTTGCTGCACGGCAGTTATCAGCTCCACTGGAGTAACTTCCTCCGCGAATAACTCTATAATCAGCTCGGGGGTTGTCTATCCAAGCGCTACCGTCTTCAGGAGCGAAATAGTAGTTTTGATGGTAATCGTCTTCACAGAATTCATGAACGTTTCCAAAAGTATCGTATATATTCCATTGATTGGGATTCCTTATCCCTGTAGCATGGGTAAATCCGCCACTGTTACTCGAATACCAGGCATAATTACTAATAGAGCTATAATTATTATCGTCCCCCCACGGGAAGCGAGTATTTGTACCAGATCGAGCCGCATACTCCCATTCAGCTTCGCTCGGTAAACGCCAGGGAGAACCTTCTTCCATATCATTCAGAGTACCTAAGAACCCCTGCGCATCTTCCCAACTTACATTTTCCAATGGATAATTATCTCCCACATGTTGTGAAGGATTTGTACCTGTTACAGCTCTCCATTCTTCCTGTGAAACCTCGAATTGACCAATCCAGAAATTATAATCAATAGTTACCTCGTGCTGAGGACGTTCTCTTTGATCAGAATCTGCATCGGACTCTGGTGATCCCATCATGAAAGAACCGGCTGTTATCCAGACCAATGGAATGTCAACGCCAGTATTTCCAAGTGGAAATGTTAATTCATCACCTACTTCAAGCATTGCATTGATAGAACCTGTAACCAGGATATCGTTTATTCGGTTGCCTGCACGATCAACAAATGAAGCGGTGATATCTGCCTCGCGAATGCGATCTGTATTCTGGTCTATAATAATTGTGTTGCTATATGATCCATCATTCTGATCTACCATAGCTATAGGATTCCAACCATCGACATTGATGATTGCTGTTCCCTCTGATTCTTGACCGAATACATCATTAGCAATAATCATTGTGAAAGCAATCGAATCACCAGGCAACAAAATTGCATCGTTTGTAGCATCCCAGTAAATGGTGTCTAAGTCAATCTGAGTGTCTAATCCAACAGAATCGTGCGCAGGACCCTCATTATAAAAATCGTTTCTAAACCAAACATATACATGGTTCCAACCTTCTTCTGGAAGTTGATAGGTAAGTGTTTCAGAGTATTGTTCCCAATTAAGTGAAGAAGAGTCGGAAATACTGGAAATTCCTAATTCAAGAGCTTCGGCATCAGGCATCGAGAGATCAACATCCTGATAATTGACAATTTTGTCGTTCGAAGACAAAATTCTTAGGTTTGGATTGACAGGTGTTGTAAATATGTCATCATAAACAATTGGAGATAATGATTCATCAAGATATCTGAATCTGGCATAAACACGCTTTCTGCCGGGAGCTGCCGACAGTTCATAATTAATTAACGGATTTATAAAAGTTTGCCATGACGGTGAGTTGATAATCTGGTACTGATCTGTGTCAACAGCAATTTCTGATGTGTTGTTTGATAATAGTAACAGATTTATAAATCGAGATATGGTTGATGTTGCGCCATCATTGATAGAAATTGTAACACCCAAATCAGCAATCACCTGATCAGATACGGTATCAGAATTAACTTCAAAGCTATTTTTAAACACCGCAAAAACTGATAGGAATAGTTCATCTGTTTCACCAATAACGTCCAAAAGATCCCAATCAAAAATAGTATCAGTATAGGTGATCCATGAAACATCAGAAAAATCATCCCTGTTGCTAATCTTCAAACTCTCAGCGAAGTCAGCATTCAAAGCAATGTTTACAAGTGGAGATAAAATAGTCTCTTCACCCGGATTGATAATTTGGATTGATGGATTATCTACCATCCGTGCTTCGATTTCGTCATAAATGATGCCGGACTCTTCACCATCCGCGTTTCTAAAATTGACGTAAACTCTTTTTGTCCCACTACCCTGAGTAAGTTCGAAGTTTTCGATAATTGAATTGAAAGATTCCCAACGAGCTCGCATTCCGCCAGTAGTAATTGACATCTGATAAGGATCTGGAGTAGATAACAAGAGTGTAACATACTTGGACGAAGTAAATGAATGATAATTGTTGATTACTATTTTCGTCTGGATGTCCATCACAACTTCATCAGAGACAACCGCAGAAGGAACCTCGAAATCATTCTTGAACTGAGCGTATATAGTCATGGATAGTTCGTCAAGTGTTCCTGTAGCAGAAGAGTAGAACCGTATTTGTTCTTTATCGGGAGTTCTATTTTTTAAATATTTTTGTTCACTTCTATTATCAATATGTAGATTGACATTAGCTCTTGGAAAAATTAATCCTTCATTTGAATTTGATGTGATATGTAACTCTTCGCCACCGTATAAATCCCAATATTCAATCGAATCCTTATAAGCAATCCATTCAACACCTGATAGATCTTGTTGGTTCGCTATGCGCATACTATCAGAAAATTCTGCACTAAAATTAAGCTTTACAACGTATGTGTCAGTTGTATCACCACTTGCTATCGTGATATTAACATCATCGGGAATTAATGGTTCGATACTGTCAGATATTACTTCTGATGTATCACCATTCTCATAAGTGATTTGTACATAGACAGTTTTGGTATCACTTCCGATAGATAATTGCCAATCTGAAATTGAGGAATAATCCTCCCAAGTTGCTTCGGTAAAATCAAGGTTGTTTGCGATAATCATTTGTTCTGCACGAAAAGCAATTGTCGTAAGCGAAACATATCGAGTTGGGGTATGGGTAGTATTATTACTTTCGATTACAAATACAGGATCAGTATTTATGGTTATGGTAATTATCCCTGAAGCATGCGCTTCAATTCCATTGGATCGGGCGATTACGTAATAATGATATGCACTGCCATTTATTATGTCGGTATCAATAAACGATCCAACTCTTGCCAGTCCCTGCAATAAGGTAAATTCTGTTTCGTCATCAACTTTTCGATACAGGTTGTACCCACTTAATTGTGGATTTTTGTCGAAAGTATTCCAATTTAATAATATCCCACCATGACCGATATCTGCACTCAAATTGTAGGGAGAATCATGTGTGCTGACGTACGCAGAATCAAAGGGGTTGTCCCACTGGGGATCGGACAGATTTTTTACACAAGATAATAGCAAAATAGTCAGGCACGTGGGAAAAACAAGAACAATAAGTTTTCTAGAGATCTTTATAGTCATCTCAGTTTTCCTCCTCGTTAATGGTCGAGAAACGAATCTCACCCCCCGGCAGGAAGATTACATCCAACAAATTTATTGCATAAATTGATCCGGTTATTGCGACTCCAACATTTGCATTAAATGCAGCTGAATTGTAATTGTCATGTTTCTTTTGAACCAGCCTTCGTGCAGAGTTAATATCTTCCTGAACAAATGCTTTACTATATTCATCGCGAGCTTTATCATATTCATCTTGGGCTTCCTGGAACTCAAGCCATGAATATATTCCATATCCTGCTGACGCAAATTGTAACAAGGTTATCAGCCAGCCTCTTCCCCTGTTACCTGCATATCGTTGTCCATAACCGGGGTAAAATGCTGAGAGCCAGATAGTTTCATTCCTGGTTTTAGGCTTTATATCCAGATCTATCGCATGAACTTCACCTGGTAATAAGCTTCCACTGGTTCTAAAACTATGATAACCCTGCATCTCGGTTGACAGGGAATACTTGCCTGGATTGATTTTGAACTTATCGCCATCACCCGCTGTAAACAACCTATCGTTAACCGAAATATTGATGTTTTCTATACTACTATTAATCATCAGGTGAGCTACATCCAAGCCTGCAAGCTTGCGAGCTACTTCACGGACCTTTTTAGATAAAACTACTTCGATAGATCCAATGTAATCGATATTAACTGCTTCCAGGATCTCCTTTGTCTCAATATCTATCAACCTGAGATTGATAGTTATTATTGTGGCTACCTTGTTCAAGGAACCAAATACCATATAATCCACACCAAGCGTCTGACCGGCACGAATTGCGCATCCGGTAGAACTACAAAATTCCGCCTGGAAATTGTTTTCAAGGAATATTTCTTCCATGTTATTCCGTTCCATAACTCGAAACCGATCAGTCTTTAACAATTCCTGCCTCAATCGATCTGAAAATGGAGCTTGATAGCTCTCAGGAAATCCGCCGGTAATATCGAGATCGAGAACTGCAACTGTTCGAGTCTGGTTGGATTGGGCAATAAGAGGAGAGATCAAAAGTGTAAAAATCAACAAACCCACTAAATATCTCATATTTGTACTCCGTGAACTTGTTTGGTTGAGGTTGACAGAGTTGCTTGTATTGTGAAATATCAATTTGATATTCACTGGAATCAAAACAAAGTATTATTCAGGTATTTCTTTCCTGAATCATCAGGTAAATGTACTAATATTGCTATACAACTCCGAGAGAAATTTAGCTGTAAAATCGATCTTAAAAAACACCAATATAGTTATTGTGCATTTCATACCATAATTAGGAATGATATTCACAGTTTTATACGAGAATCATGTTTATACAACTCTAATGAAGAATATCGCAATATACAGACCATTACAATGCCTTGAACCAGATACTTCAGTAAAAAGTTGATATTATTTAACCATCCAGACGTTGCTATTAACACATCCTTTCCATATCTTTAATATACACACCACTAATGGAGAACAAATGCTGCGATCATCATTCATAGTTTTCTGCCTGTTACTTTCCTGCATACCAGTATCAGCCCAACCACCAGATACCTTGTGGACACGGACTTTTGGCGGAGATAATTATAATACTGGGTATAGTATCCAACAGACAGATGATAGCGGATATATTATTGTAGGTACAACCAGATCTTTTGGTGCAGGACATTATGACGCTTGGCTAATCAAAACGGATTCAACCGGGGAAGAGGAATGGAATCGGACATTCGGGGGAGATAGCTGGGATTTAGGCTACTGCGTACAACAGACGAACGATCATGGATATATTATTACCGGACAAACCCATTCTTTTGGTGCTGGTGAAAATGACGTATGGCTGATCAAGACAGATTCAATCGGAAATGAAGAATGGAATCAATCTTTCGGGGGAACTGAAAGAGATCAAGGCGAATTCGTGCAGCAAACTAATGACGGTGGATATATAATTATTGGACACACGTATTCTTTTGGAGCTGGTGACTGTGATGCATGGTTAATTAAAACAGATTCTACAGGAAATGAAGAATGGAACCAAACTTTCGGGGGAATTAATGATGATTGTGGCAAAAGTGGCCAACAGACCTCTGAAGGCGGGTATGTCATTGCTGGAATTACGGAATCTTTTGGTGTTCGACATAGTGATGTATGGTTAATAAAAACAGATTCAATCGGAAATGAAGAATGGAACCAAACTTTCGGTGGGACTGATGGAGATCAAGGCAACGGTGTTCAACAGACGAATGACGGAGGATATATTATTGCTGCAGGATCTGCATCTTTTGGCACAGGCTTGTACGATGTTTATTTGATAAAAACTGATTCCACTGGAAATAGAGAATGGTGGCGAACATACGGGGGAACAAATCTCGACAATAGCTTTAGCGCCAGCCAGACTTTCGATGGCGGGTATATCGTCACAGGAATTACTTCTTCTTATGGAGCGGGTCATCGAGATGTATGGGTGATGAAGATCAACTCACAAGGGAATAAAGAATGGGATCAGACATTTGGAGGAAATCGTGATGACTATGGCTTTAGTGTTCAACAAACGAATGATGGAGGATATATAGTCACAGGAGAAACATACTCGTTCGATGCGGGTAATACCGCGGTGTGGGTGATTCGCCTTGCCGCAGAAGAAACTAAAATAATTGAATCCACAACTTCCAGTCCAATAGATTATATCCTGGAAGAAATTTACCCCAATCCCTTCAATTCATCAACAACCATTTCAGTAGGACTACCAGCACCATCCGAACTAAAGCTCAACATCTTCAACATAACAGGTCAGGAAGTAGCCATATTAGCGAATGAATACTATTCACCCGGCTACCACCATTTCACATTCAACGCTGATGAACTACCCAGCGGTATCTACTTCATCCACGCCAGTGTGCCGGGGAAGATGGATGAGGTTAGGAAAGTCGTCCTCGTGAAATAGAAAAATCACTCAGGGTATGTGATGACGAAATACTTCGACATAATATTTAAACTGACACTATTGATTCTGCTGATTTCCAACGCAGAAGCGGAGGTCGAGTTTATCGAGCATACTATTGCGCAGCATTTTTCCAGGCCACGTGTGGTTCAAGCTATAGATATGGATAGTGACAACGATCCCGACATAATATCCTGTTCGAACCGGCACGGTGAAATTGCCTGGTGGGAGAACTGCGGAGGCGACGAATTCAGGCAACACACGGTTACGGATAATTTATTGGACGTCTATGACATTTATGCAATCGATCTGGATGGCGACGAGGATGTGGACGTTCTTAGTGCTTCCTACAACGAAGCTTGTATCTTGTGGTGGGAAAACGATGGCGATCAGCAATTCGAAGAACATGAGGTTCAATACAATTTTGTCGGTGCGTACAATGTTTATGGCGCAGATTTGGACAATGACGATGATGTCGATATTGTTGCTTCAGCCAATATTCCCGGCGAACTTTATTGGTGGGAAAATGACGGTAACCAGGAATTTACGGATTATTTTATCCAGCGAAGTTGGGGATCATGTGAAGATTTAATCCTTGCCGATATGGATAGAGACCGTGATATCGATATTGTCGCTTCGTCTAATTACCTTGGTGAATTGCACGCTTGGAATAACGATGGTCACGCCGGTTTTTCCCACTGGGAAATTTACGATTTTGGTTACACTCCGAAAAGAATCCACGTTGTCGATTTCGATGATGATAGAGCTAATGATGTAATCGTGGCGTACCGGGATCCCAATGATCAGGATAACGATCGAATATACATCTGTGAATACAGTCAAGGTAGAGATTTCCTTACACACCTGGTTGGAGCGTTTCCCGGTGCATTTTGCGTTTCTGCCGGTGATTTCGACTGCGACGGCGACATGGATATTGTCAGTGGATCTTATTACAATAGACGCCTCTCCTGGTGGTCGAACCTCGGAGATTACGATTTCCAGGAGTATGAGATAGGCGACAGATATCGTTCCCCATACAGTGTTGCTACAGTCGATATCGACGATGACCTGGACGATGATATTATCTCTTGCAGTTATTATGGTGGCTTGATAACCCTCTGGGAGAACCTCAGTGAAGATCAGCCTCAAGAATTCAACCTCACCTATCCGCCACCTTGCACTACTCTTTCTGTGAGAAATACTACACTTTGCTGGGAAACGGCAGTCGAGCAAGACCGAGGAGATTCAGTATTCTACGAAGTATGGGTCGGCTACGAACCTGACCTGTCGGATGCTATATGTGTACGGCAAAACAATCGAGGGACCGAATATCGCTTTGAGAATCTGGATGATGACAGAAGATATTACTGGACAGTAAAAGCCAGGGATACCAACACAGAAGGAAGATGGGCAAACGATACCTGTTATTTTTCTATTTGTGTCCCGGAGCCGCCGAGAGCTTTCCGGGCTATAGGACCACCGGATGATGCTGAGGTGCCACGTGACCATGATTTTCCCATAATGTTCCGTTGGGAACGGGCGGTCGATCCCGATTCTAATGACACTGTCAGTTACGACCTGTGCCTTTCAATTTATACTGATTTTGAAGAGAATAATGAAACCATCGATACCGGGGATACTTGTTACTATATCCTCGATTATCTCGAAGACTGCTTTTGTCTCTGGAGAGTCAAAGCTACCGATACACAGGGACATATTCGTTATTCAGAAGGCACCAAGACTCTTGTAGTTTTACATCCGAACTCTACCGAAGCCGGAAAAGGAAAATCACCTTTGGTTTTTGTACTTCATGAATCGTATCCCAATCCATTCAACTCAACAACAACAATTTCAATTGGATTAGCAGCATCATCCGAATTAAAACTTAACATCTTCAACATATCAGGTCAGCAAGTCGCAGTTCTCGCAAATGAACGTTATTCACCAGACTACCATCAATTCATCTTCAACGCCGATGAACTACCCAGCGGAATCTACTTCATTCACGCCAGTGTGCCGGGTAAGATGGATGAGGTTAGGAAAGTTGTGCTTATCAGATAACCATAGGAGAAAGAACATGCGTCAGTTATCATATATTATAATCTTCGCAGCACTTGCCAGTATACCTGCTTCAGCCCAACCACCGGATACGTTGTGGACGAGGACTTTTGGAGGTATTGAATGGGAGGAAGCGTACTCCGTTCAACAGGCAAATGATGGCGGATTTATTATTTCAGGATGGACCTTTTATTTCGACGATGGTCCTAGCGATATTTGGTTGATTAAGACAGATTCAAATGGTCAGGAAGAATGGAATCAGACTTTTGGCGTAGGCCATAACGGTGGAGGTTACTGTAGCCAACAAACAAATGATGGAGGATTTGTTATTACAGGGTGGAGATCAGGCGATATGTTACTTATTAAGACTGATGCGACTGGGAATCTAGAATGGGATCAGACTTTTGGAGGGCAGATTCTAGATGGAGGCAGGAGTGTTCAGCAAACGGCTGATAATGGATACATTATTGTTGGATACACTCATTCTTTCGGAGCAGGTTGGTGTGACATGTGGTTGATAAAAACTGATTCAACAGGAAATGAAGAATGGAACCAGACTTTCGGAGGAACCGATTGGGATTTTGCGTATGATGGTCAACAAACTTATGATGGAGGATATATTATTGCTGGTTCTACAGAATCCTTTGGCGTAGGTGGCAAAGATGTGTGGTTGATAAAGACAGATCAAGCTGGCGATGAAGAGTGGAATCGGACATTCGGTGGTGAGGGGAATGAAATAGGGTGGAGCGTCCAACAAACAACTGATGGTGGATATATAATAACTGGAGTTACTTGGTCTTTTGGTGCAGGGAGATCCGACTTATGGCTTGTAAAGACAGATTCAAACGGAACAGAGGAATGGAACCGAACTTTCGGAGGATCGGAGAATGATGGAGGTTATAGCGTTCAACAAACTATTGATAGTGGATATATTATTACAGGTTATACTAAATCATTCGGTGCAGTTGTTAGAGACTTATGGTTGATTAAAACAGATTCTATTGGCATTGAGGAATGGAATAAGACCCTCGGAGATGATCATGCAGTAACTGGTTTGGATGGTCAACAGACTGAAGATGGAGGTTATATATTTTCAGGAATGATTCAATTATTTGGAGGAGATTCAAGTGATGTATGGTTGATTCGTCTTGCTTCAGAGGAAGATGATGTAGTTGAATCTACAACGAACAACCCTGCAGAATACGTCCTTGAAGAAATATGCCCAAATCCATTTAATTCAACTACAACCATTACAGTCGGGGTACCAACACAATCCGAGCTTAACCTCAACATCTTCAACATAACCGGTCAGCAAATAACCACACTCGCAAATGAACGCTATGCACCCGGCTACCATCAATTCACCTTCAACGCCGATGAACTACCCAGCGGCATCTACTTCATCCACGCCAGTGTACCTGGGAAGATGAGCGAAGTACGAAAAGTAGTACTAATCAGATAACTATAGGAGAAAGAAAGAAGAGGACCCCAAATTTAGGACAGTGTGTTAGTTGATGGATCTGCTCTATCTTTCATTCACAGTAAGGAGCAGAAGATGTCAAGATCACGGAGGAAGTTGTCGCCTGAGTTTAAGGCGACAACTTCCTCCGTGATCTTGACATCTTCTGCTCCTTACTGTGAATGAAAGATAGAGCAGATCCATCAACTAACACACTGTCCTAAATTTGGGGTCCAGATCACGGAGGAAGTTG
>JAVCCM010000027.1 GCA_030765455.1 Candidatus Electryonea clarkiae | reverse complement strand
TGCTGTGTTTCTAATTTGAAGCCCAGAATTCATGTTTTCTGATATTACAGTATTATTGATAAAAAATGTTGCGCATTCCCCTCCAATAATACCACTGTTGTTGCCTTTTATTAAACAATGGTCGAAACTCGCTCCGCCATATTCATGGAAATAACCAACTCCATCATTGTCACTTATCGTTGTGAAAGTTAAACTGCATAAACCACCATATCGGGATCTCATTCCCGCTACATCCCCATTTCTATTTGAATTATTTGATATCCTGCTGTGGCTGAGATGCGCTGATCCCCCAAAATCAATGAACACCCCTTCTTCATTACTTCCTATGATCACACAATAGTTTAGATAACTCGTATAATGTGTTTCTTGAAAGTCCAGTCCAGACCATGCCGATTGATCATCATAGGCTTCAAAACGGATGCTGTCGTCTTCTTCACCCATTGCATAGAAAGCGCCGTGAATGTCAAAACTGACTTCATCATAAAATCGAAGTGTAATCCCGGGTCTTAGGTACCATAAGATACCGGATTCAACCCAGATATCACCCTCAACGATATATTCACCGGGATCAAGCGTATCGGATTGAGCACCAGATAGACGTTCCTGGCTACAAACATTCGATGCAAGGAAGAATAAAAATAAAATGTAAAAAGTGGATTTCATTATTTAAAAACCTCAAATGTTGCGTTCTGGAAATCATTGTTATCCGTCAAAGCTATTTGGACAATACTTAAATGTGATTCTCTTGTTATTTCCATCATTTTATCAACACAATTTTCCTGACCTCTTCCATCTTTCCCGGCACTTCAGCCTGCACAAAATATATGCCGCTGGCGAGATTATCTGTATTCCAAACGAAACGACGGGAACCGGCTCGATAAAAACCGTCTGCTATAACAGCAACCTCTTTACCAAGAATGTTGTACAACTTAATCTGAAGTTTTGAGTCCAGGGGTAATCCGATTTGAATATTCAGTGATGAGTTAAATGGATTTGGATATACTGCTTCCAGCGAATATTGTTGTGGGATTGCTTTCGTGGCATCTTTTGCAACGCCAACCGTTCTATCGTTTATACGCATTATATAAGCGTCATCTCCGTAATCGCTTCCGGATCCCCGGAAATCGCTCCAAGCTGCAAGGAAGCCTCCTTCACCATCATGTGAAGCCTCAAGACTGGACTGAAGATAAGGAGCATTGGTTAGATAGATTCCGTCCAAAGTGTATTCCTCAGCAGCCAGATCATTTTCATTATTAATATGAGTATAGAGAATATCGATACCACTAAACGGACTATTTTCACCCCAGATAAAGTATATCCCGCCCTCGGTATCGGGGATTAACCGTTGATTCCGCAGCCCCTTTCCTCCTTCGGTAATCTCGAAGGATTCTTCTGTCAGCAGTTCCATGTCCAGATCGTAATGAAAAATCTCGAAACAGTCTTCGCGCTGCCATGAAATCCAGAAATCATCATCTACTCCAGCAGCCAGCGCGATCTCATCACCAGGCAATCGCGTGGTTTCATAGGTCAATCCCTCATTCCCCCATCTTAACTCTCCATCATCATTAAAACACTGCGCGTGGTAAATCTGGTTGAAGTTGACATGTTCTCTAAGACACACAAATACAATTATATTATCATCACAAGTTTTCAGATGAAAAGACATGATCCTATCGTTCAATTCGAAGAGCTGCAAAGGATCGCCCCACACGGATTCGCCGTCTTCGTCCACTCGCATCGCATAGAGAACTTCATAAGATTGATCAGTGTAAAACAGCAAGAAGCTGTCATCATCAAGCCGATGTGCTTTGTGAAGCAGTAGCGTATTGACACTTTCAATCAAGGTAAGTCCGGATGGATAATTCCATTGCGGTTCGCCGTCACCATTGAATTGTTGCGCGACAATTTTGGAGCCTGATTCATAGTTCAGAAATGAATATATGAGGATAAATCCACCGTCATTAGTTGGAAGGGTTATTCTACTTTTAAATTCCTCTTCGCCTTCTTGAGTATCGAGATCAGGGCTTATTCCAGTTTCGGCCCATAACAGATCTCCACTTTCATCTATTCTCTGGTAATACGATTCTTTTACTCGATGACCTGGTTCATACTCGGCTTCCCAGCTCCAGTTAACGATAGCGCCTCCGAATCCGTCGGGGAAGAGATCCTTATTATTGTACCAATAAATCCAACTAATATCATTCTGGTCAAGAAAGCCTGGGGCAACGTTAATCCCGTTATTGGTCCATTGCGCCTCACCTGTTTCAATATCAACCCGCTGCAAAAACGGCAGTTCATGTTTTCCGGCATAACGACTGTCTATCCAGCAGTTAAACACATTTTCGTCTGACTTGATTATACTCGGATCGCTGATCCAGCCAGCCAGGTCTTCAACGATATCTTGCTCGTTTTCAAAATAAGGATCGCCTGTCTCAAGATCATATCCGTTGATATAAAGTCCTTGCTGGTCACTAAAAAAATTCATCCAGATGATGGCTGCAGTATTCTCAACAGCCACAGGAGCAGCGGGTAAATAGTAGCGCGGAATAGTATGAGAAGAACGAGGAGAATCCCAGGAGATTTCACCTTCAGAATCAACGTGTAATAATTCAAATCCCTCACCAGTTCCATCAAATAATTCTTCAGCGTGCCAGGTGAACACAGCTCCTCCGTAACTGTCCGCAGAAAGCCAGCCGTAGCCGTTTGTATGATCCGCTATAAGGATTCCGGAATCATCTTCTCCCCAAAGAGTAACCGCTTCACCGTCTCTTGATTCAATCTGCTGCGCTCGTAGATCTGTACCATAGTCATTCATGTTCAGGGCTTGCCAGGAGAAAATAATATTCTGAGGAGATGAATAAGCGACATCGAGATAATGATCTTCCAAATATCCCTCAAAGAAGTTTTCGCCATCACGTCCCCATTGGGTCTCTCCGTCAACATTAATGTGTTGACCCCAGATACCGTTATTCATCCAAAGCGCGAAAGCTCCACCGTTGCCATCGGGGACGAATTCTAAATCGTTATTGTAAAAGACCCTGTTAACAAATTCGATTCCCTGGACGTCTTCCCCCCACATCAACTCTCCAGTGGAACTGATACGGTTAGCTCGATTACCCCAGGCGACGATGATTCCTGAGAAACAATCGGAGGAAATTTTCGATATGTTCGGTGCGACTTGTACATAATCATCCCACAGCGGCGATCCATTTTGATCAAATTTTTGGGCAAAAGTAGAATAACTGCTATCCTCCCAGACGGAAATAAAACTTCCATCCCCACACGGGAAGAAAAACGGACGATTTCCTCCCCAGGGAAGTTCGCCTTCTTCTGGCGCCGGGTTAATACCTTCATCATCCCAAATTAAGTCACCGTTTGAACTGACTCTCTGAACTGAGTAATAATGAGCCTCATATCCAGATAAACCATCAAGATCACGGTAGTTCAACCAGCCGACGTACCAACCATAGTCGCCACAGGAAATGACGCGCGGATCATATTGCATCCATTCGGCTGAAGAAACCTGTATGCCGTTTTCGTCCCATTGGGCTTCGCAGTCTGAGTTGTAAAGCTGCGCGAATATATTCTGTGCGCCATCAATAGTCGCCGACCAGACAACACAAAATTCACCGTCCTCGTTCTGCGCCACAGTTTGTTCGCTAATACTGCCTTCCCATCTAAGATGTGGTGCCTGACGGACAGGAATCCCGTTCTCAGGCTGCCAGACATCAAATCGTGCGAAAATTGCCTGACTACACAACAGGACAGCTAAACCTGCTATGATCATTATTCTTGTACCGTTATTCATCTTAACCCCCGACTGCCTATAGTCGCTGTAAGATTATACTCTAAAGATAGTGAGTTCATTTGATCAACGAGACTTTCCGTATTGCTTTCAATTTCCCCGGAACTTCAGCCTGCACGAAATATATGCCGCTGGCGAGATTCCCTGTATTCCAAGCGAAACGCCGGGAACCGGCTCGATAAAAATCGTCTGCTAAAACAGCAACCTCTTTACCAAGAATGTTGTACAATTTAATCTGCAGTTTTGAGTCCAGGGGCAATGCGACTTTGATATTCAGGTATGAGTTGAATGGATTGGGATATACCGCCTCCAGCGACCATTTATCCAGCAATGATGAAACATTATTTTCTCGCACTCCCACCAGCCCGTCATTTACACGCTGTGCATAGATATCGTATCTGAAAAATTCGATAGTAGTTCGCATGTCTTCCCAAACAGCAATAAATCCGCCATCACCGTCACGGGCAATAACTGCATCCTGCTGGATATGACGCGCATTTGAGAGTGTCATTCCATCACCGTCATATTGGTCTGCCATGGGATTTCCGTCTGCATCGAGATGAGTGTAATGAAGGTCAATTATATAATTATCCACCTCGTCTTCCCAGATGATATATGCGTCCTGTTCGGAACCGACTACAATTCTTGGATCTGATTGATATGTTTCAGTTACGCAAACTGGAATACCGGATCCTGGTTCCAACATTGGCAATCCCTGCCAGTCAAACCTCTGGGCATAAAGGTCAGGATTTCTTGATTCGTCATATTCAGTCCATGAAAGCCAGAAAGACCATTCATTATCTGACCGAACACCAAGGGCAATTTGACGCTGGCTGCTCTCCTCTTCAACAAGAGCAATCCCATTATTTTGCCAACGCGTATGGCTGTCAGAGAAAATCACCTGGCCATAAATATCCGAGCTGTTTTCATCGTTTCGCCTGTCTTCCCAGACGACAAGCACTCCGTCGTTCACATTTGCGATTTTGGACCTGTTCTGGACACCCTCTGCATCGCAGATAGAAACATTCTTGTCCCATTGAAGCATTCCATCGCTGTCGATACGCTGAGCAAAAATGTCAGGATGATAATTCGGACTTGAAGGTCTTGAGAATACTACCAGAACGGAACCATCCTCAAAATATTTCAATCCCTCAATAGTATGATCATAATCTCCCTGTGTAACCATAACAGCATTATGATCCTCTTCCGTCCATTCCGGCTCTCCTTCAGGCGACATTTTTTGCAGCAGGATTTGCTGGTACCAACTATTTCCAACGTATTTGTGGAAGGCTACATACATTCCACCATCATCAGTTGGAAGTATCCTGGGTCGGGTTTTATCCCGTTGCCTTTCCACATTATTGCCACGAGATGTGGGAGAATTACCATCTTCATCCCATAATAACACACCGTATTCATTGATTCGCTGGGTGTTCACATTTTTATAGTATGTACCGGTATTATCATGCCAGGCGACAAGCAGTCCTCCGATGCCATCAGGAGCAATAGCAACTGAATCCATTTGAACACCATAGTTGCCATATCTCCTGTCTGGTTCTTCCACTCTTACTGGGATGCCATTAGTCTCAAAGGTAAGATTCCCATCAGATATATCAGCTTTCTGTGCATAGATATAACGACCCATATTTCCCCAGCGATTGTCTTCCCAGGCAAACCACAGGTTTTCACCGTCAATCGATATTTTTGGATTCAATGCTTGACCGCCTGTACCTGACGCAATTTCTTCGCCATCTTCGATTAGCAGGGTATCACCGGTTTCAATATCAAGTTTTTGCCAATAAACCGCAGAACTACCTTCCCTCGTATCATTCCAGGAAATGCTCGATGTTCCATCATTGACATGTACCGAATGTGAGTACCAATAACTCCTCTTGTTTGTGACAATTACATCATGACCGTTAAACCATATTCTTCTGCCATCCTGGTCGATTCGCTGGGCATAAATATCTCCTTCAGGATATTCATCTATTCTTTCATCATACCACACCACCACGACGCCTCCTTCTCCATCGGCAGCAAGGCGTGGATAGGACTGGGATCTGAAATCATTTGTCAGCAATAGTCCATTATTTTGCCAGTGTATAATAATGGAATCGACACCACTGATTTTTTGCATATATAGATCGCTGGAATTCCAGTCACTACGGTGATCCTCCCAGACGATGACAGCTTCCCCAAGGTCAACATTGACGATAGCGGGATGAGTTTGTGTCGCTCTTGAATCACAGATCAGTTCGCCTTCTTCATCCCAGTGAATGTTTCCTTCTTGATCAACATACTGGCAGTATAGATCACCATAGGGATCATCGCGACTGTCCACCCAGACAAAAAATGTCCCACCCCTTCCGTCGGGACAAATCTCTATTTGTTCCTGCTCGCTTTCGAACAGGCAAATTGGAAGTCCCTCTTCCGGGTCGTCATCCCAAACCAGGTTGCCGTTGAAGTCGATCCTGTTGGCGTAGAGATCCTGGTCTGTTGGATCACGTGTGTCCTGCCATGTGACAATTACTCCACCTTCACCATCAGGAACAGCAGAATAACCACTCTCCATATATCCCTGGTGCTCCGCACCTCCGGCTACCATTATATTACCATCGTCCCAACCGTCGGGGAAGTTTCCTTCTGAATCTATCCTTTGAGCAAAGATATCCGTACTGCCGTTCCTCTGATCAGCCCAGACAGCAACTGCGCCACCGTCTTCATCAGCAAAACACATGATTCTGCCTCGCCGTTCAACAGAATCTGTCATCAAGACACCGGGTAAATCGGGATAATTATTGTCAACCCATTGCGGATCACCGTTCTCATCAAGTTTCTGCATATAGGTATTGCCGTTATAATCAGGATAGTAAAGGGAAACATTGTCTTCGTTTTTGGTCTGATCAATCCAGGCGATGATCCAATATCCATCACCGGAACCGGTAATATCCGGAGGGAATGCCAGGTAAGTGTTTTCAGCAACCGGAACGCCACCCTCATCCCATTGAGGATTGCCATCACTGTCGTAAAGTTGAGCGTAAATCGCGCCGAATCCGTCACGCGCTTCAGTCCATAGGACACAAATATTACCATCCTCATCCATAGCTGAACTGCCCTTGAATTCGATGTGGTAACCCTGGCGGAGAGGGATGCCGTTCTCTGGTTCCCAGATGCGGTATGCATAGGAAGGTGTCAACGTACAAAGCAACACCAAAAACAACAAGATTTGTAGAACAATCAAGTATTTCAAAATTTACTCCTGCTGTTAAGAAGGTAGGCCTGGGTCTCCGAACCAGGCATTTCGTAAACAAAACAAGAATTTCACGCAAAGGCGCAAAGGTGCAAAGACGAAAAAAATCAAACGCTAAGACGCAATGCGCGTCGAACACAGCATTAATTTCAAATCATGTCAATCATGTAAATCCTGTCAAGACGCTCCTAATTCATTTGACTAACAAGACTTTCCTTATTTTGCTCATTTTTCCGGGGATTCCAGCATTTATAAAATATACTCCACTGGCAAGTTCCTCAGAATTGAAGGAGAAACGGCGGAACCCGGCTTTGTAAAATCCGTCAGTAATAGTCGCGGCTTCTTTTCCCAGGATATTGTATAATTTTATTTGCAATCGCGAGTCCTGCGGGAGTCCAACTTTGATATTCAGTGATGAGTTAAACGGGTTTGGATAAACAGCTTCCAGCGACCATTTTTCCGGTATAACTGCTGAGTTATCATTGTTAATTCCGACAAGCCCGTCATTCACTCGCTGAGCATAGATATCGTAACTGTATGGATGGTTTGAGGATCGCGCGTCCTGCCAGACAGCTACAAATCCGCCTTCGCCGTCAGGGACTATATCTGTATAAAACTGGGTCAGCCGGGCATCGCATAACGTAACTCCGTTATTGTTGTAACGATCAGCGATGGGCTCGCCATCTGAACCGAGGTGAGTGTACTCAAGATCATAGTTCCCCGAGCCTGTGTACTCAACCCATGTAATGTTGGCGTCCTGTTCGCTGCCGACAATAATCTTTGGTTCATATTGACGGTTTGCTGTAGTACAGACAGGCACCCCGGAGGCTGGCTCGAGGAAGGGTGTTCCCTGCCAGTCGAATCTTTGTGTGTACAAGTCGTGATCATACGCTTCAGCATATACAGTCCATGCCAGCCAGAAAGACCACTCTTCATCAGAGCGCACTCCCAAGGAGATTTCCGCTTCGTCTCTATCCGTTTCGATGAGAACAATCCCGTTATCCTCCCATCGTGTCCGGCTGTCGGGAAAAATCACCTGTCCCCATATATCAGAGTCAACACGGCTGTAGCGGTGGTCCATCCAAACTATCAGCACGCCATCGCTTACATTGGCGATTTGACAATCTGACTGCCTGAGTGGTGCATCGCTGACGATGACTTCTTCATCCCAGAGTATATTGCCATCGCTGTCTATACGCTGCGCATAAAGATCGGTATGGTGATAAAAATAATCCCTTTTTGTATAGACCAGGAGAACGGTTCCATCGTTAAAACAGGCCATCCCCTCCAGATGGTGGTCGAAATCGCTATCAGTAATCAACAATGCTCCATGATCCTCGCCCGTCCATTCTGGTTCACCGTCAGGAGACAGTTTCTGCATCAGGATATGCTCATAATAGTCAACTCCAATGTCCTTATGGAACACAACATACATTCCACCGTCGGGAGTGGGAAGAATCCTCGGGTCTGTTAACCCGTGTTCCGGCTCAATTTCGATTCCTTCATCAATTACTGGGTTTCCCAGATCATTCCAGAGCAGCTCGCCATTCTGATCTATTCTTTGGGTATAAATCAGCCGGTAATCATCTTCTCTCAGGTCAGCCCAGGCGAGAAGCAAACCGCCGAAGTTGTCCAACGCAATGTCTTTGGAGTCCATCCTGAAAGAATTTTCGGGATTGTCCGGTTCTTCGATGACACAGATTCCGTTGGCCTCGAACTCGATATTGCCATTGGAAATCGCAGCTTTCTGCACATATATACGATTACCATGGTATCTTTGTCTTCTATCTTCCCAGGCAAACCAGAGGACGTCATCATCACGAACGATTTTTGGATTCTTCGCATCACCGCTTATTCCGGAAGCTAATGTACTGCCGTTTTCGGGCAGGAGGATATCGCCGCTTTCAATATCGATTCTTTGCCTGAAAACCTCTGAACTACCTGTTCTCCAGTCATTCCATGTGATAGTTGCCGTGTGGTCATTGACAAGTATTGAGTTAATATCTCCGCCGTTATATCTTCCAGAAATAACAACAACATCGTCTCCGCCTGCCCAGGTTCTTTCACCATCAGGATCGATTAGTTGAGTATAGACTCCATAATCATCTGTTACCAAATCACCCCATACCACTATAACGCCGCCGCTACCGTCAGCAGCAATGCGTTCTTTAGGATTTATATTCTCTATGCGGGAGAAAAAAAGTCCGTTTTCCTCCCAATGGATCGTTATAGAATCAGTACCGCTAACTTTTTGCATGTAGATGTCGCTATAGTATTCAAAATCTCCAAGTGGCGGGTCGTTCTTCCAGACCATGACCGCAGCACCCGGCGAGACATTAACTATCGCGGGCCATAACTGTCTATTTTCTGTATCGCAGATCACTTCACCATTTTCTGTCCAAAGAATCTCTCCGTCCTCATTAAGGCGCTGGCAGTAAATGTCATACATCTGATCATTTCTCCTGTCCCTCCATGCGCAAAAAGCTCCTCCCAAACCATCAGGGCAAACTGTTGGACCGCCGAGCCCCTCTTCAGTATTGCATACAACAACACCACCATCGGGATTTTCATCCCAGGTCAGGTTGCCATGGGAATCGATACTGTTGGCATAGATGAAACCGTAATCATGTTCTCCTCTTTCGCTCCAGCAAAAGATTATACCTCCCTCGCTATCTCCAGTTGCAGCAATACCGCCTGATGTAGAACCCTGGTTTCCCTCACCTCCAGCTATGACAGTGCATTCATCTGACCAGCCTTCTGCAACTTCTCCTTCAGGATTCAGACGCTGGGC
Source organism: Candidatus Electryonea clarkiae (assembly GCA_030765455.1). GTDB lineage: Bacteria > Electryoneota > Electryoneia > Electryoneales > Electryoneaceae > Electryonea > Electryonea clarkiae. The sequence goes on along the minus strand of JAVCCM010000027.1, from coordinate 9,095 downwards.
AAATATATCTGTACCGTCATCTCCTCTTGCTGCCCAGAGCGATATTGCTCCTCCATCGTTGTCGCTGAAACATTTCACTGATCCAATGTCCTCTTCGGATTCTGCAACTAACACGCCAGGTAGATCGGGATCGTCATTATCAACCCATAACACATTGCCGTTCTCGTCAAACTTTTGCATTATCACACGATCTGAGTAATATGGACCGCTACTGAGAAACAGATTTTCCCCGGGCAGAAACTGGTCGATCCAGGCGATAATCCAGCCGCCCTCTCCGGAAGGTATGATAGCAGGACTGAATTTATTATATGCACCAATTACGACCGGTATGCCGCCTTCATCCCACTGGTGATCGCCATCGCTATCGTAGAGTTGCCCGTAGAAGCATCCGATACCGTAACGTGCTTCAAACCAGAGAATCAGGATATTTCCATCTTCATCCACAGCGGAGCTGCCCTCGTACTCGATATGATTACCCTGCCGGATGGGAACGCCGTTCTCCGGTTCCCAGATGCGGTTGGCAAAGGAAAGTGTGTGAGAAAACAACAGCACCAAAAACAACAAAATACTAAAAACGGTAGAATATCTCATATCATACTCCTGCTGTTCAAATGTTTTTCTCAATACATAAAACCAAGTTTCACGCAAAGGCGCAAAGGTGCAAAGACGTAAAAAATTCCTAATTCCTAATTTCTAATTACTTAACCAGCACAACTTTCCTTATTTCATTCCTCTTTCCGGGGATTCCAGCATTTATAAAATAGACTCCACTGGCAAGATTCTCCGAATCGAAGGAGAATCGGTGGTATCCAGCCTTGTAAAACCGGTCAGTAATAGTCACGGCTTCTTTCCCAAGGATATTGTATAGTTTTATTTGTAATCGTGAGTTCTGTGGTAGCGCAACTTTTATATTCAGTGACGAGTTGAACGGATTGGGATAAACTGCTTCAAGCGACCATGTTTCTGGTAATTGGGATGATTTCCTCTCTTGTGTCCCAACTAATCCATCATTTACACGCTGGGTATAGATATCATATTTGAATTCTAACGTAGTAGTTCGCAGATCCTCCCAGGCAGCAATAAATCCACCCTCACCATCCTTGGCTATATTGGCGCTTATCTGCTGGTGACGGGCATCTGAGAGCACCATTCCACCGTTTTCATAGCGCTCATCTATTGGAATTCCATCAGAATCAAGATGGGTGTATAATAAATCTACCTGGAAATTTGAGTTGGAATTTTCCCAGACTATATATGCGTCCTGTTCGGAACCGACGACTATTTTAGGATTACATTCGTCATAGTGAGTGGAACAAACCGGGATGCCGCTTGCAGGCTCAAGCAATGGCGTTCCTTCCCAGTTGAATCTTTGGGCATAAATATCATAGTCTTGCTGTTCGTTTTGATCCTGCCATGCAAGCCAGAATGTCCAGGCGTCCTCGTCATAAATACTTATGGTAGAATTCCTGCGGTACTGTTGTCCTTCAATTTCGGCAAGAACCAGTCCGTTTTCCTGCCAATGGATTGATCCGTCGGCAGATATTTTCTGACCGTAAATATCTCTAACCGGTTCTCCTCGACGCCGGTCTTCCCAGGCAACAAGCACTCCGCCATTCATTTTGATAGTCTTGCTATACAATTGAAGACCCGTCGTATCACAGATAACAAGCGGCTCATCCCAGAGCAGAACACCGTTGGAGCTAATTCGTTGAGCGATGAGGTCGTAATCGCTTGGCCCGGTAATTCTCATGATTACCAGCAGTATCGACCCGTCTTCAAAATATGTCATTCCTTCGACGGTGTGATCGAGTTCTGAATTAGTGACCAGCAGGGCATTATGCTCTTCCTCTGTCCACATAGGCTCGCCGCCGCGGGACATTCTCTGGATCAGTACATTCTGCCAATAATTATGACCGATATATTTATGGAATGCTACATACAATCTGCCGTTTTCTGTTACCAATAACCTGGGTTTGGACAGGTCCCGATTGTATTCGACATTTCTGCCATCGGAGGTAGGACTTTTGCCCGTATCTCCCCATAAAATTTGTCCATTACTGTTTACCAACTGAGTGCGAATGTTAAAATAATGATCATACCTGTTTTCCTGCCAGGCAAGATAAATCCCGCCATTACCATCAGCAGCTACAGCTACGGAATCCATAACTATTGGATCATCTTCTTCAAAGTCAGGCGCTATTATCATTCTTGCTTCATCGCCGAATGCAAACGCACCTTCTGTTAAATCAGCTCTCTGAATAAAGATATATTCTCCCATTTCTCCCAATCTTTGATCATTCCAGGCAAACCAGAGATTTTCGCCGTCAATTGATATTCTTGGATGCCTCCCGTCATAACCTTTTCCGGATACAATCTCTTCACAATCTTCATCAAGAATGGCAATGCCGCCCGCAATTTCAAGAAACTGGGTATAGATTCCCGGACTGCCGCTTCTGTAATCGCACCAGACTGTTTTAACTGTTTCGTTGAAAACATGAAGGGATGGTGACGTTTGCTTTAGACGGGCATTGGTGACGAGGACATCATGTCCGTTAAGCCAGATCCTTCTGGCATCGCTGTCAACGCGCTGGGCATAGATATCGCCGGGGACGCTTCCGCCAAGTCTCTCATCATACCAGGCAGCAATAAATCCTCCTTCACCATCGGGAGCTAAAGATGGATCACACTGTTCTAATTGGTCATTACAGAGTGTCAGACCATCTCTATCCTCGCCTTCAGGTTCCCAGTGAAGTAGAATCGAATCCTCGCCGGCGATTTTTTGCATATAGAGATCCGAATTAGAGTTATCAACCTCATGTTCCCAGACAATAACAGCCTGTCCCTGTTCAACGGATACTATCCCGGAGTAATTTTGATCACCAGGAGCATCACAGATTATCTCGCCGTTATCTGACCAGGGAATGGTTCCATCTTCAAGGATTCGCTGGCAAAAAATGTCACTGTCTTCCTGGTTTTCCCGGTAGCCTGTCCATGAGACAAATGCACCGCCAGATCCGTCAGAGCATAAGCTTAGATATGAATTATTTCTCTCAGAGAGGCGTATCTCTACACCCCCTTCCGGGTCATCGTCCCAGATCAGGTTTCCATCCGCATCCAGTTTGTTGGCGTAAATATTTCCCCCGTTACGCTGACCGCTGATCCAGGCAATGATAACTCCACCGGTTCCGTCGGAAATGATCGAATGACCAAATTGATTACTACCTGCAGAATTAATCACCAGGTTTTCTTCAGGCCAACCATCTGCGGTTTCACCGTCAGCGTTTAATCGGTGGGCGTAAATATCAAAGGCTCGGTTTCTTTCATCCGACCAGACAGCGATTGCTCCGCCTTCACCATCGGAAATACACCTCATTCCTTCCCGCCGCACGAGATCTTCTGTCAGTTGAATTCCGGGGAGAGCTGGATCGTTTTCGTCAATCCACTGGGGATCGCCATTTTCATCAAGTTTCTGCATGTAACCATGACCATGGTTATAAAAACCATCACCTCAGAGAAAGACATTGCCGTCCTCTTCGCAGTAATCAATCCAGGCAAGAATCCAGCCTCCATCTCCGGACGAGACGATATCCGGGGGAAGAAACAAGTAGGAATTTTCAGCTACCGGTACGCCGTCTTCATCCCATTGAGGATCGCCCTCATGATCGAATAATTGAGCGTAAATAGCGCCGAATCCGTGGCGCGCTTCTGACCAGATCACACAGAGATTTCCATCTTCGTCAATAGCTGAACTGCCTTCAAACTCGATATGATGCCCCTGGCGGAGCGGGATCCCGTTACCCGGCTCCCACATGCGGTTTGCATTGGATGGTGTGGTTGAAAGAAAGAAAAGAGTTAACAACAAGATGCATATAAAAGTCAAATATCGCATTTCATTCTCCTGCTGTTTAGCATAAATTGAGAATACTGTTGAGTAACCTATGAATTAAACGGCTAAATGTCAATTGAATGAGAGTTATATATCATTATTTTTTCACATAAAAATGTGATCCGATAAGGATGGAATCCTTTTAAGCAAGTTTTAAATATCTTATGGTTAAAAAATTATGGATTTCCTCGCGATCATTGTGGGATACATGGTGAGGGAACATTGCTTATACGGTTTCTCGAAAATAATACATCATGTTTGCGAATTTGTTTTACCACGGAGAACACCAAGCAGGCACGAAGTACGCAATGATTTTCTCTGAGTCCTTTGCGATTTCTCTGCGAGCTTTGAGGTTTTTCTTTTCTAACAGATAGATCAAGTATTTCAATGATTCACGTTTTTTAACGATGCAAAATTAAAAAGCCCCCTATATTTGTAGAAACCATCCCTAAAACAATCATGCAAAAAATCTGTGAGATATTGGATGAGTAGAAATTATTTCTTATTATATTATAATTAATTCATTTCATTGACAAGAATTCCATTAATGTTCGTTGCATTGGTTTGAGTGAAAAATGGAATTTCAGGAGCCAGGTTGAGACGTCAATTATATTTTACACTTATAGCTTCATTTGCGCTGACATTCAGTGCGCAATCCACTCCGCTGCTTAGAGTACCTGTTGAGGACAATTCCAGCTACGAAAAAATCCTCCTCGGTGGTTTCGATATCGTCGGCTATTACAATGATTATATTGAGATAGTGGGTTGGCATGAGGATTTATCAAAACTCGAATCTTCTGGGATTGCCTATACCATCATCCATGAAGACCTGGAAGAATTTTACCGCAGCCGTTTCGATTATGAACTGGATGACATGGGCGGATATGCGACCTTCAGCGAAATCGGCGAATGGGCGCTTGAATTTGTCAATGATTATCCGGACATAGTTTCCGGACCGGATACGATTGGATACAGTCTTGAAGACCGCCCGCTCTGGGTGATTAAAATATCCGACAATCCTGAAGATGATGAGGACGAGCCGGAGCTATTCCTTAATTCCGCTATTCATGCCCGAGAGGTTATCACTCCACTCACGTTGATGCATTTCGCAGAACTCCTTGCTGAGGGTTACGGGGATGATGAAAGAATCACTGATATCGTCGATAACCGTGAAATATGGTTGCTGCCGGTAGTCAATCCCGATGGATATACATACAACGAGGAAACGAATCCTAACGGTGGCGGGATGTGGCGCAAAAACAAGCGCACTATTGATAATACCTTATACGGCGTTGATCTGAATAGAAACTTTTCATATCAATGGGGATACGACAACAGGGGTTCTTCACCAACACCATCAGCAGCCACTTACAGGGGAACAGAAGCTCACTCAGAGCCCGAGACACAAGTTGTTGAAGAATTTTTCAATAGCCGGAATTTCACTGCTGCTATTAATTATCATTCCTATAGCAACCTGATACTATATCCTTACGGTTATGACGATGACGCTTATCCCGAATATTTTGGTACTTTTGAAGCAATTGCTGAAGAATTGAACGAGACCCTGGAGTGGGAAACTGGACGCGCGCCAGATGTTCTCTACACTGTCAATGGTGAAGCAACCGATTGGATGGTAGGCGGTGCGGACAACCCCGACAACCGGTTTTTCGGATTCGTATTTGAAGTCGGCAGCAGAAATGATGGGTTCTGGCCCGCTACCAACAGGATAGACGACCTGATCGAAGCGCAGGAAGAGCCGCTTCTGACACTCTGCGAATTAATCGACGATCCATTCCAGTTCAGCAGACCCGGCGAATTTAGTTTATTGACACCCATTAATGAAGATACCACCTGGTCTTTTGACGAAATGTTCAGATGGGAAGCGCCCATAGAGCCAGACCCGGATTACACCACACATTACAACCTCTGGCTGGGAGAATCAGCCGATCTTTCAGATGCTGAACTGGTAGCGGACAGCATTGAAGCGGATTCTATCGGTTTATTGAATATTGATTTTGAACTCCTGGATAATGAGCGATACTACTGGACTGTTCAGGCGCTGGATGACGACACTCCCGGAATGTGGGCGAGCGACACTTTCAGTTTTTATATCTACAATTTGGAAACACCGTCAGCTTTCAACCTCGTTCTGCCTCAAGATAGCGCAATAATCAGCCTTGATACGGTAACGATCAATTGGACTCGATCCAGTGATCCCGACCCGGGTGACAATATTGAGTATCTGGTTCAATATTCTTTGAGCCGGGTATTCTCTGAAGATTCAACTTATAGCGTTGTGATAGAAGATACATTTCATGTCCTATCCGATATAGAAAACGAAATGATAAATGGCGTCAATAACTCCGGTCAGCTTGACGAACTTCCAGATAACGAAACTATATACTGGCGAGTGAAAGCTTCTGACAGGTATGGCATGTTTGTATGGGGAGATGGGAACATCACTGGAAGATCATTCTCAATTGATGTATTTGACACCCCGTATCCTTTCACGTTAATCAGTCCCGGTAATGGTGACACATGTTATACCCTGGATACGCGTCTTGTCTGGAACATGTCGCGGGATCGTGATTTGGTTGATTATCCGCATTATGACGTCTGGCTTGATACTCTGCCTGATTTATCCTCTGCCTGGATGGTAGTAGATAGCCTGAGGGCGACTTCATACGATGTGCCTGACCTGCTTCCCGGTCGCACCTGGTACTGGACAGCTCGAGCGACGGACAGCAATACTCCAGGCACCTGGGCTGAAGATACCCTGTCGTTTGTAACCTCTGATCTGCAACTTCCAATAGATGCAAAAGATCTGATCCCGGAGCAATACTCTGTGATTGCCGTGTATCCAAACCCGTTTAATTCAAGTTTGAATATTATTGTCGGATTGCCCGAAACTTCCAATCTGCAAATCGGTATCTTTAATATCATGGGGCGTGAGATTAACAGTATAGCTCCAAATGATTACTCACAAGGATACCATACCCTGTCAATAAGTAATGAAAACGCCTCGAGCGGTATCTATTTTGTAAAGATTTCAGTTCCGGGTAAACTGAATGAGATGAAAAAAGTAGTGTTGGTGAAGTAAGCATAGTAACAAATCATTACAATTAGCGAACTGTTTGAAGCAAATCACTCAAGTAGCTCACTCTCTCCTGAGTAAACTTTTCAGCATGTTCGTATTAAGAATTGACCTGACTGACCATGACAAAAACCTCTCCTTGAGGAAATAACCTGTCTTATACCTACCTTGAAATGAAGCTATGTATTGAGTAATTTGTATAATTGAAGAAAAAATATCCACGTAAAAAGAGCCGATATTTACAATCATAATTTAAAAAGGAAACTACCATGAGAAGCAGTGTGAAAATTTTTATTCCGCTTGCTCTTTTGCTGATGCTATTCTCTTTTGCATTTGCTGAAGATAATCAATCTGCACAAGAAAAGTCTGTAACTGATTCCTGGCAGGCAGAGAGTGATGAAACAGTTGCATTAAATGATAATCAACGTGATAATGTCAGAAAACCTGGTTATCGAAGTGAACTGGATGTACCAATAACCGTTCTTATCTGTCATGCACACACCGGTATCCCAACTGCAACACAGGAAGAATTGCTTGAATATGATGATATTGAAGAAGTTGACCTGTTTCTCTCGACAAATGATTATGCTACTGCAGAGGAAATGTCAGAATACGATGTAGTTATGACTTACTCGGACAACACATACAACGAGGCTGCTGCATTTGGTGATGAGCTTGCAGACTACATTGATGGTGGTGGGGCATTTGTACCCTGCATGTTTGCTTTTGCAAGCGGTGGGCTAATGCTTCAAGGAAGGGTTGTAACAGATGATTATCTTCCCTTCACTGTTGGTAATGCTTACCAATCGGGACTTGTTGGTCTTGGAGATTATGAGGAAGGCCATCCGATAATGGAGGATGTAGAAGCTTTTCAAGGCAACTATAAATCAAGCAATGTTACAGTTGACAATGATGGTGAACTGGTTGCCAGCTATGCAAATGACTGGCCCTTAGTTGCAACTCTTGGTACTGTCGTTGCAATCAACGAGTATTTCGGTTCCAATCGTCGTTTCACAGGTGATGGAATTTTGATGCTCAAGAATGCCTTGGTATATGCTGTCGAAGGTGGTGGAGAACCGGATGCCACAATGGAGGGAACCGTTACAGATGCTGTTACAGGTGATGCAGTAGAAGATGCAATTGTGAGGGCAAGTGGTGGCCGGGATACAACAGATGTAAATGGTGATTATTACCTCGAAGGAGTACGATCAGGCGAAGATAGAGGTGTTCGAGTTATTACAGAACATTACTATACCTACAATGATGATATTGATATCGAAGTTGGTGAAAACTTTTTTGATTTTGAGATTACTCCGTTAGCCACTCTGACAGGAGTTATTACTGATTCTGAGACCGATGAAGTCGTCGAAGGCGCTATAATATCCTGGGGTGAGCATATCGATACCACTGATGTGGATGGTAATTACACCCTGATAGATTTGGAAGCCGCAATTGATACCCTGGTAATCGAAGCTGAAGGTTATTTCGATTATGAAGACCTGGAATATGAGGTTGTGGATGGCGATAACGAAGAAGATTTCGCAATTGATATTCTTTCAGGTGATCTTACAGGTGTCGTTACAGATGAATTAACAGAAGAGCAGCTTTTCGGCGCTACAGTTACTGTAGTCAATTCAGAGACAGGTGATATTTATCGTGAAGTCACTACCGATGAAACCGGCGCATACAATGCTCCTGCACTTCATGATGGCGTAACCTATGAGGTTAGCGTCACTCTTGATGGCTATGCTCCATCAGATGTGGAAGATGTCCTGATTCGATGGAATCGTGACAACGAGCAGGATTTTGAGCTGACACCTATTTTTGAACTTGGCATCAGGCAGTTGCAGCAGGAACAGGATCTTGAGACCTGGGTTTTGACATCAGGTATTGTCACCCAGGGAACAAATGTAACAGACACTGAACATACAAGTATGTATATCCAGGATGATTCCGGTTGGGGAATAATGATCTGGAGTGATGATCCTTGGGATCCTGAGAACAATATCAACCGTGGCGATGGTGTCACTGTTATCGGTTTCCTGGTCGAAGTGGACGATATGAACCAAATCATCAATTTCGCGATTGAAGTTAACAGCAACGACAACGCTTTGC
>JAVCCM010000124.1 GCA_030765455.1 Candidatus Electryonea clarkiae | reverse complement strand
GCAAAGCGTTGTCGTTGCTGTTAACTTCAATCGCGAAATTGATGATTTGGTTCATATCGTCCACTTCGACCAGGAAACCGATAACAGTGACACCATCGCCACGGTTGATATTGTTCTCAGGATCCCAGGGATCATCACTCCAGATCATTATTCCCCAACCGGAATCATCCTGGATATACATACTTGTATGTTCAGTGTCTGTTACATTTGTTCCCTGTGTAACTATTCCGGTTGTTGTAACCCAGGTCTCAAGATCCTGTTCCTGCTGCAACTGCCTGATACCAAGTTCAAAAATAGGTGTCAGCTCAAAATCTTGCTCGTTGTCACGATTCCATCGAATCAGGACATCTTCCACATCTGATGGAGCATAGCCATCAAGAGTGACGCTAACCTCATAGGTCACACCATCATGAAGCGCAGGAGCAGTATATGCACCGGCTTCATCGGTAGTGACTTCACGATAAATATCACCTGTCTCTGAATTTACTACAGTAACTGAAACGCCGAAAAGTTGCTCTTCAGTTAATTCATCAATAACAACACCTGTGAGATCGCCTGATAGTATATCAATTGCAAAATCTTCTTCGTTGTCGCCATCCACAACCTCATACTCCAAATCTTCGTAATCGAAATAACTTTCCATTTCGATTACAAGAGTATCAATTGCGGCTTCCATATCTACCAAGTTGTAAATACCGTCCACATCAGTGGTATCGATATGCATACCCCAGGTTATTATTGCTCCTTCAATGACTTCATCGGTTTCAGAATCAGTGACAACTCCGGTGAGTGTTGCTAGTGGAGTAATATCAAAATCAAACTCATTATCGCCTACAGCAATATCAATCGTTTCAGTAAGATCATAGTAATGTTCCTTCAGAACAGTGACTCGCTTGTCATCACCGGAACGCACGTCCTGCATTGAATAGTAACCTTCATCATCAGTGGTATCCCTGACTGCACCGGTACGAACAATAGCTCCTTCAAGACCGTCGCCAGTAACGGAGTCATAGACATAACCATCCATTGCCGCATCCGGTTCACCGAATTCGAATGACAGCATGTTCGCCATAATCTGGGTCAGGAATTCCTGGTCAGCTTCATTGCTCCAGTAACCACTTGATGCTGAACTGGTGTGATGCATGAATGCTCCCGCTCCGACCTGTTTAAAGTAAGTCGTGGGCCATTCATCGCTGTTTACTGCAACAACTTCAGCATCGTCATCTTCTAATCTAGTACAGTAGTAACTGGCAGACAGGTTTGTGTAATTATGCTCATCTGGTAAATCCGTTGCAAGCCAATGACCATCATCCACCAGCGAGAAATGTGGTGTATCGGTAAGTCTTGCCCAGTTATATGTTTCGCTGGTAGTAATAATCTGCTGCATAGCGTTGCGCCAGGCGAGGAGTGCAGTTCCACCATAGAAGAAACAGAAACCACCATCCTCAATGAAATCTGCTAATGCATCAACATCGGCATCTCTCGGTGAACCACCATCCATACCAATGAGAACAGTTCCATAATCCTCCATGCCCTGGTTTGCCCATTCGGTGGAATTGACTATGTCGTAATCAATATCATTCTGGTTAAGAGCATATTCAACTGAATTTGTTAAAGTTGTACTGGACATAACCAGGTAGGGTCCCTCATCAAGTTCGCCACCGTTTCGAACACTCCTCTTCGATTCATCAGGAGCCTGGTAAACATCTTTTGTTGAAGATGTCTGGTTAGTCTCTAAGTTCTCTGCAAAAACCATAGGAATTACAAAGAGGATACAAAGTAAAACAACAATAAGCCCATTTCTCATCTTTTTTCTCCTGTGTAGGTTATCTCAATATACTTGTAAAAAAACAAGCTCTAAAAATTGATCGTAATCCTGTTAAGGATCACTTGCTGAGATTTCAGCAGGTATTACGATAAAATTCAGTCTAAATAATGTGTTTTGATAAAACACAGATTAATAATTTAACAATTTATCTCTACAAATCAAAGGGAAACGATATTGTACTATCTCTATCAGCTTGTTTTCAGAGAGAAAGCGTCAAACCCGAATGGATTTGACGCTTGTTAAATATCGAATAAGAATATGTTTTACTTGATAAACATCACTTTACTGATCTTGTTGAATCCGGTATTTGAAGTAATCCGCAGGAAATATAGACCTGTAGGATTTCCAGTTGCATTCCAGCCAACACTGTGATAGGCGGCTGAAAGCTCGCCCTGATGCAGTACTGCAACACGCCGACCAAGGATGTCCATGATCTCGACTGTTACATTCGATACCTGGGGGACGCCAAGTACGATATGCAGGGTCGGGTTGAACGGATTTGGATACACGGCTTCCAAAGCCCATTCGGTCGGGACGCCGGAATAAGGACGCTCGTGAACAAGTGTAATATCCCAGATCACCTCTATTTCAGCGCCTTCAGTTTCACCTTCATCATATACTGCGGTTACCTCATACTCATATGAATATGATCCGTACTCACCGGGAGCAGGATTTTCAATTTTTTCAGACCAGGTGTTCTGCTGGGTGTTACCGATATGTTCACCATCACGATAGATCTTGAAACGAAGCCATGCATCAAGATGATCATGCGCCCAGCTTAGAGTAACCTCAAGCTGCAACGGATCACCGGCAATCACTTCCTGTTCGGATGTCAGGTCGGAGGGTGGATCAACAGGTATGCGGGTTACATCATCCTGCATATTGGGAATAAGACGGAGACCTTGACGTGACAATCCAATAACTCCAGTGAAAGTTCCCCAGTCGTCTGCTGAAAGCTCAGACAGATCAATACCAGTGGACTCAATAATCTGCACTTCACATTGCCCGGAACCATCGTTTACAACTAAGGAGTAAGTTCCTTCTCCGGGAGGATCACGGTTAATCTGACCACTGATTTGCGCCCAGGTTCCTTCACGCTGGCTGTTTCCACTCATATCACCTG
>JAVCCM010000017.1 GCA_030765455.1 Candidatus Electryonea clarkiae | reverse complement strand
TGCTGCCTATGGCTGCCTTCAGACCCTGCCGTTGCCAGCAACGCCCTTGCCAATCGGTTTTACTTCCCCCAGATCGGGGTGTATTAACAAAATCAGGCGTCCACTCCATGCTGGGCACACATAAAACAGCCCGGATTATTACCTCCAGGCTGTTAATAGCTGCGGGTTCTGGTGAAATTTTATTTCACCAGAACAGCTTTTTGTGTAGCTGAATAGTCACCGGCTTTCATATTGATCAGATAGACACCTGAAGAAACCGGAATTCCATTTGAATCAGTTCCATTCCAGACAACTTTGTGTCTGCCGACTTCAGATTTGCCGTCAATAAGCCTTATAACTTCACGTCCAAGAATATCAAAAACTGTGAGGCGAATATCAGATACCGATGGTGTCGTGAACGGGACTACTACGGTTGGATTAAACGGGTTCGGATAAGGTGAACCAAGTTCGAATTCTGTGGGAAGAGTTCCGCTTAGTGCATCAGGTTTATCAACACCGTTCTGGATCTGATGCAGCAAAGCTTCTCTTTTTTCATGGCTGTCTTTCAGGCTCATTGGGACTGGATAACTGAACATTCCCATTTGTGACAGCCCCATTGAGTTCTGACCGTCTCCAACAGGCGCTCCTTTTTGCAGCTCATTGTCGCCATGTCCTGTGTAATACATCTGAGTATACGTTTCAAGTTGGCCAAGTACACCTGCTAACGAATCTTCAGGAGTTTCTGTTTCTAAAATAAAAGTATCAAGCTGGGCAATGGATAGCTCGAAATCCTCGTTTTGGTTCTGGAGAGCGATACGAGTCCAGTATGCTGTATAGCCAAGTGTTTCATGGTCAATCCAATCTGCCAGTTCTTCAATTATGTCTTCCACGTTGGCTCCTAAATCATTTTGGCATATGATCCATTGGCTTAACGCAGTTGGATTTCCTTCTTCTTCTGCGAGTTCAAGGAATATATCTGCTGCCTCTTCATATTCTCCTTGCATCTTCAGAATATAAGCGATTCTAAAAGCGCTTATACTATATGCACCACGGTATGGATCATCATCATCATCACCAAAACGTGCATCCGTCAAATCAAAGTAATCTTCATCATCCGGGAAAAACCATTCGATATGATCAACACCCTCGTCTCCGTGGAAAAATGTATTTGAACAACTGAATTCATGCTCGTCACCGCTGTAGTAAATTAAAATTTCATTGTTATCGTTTTCGTCTTCATTCTCATCAATGAAATCGTTACCAATATCAGCCCAAACCGGTGTGGAATTCAAAATATTGAGTTCGGCGCCAATTGTTGTCCCTGTTATGTCTGCACCATTATTCATGAAGCGGTTTCCATCTTGGTTAAGGACAGTGAAAACTCCAATCGTAATATTTGAATTTGTCGTAGCGAACATGCCGTTTACGTCATTTTCGTAGACATAATTATCATTGAACGTTGGGGAACTGCTATTGTACAGGTAAACTCCTATATCGTTATAAGCTATGTCAAGCTCTTCAATTAATACATCTCCAAGCGCAGTCACGTTAGACGCATAAATACCGGCAATACTACAGTTCTCTATAGTTCCAAAACTTATGTCAGCAGTCATATCCGCGGTTATGTGCAAACCGTACTTGCAATTATCGATAATAAAGTCTTCGGCAGTCAAATCTCCACCTGCCATGACTATTCCATCGTAGGCATGTTTAATCGTTGTTTCAATTATTGTTACCGTACCAGAATTCATAGCGATACCATACCATTCAGAATTACTATCTACCCTATCGATGAGAATGGGACTTGTATCGGTATCGCTGCCGTTAATATCTAAGGTTCCATGTACCGACAACTGTGCTTAATCGTGAGCATAAATAGTAAGGTCTTCACCATCGGGCTCAATGGTCAATCCTCCGGTGGGACTTATGTCGCAGGTTCCGACAAGGTGGTAATCGCAAAGATCATCATCCATTTGGTCAGCATCGATGGTTAGCTGATCCACTATCGAACCGGTAATAGCAAGAAAGTATGGATCAGCATCTCCTCCTCCGTATCCGCCTAAATCGCTGTCAGTTGTGTTTTCATTTTCGATTGCAGGATCTCCATTATGGACACATTCTGAATAAAACGCTAAATGGTAATCAATATCGTTTGGATCAGGAAAGGTGCTGCTCCATTTATCCAAAGCAAAAATTGGCAAATATGGTGCTGCTTCTGGTCTATGATTAGTTCCTGTCACACCCTGACTGTAAGAGGGATTGCTTGTATCGTAAACGTAGTTATAGTTTACTGTAAACGGATCAATTTCTTCATCTTTGTGAATCCCTGCATCTCCCCCGAATGCATAAATGATATTATTGCGAACATCCGCATTCGGATCAAAAACATAGTCCTCATCATTATCAGTGAAGTAGATTCCGCTACCACCGACATTGGCTATAGTATTGTTGACAATATATTCCAATGTCATACATCTTATTCCATCATTAGCGCACTCAGCAATGATATTATTTTCAATCCACACATCAGGGGCTTCCTGGTCAATCCAAATACCGTAACCATATTGTTCCACATTTTCACCAAACTCATCAAACCCGACAAGTATATTGTTTCTTATTTCATGATAATAATCTTCATCAAGATCTTCTAATACTCTAAGAGTAATCCCATTTTCACAATGCCAGATTAAGCAGTTGGTTACCGATATCCTCGAGTCGTGGGAACCGTCGCTTGAACCTATTGCTGTTCCAAGGCAGTGACGGAGTTCACAATTGTCAACCGAAACATCACCATAATTTTGATTAGTAATACTAATTGGTCCATGTGGATGATCATTGCCTCCGTCTTCATCCCCACCGTACTCGAAAATGCAGTTTGTAAATTCGCCGGTGGCATAATTTCCTATTGCTCCGGATAATTCGATAGAACCCCAATCGCCAGCTTCAGGTATCACTGCATCCGATGTAAAAGTGGCGCCATCCGCATCAATTGTTACACCATCATCAATGATCAATGAAAAATCTCCGGTGAAATAGACTGTGACACCGGCACCAATATCCAAATCAACTGTTACATCAATATCTGCGTCTCCTGGGAGTTCGAGGTAAACATCACCATCAGTAGCGTAAACCCAATCATGATCAACACCTGCATCAATCTCTGTTACTTCAAGATGCAGATCAGCGTAAGAATTAAAAACGGTCATCAGCATTAAACAGATGATGCGGAAAATATTTCTTTTAAAAATCATTTTATACTCCTATATTATGAAAGGCGATCAACACAGATGTGCTGATTCGTCGACCCTACCGTACGGAGTCGCCGCCAAACGATTTTCCGTACGGTATTTTTTTACGAAAAGACAATAATAACTTAAATCTACCAGGCAGTTGCCCTTATTTCAGAAGAATCACTTTGGTACTTTGCTTTTCCTCCCGCGTTGAAAGTTCAAGGATGTATATTCCTGAGGACAACGATGAAGCATCGAGAGTGTATACATGCTTCCCGGCTTGCAAAGACGGGTAGTATTGTGTCAAAGCTTTTTGTCCAAGGAGATTATATAACGTCAAAATTATATCATCAGAATGTGGAAGTGAAAAATATACTGTTTGAGTATGGTTAAATGGATTAGGGTAGGGTGTAAACAAATGAAACTCATTTGGAATTTGTGTCTGGTCTTCGCAGACCCATGTGGGATAATCATATGATTGCCCACCCGGTCCGCCCCAGCTGCCTATATCATTGCGTGAACCATCCACATCGTTATAAGCTGAATCGGGATCACCAGCATTGATTAATAAAGAATTGGCGAATAAACGGAAAAGCGTATCCGTGAACGAAGGATTAACTGAAAGGTTAGTACTATCAGGCTCTAAATTTCGATTCAGACTATCATTATTCCAAAAACAGTTATACTGTATATAGCCCTCATATTCACCTATAAGTTCGTTCAAAATAGGGATATTACAGTCCATGAACACATTATTTCTAATTAACGGGAAGTCTGTGAAATTCTCTTCGACGTCATTTAACCAAATACCAACGTTATAATTCATGAATATGTTATTTATAATGGAATCTGTGACAGAATAGCAATAATAACCAAAATCTAGTGTATCCTGAGATCCGAGGAAAAAGTTGTTAAACATACTGAGGCTTGACTGGTTTCCCGTAGTAACAGCATTAATTTGAGGGCACTCTAAGAAATAGTTCCCGCGCAGAGTGGCTGTTGATCCAAAATTAACATTCAAATATGACACATGATTAAAGATATTATCTATTATCTCAAAGTCACTGGCATATCCGGAAATCGCCCATGCACGCGTATTAGGTGGATCGCAGATGAATGTGTTCCTATTGATGATTATAGATGAGTTAATCCCGCCAATATGTGTATAGTGACCATCTGAGTCGCCATAAAATGTACATTGCGAAACCGTAAACCTTGAATATTCATTTGCCCAAATGGCATGGCAGCGCTCAGTGTTTCTGAATCGAGAATTATTTATAGAGACAAGCCCGGAATCACCATAGATACTTGCAATTGAATACTTGAAATCTGAATAAGAGATTCTTGAAGTATCTTGAGAGTCAATAATCCATACCCCATTCCAGCCTTTATCTACTACCTCTTCATCTAACATTGAATAGACAATCGAGTCTTCTTCAGTTCCTTCTGATAGAAGAGTGCCAAACACTTTCATTTGAATGCGAAAGTCTTCATGCTCAACATACCGAAAGTTCAACCGGCAACCGGGCTCTATTATAAGTGTATCGGCTGCTGGAACAATTACATCATCTACCAAAAGAAATGGAGAATCCTCTTGTGATAATACTCCTGATATTTCGCCTCGCAGAAGATTGTAATGAATGACTTCACAGAAAACGTTCGCCGTATCTGCATGTCCCAGGCCGTCTTCAACCCACACAATGAATTCAAACTCGTCTATTTCATCCGGGATGGTTCCGAAGATAACGGCGCTATCGGCAACCCAGGCTAGGTTGTTTTCCTCTTCTTCAAGCCAGTCGGGGAGGTTCTCGAAGTGGAAGGTTAAAGGTCCTTCATCATCTATAGCTAATGCGATGTAACTGAATTCGGTTCCTGACTGTTCGGTAAGAAGTGTTGGAGAAATCAAAGCAGGTGGATTATCGATCCCCTGATCGTAGAAATATACGCCGATATCAGCTTGAGTATTATCAGGATCATCGGGACTATCCGGATCGCCTGCGTCTATACATGGGGAGTTCGGCTGCAGATGATAATCGAACGGTTCGCCGCCGTTCAAACGGGGATTTGTATAAATATTAGTAGTATCGAGATCGTCCTCGTCACCATACCTTAAAACCTCACTGACATTATTAAAAACGTTATAGCGAACGTTTTCTATTAATCCGGGATCATGACCTGCATCAATAGCTGGACAATTAACACCATCTCCGATGAATATGTTATTGACTACGTAGTTCCCAGCATAAAGATTATCTATACCATTGTCGCTAAAAATGATAGTATTCCCAATATATTGGGAATTTTCCGATACAGAAGTCGCATCTATCGCTGTCCCCAGGGAAACAATCAAATTTTTGTACATCGACACTTCAGAATGACTTAGTGATATAGTTTCATGGTCTGGTCCGGTCAAGTCGTTGATAAATTCGTTATCATGAATTATTCCAGATCCATCACTGAAATATAATCTGCCGAACGAATTATATTCGATTTCAACATTATCACCTTCAATACAATTAATCAGGCCATTTCCAAGTTCACCTGATGATCGATTGTGATGAACATGATAAGTTCCTGAGGAACAAGTCATTCCATTGAGAATATTATTGAAGATTTCAGTTTCTAATTCGATGTCATCTAAAAATACAGAACTAAGTTGGTTGTTCATGATTGTTGATACTTCACTCCCTACAACGATGCGTAATCGAGCGCCAGGTCCATAATTATTCTGAAACAATACATAATCTGTGTATGATATTCGGATAGGTTGAGAATTTTGGTCATCATCGTTAACTGTAATGAAAGAAGAAAACTGAATTGTTACTGAATCGTGATAAGAACAATACATAAATTCATCTACAGCGTAAATGTTTGAATGAAGCAATATGATTGAATTTCCATACTGCGTATCAAAAGCCTCCACTGCCGAATCAATTACACAATATTCCAGCCTTATCAGAGTATTCCTGTAATCATTTGGTGAGATAAAACCCTGGAATGCTGAATCAGGTGAAGTGAAATAGATCGAGTCTCCTTCCTCACCTACTGCTTCTAAAGTCCCGTGCACATAAAACGGAAACCTGGTTTCGTTCTGATCCTGGAATTCGACTGTCACTCCGGGTTCTATGGTGAGTGTGCTGTCTTCGGGGATGGTCAATGTGTCCACAACCAGGTAAGGACTACCCTCAACGTCCCATACGCCATATACGTCACCCTCGACTTCGGTCTGTGCGTGGAGTGAGGTGACTGTCAGGTTTAAGAACAGAACAGTCAGCAGAACAGGCATGAAAAACAAGAGAATTGAGCGATTCAGAATAGGATGGACGGAAGACACCTGCAATGGACATATTACCGTCTTACACAGGAGATATGCCTGTTTACTTACTGTTGACGTTAGCCTTAACCGCCGGTGCCAGTTTTTACATATTATCTTCATTCAGTTCTCACGTAAGCTGTGGGGATGCTATTACACTGCTGAGAACAAAAACTTCAGGGTTAATGAAAAAATGGTTGCTTGTTATGAAACGTATAATTATTTGTTTTGTTAATTGAATATAGACACAAAGAATCGGCAACACAACCGGATATATTGATTATTGGTATGTTTTCCTGGTTTTCCTCCGAGAGATTCTGAGAAAGCCCTGAAAATCTCAAACATTATTCGTAATGCAATGCTTCTGCAGGGTGTACCTGCGATGCCATCCATGCCGGAAATAATCCGCTGATAACCGCGAGAGCGAACATGAATAATGCAGCGATTGCCAACGAAATGATAACGTTTATCCAGCTTATTGAGGCGAAAATTCCGAGTATCGGCAGTTGCAGCAACAGGATTGCCGCAAGACCGCAGCCTACAGTGGTAAGCAGAATTATTTCCATCAGTAATTGACCATATATTTCCGAACGAGGACAACCAAGAGCACGTCTGAGCCCTATCTCATTTGTACGTGATGTAATCGACTGCCAGAATACACCAATCATCCCAAGCATAACCATAATCATCAGGAAACCTGCAACCAGGAATCCAAGAATTATTGGTGACATTGTCAGTTTAAGATTAGTTGCACGCATCAGGCTCATCTGTTTAATCCCAAGCGACCACTCTGGTTCGATATCCCGGATAAGACTCAAGGCTCGCTCTTCAAACTCAGCGGTTGTACCCGGCTGTACTTTCAGGGCAAGATGAACAAGCCGCTCGTCACCGCTTTTTTGAAAACTCTGACGTTTGAAATAAAATGGCTTCACTTTAGTTAATTCGCCACCGTAACGGAAATCCTCAATGACTCCAACAACACGATATTCATTATTCTCGCCCACCTTCTTCCCTACCGGGTCCTCATCAGGTATAAGCTGTTCAGCCATTAACTTGTTGATAACAATTGGTTCAATATCGAGTGCATCATCCGATTCATCGAACCATCTTCCCTGCAAAATTTCTATATCGAGTACTTCTGCAGCCCTGTCTGAAGCTGTACAGACTCTACCACCTAAAGTCTGGTCGGCATATTCCAGCTCCTCCGTACTGGTTGTCATACCATAGGGATTTGGAAAAACGCTCGCCACGGCTATTATTTCAGTCATTGCTTCCAGCTCATGAATCATACGCACACAAATCTCGAAGTCCATTTGCATAGAATCCTCGGTTTCGTCCATCCCACGGAGCATATCAAGGTCAACCGAATAAACATTATCATATTTGAATCCGAGTGGATGACTGTAACGACCTATAAATACAATGGCAACCATACAGACGGTGAACAGGACTATAAATGATATAAAAATTTCAAGCAACAAAAGGATGTTCGCATTTTTACGGCTCCAGAATAATCTAAGCAGATGACGAATCATTAGACGCCTCCTCTCAACGCATCGACCGGATGCATACGCGACATCCTCCAGGCGGGATATACACCTGAAAACACGCCAAAAAACAATGTGATTATCAATGCGTAAAAGAAAATCCTGAAGTTTATTGAAAACTGGGCATAGGGTATCCAATCCGATACGGAGATAATCTGCAATAGTGTAAATCCAATCAGCAGGGACAATGCTCCACCGGCTAAAGATAAGAGGATACTTTCCGTAATGAATTGTCCAACCAGTGTCAGTGATGGGGCACCGAATGCTT
The DNA here is from genome assembly GCA_030765455.1 of Candidatus Electryonea clarkiae. Lineage (GTDB taxonomy): Bacteria > Electryoneota > Electryoneia > Electryoneales > Electryoneaceae > Electryonea > Electryonea clarkiae. The sequence goes on along the minus strand of JAVCCM010000017.1, from coordinate 14,793 downwards.
TTCGTACCCCGATCTCACCGGCGCGTTCCATGATCCGGCTGATATTCAGATTCACCATGTTGACGGTAGGCAGAACCATAAAAAGTACACTAAGGACTATAATGACGAGTAAAAGTCCGAAAGTTGAACTTTCTTCTGATTTCCCCATATTAAATATCATACGTGATGCCATTTCAAACATGGTTTCAGGTATGGCAATGACCTTTCCAACCTTGGTTCCTTCAAGGTCAATTGTCTCGATGCGTGAAACGAATTCTTCACGAATCTGTGGAAAATACTTTTTATCTTTTGCAAGGATAATTCCAGTGTAGAATCCGGTGTATTCGTTAAACTTTACAAGATCCTTTTCAAGGCTCAATGGAATCCAAATATCAGCAAACGGCGTCATCCGCTGGAATGGAACATCTTTTACCACTCCTGTTACCCGGTAGTGTTGACCGTTAGCATTGATTTGTTTTCCATAAGCACTATCGCTGCCAAAGAACTTCTCTCGTGTAGATTCATTTATTACGGCAACAAAATCCGCATTATCATATTCATCATGACTGAATGGACGACCTTCGATAAAATCGAACTCCATTATTTCCCAGAAATTTGCATCAGTATGTTTCAGAAAGGATTCAATCCGCTGGTTGTTAGCGTAAGAGAGGATTTTCCAGGGAAAATCAACAACAGCCGTTTTCTCGACGCCAGGCAGATTGGGCATGTATTTATCAAGCAAGTTGTAACTGGAAGCTCCGCTTGATCCACCTCCGTAACTTCCATCATCACGCTCGAACAGGGTATTAACCCTGTATATGCAAAGCGTCCTGTCCTGGTGAACCTCTGGAGGGATTGCGCCGAACAAATTGTCTAATATTGTCACACCCACTAATAGAATTGCCAGGGTGAAAGTAATTCCAAAGAGGTTTACAAAGGTAAAGAACTTTCGTCGCCTGAAAACTGCCAGTGTGATTTTCAAGTAATTTTTCAACATAATATTCCCTCAGCTTACCTGCCTGCCGTCAAAAAGGTGTATCACCCTTTCTGTATTCTCAGCGAGACGTGAATCATGTGTAACCATTACGATTGAAGCGCCGGAATTTTTGTTCAGGTCAAGCAGGATAGACATGATGTCCTCACCCATTTGACTGTCAAGATTTCCGGTCGGTTCATCAGCGAGCAGAAGTTTTGGATTGCCTACGATTGCTCGGGCAATTGCCACTCGTTGCTGCTGACCACCTGATAATTGACTCGGACGATGTTTCATTCGTGAAATAAGGCTGACCCTTTCCAGTGCCTCTGCTATTCGTTTCTTTCGTTCCGAAGCGGACATACGGCGGTAGAGAAGTGGTATTTCCACGTTATCAAAAACGGTTAGATCATTTATCAAATGGAAAGATTGGAAAATGAAACCGACTGTCTCGTTTCTGAAACGCGCAAGTTTACGGTCACTCCAGCCATTAATCTCATTGTTATCAAATTGGATCTGTCCCTTGGATGGGGCATCGAGCAGACCCATAATATTCAACAGCGTACTTTTACCGCAGCCCGATGGACCCATAACCGCCACAAATTCACCGTCTTCGATAGTGATATTTACATTCGAGAGAGCAAGCGTTTCGATCCGGTCGGTCTGATAGACTTTATCGACGTTTTCAAGCTGAACCATTCTTTTACTCCGTGTATTCGTTTTTGTTTTTAAAAAAGGTATATTTGATCGTTCTTTATTAATAACAAGCCATGCCTGCGCCTCATATTTACTGTCATTCTGAACGAAGTGAAGAATCTCAAGCGTTGAATTTACTATCTACTCAGATGAAAACCGAGATTCTTCACTTCGTTCAGAATAACCAATTGTCAATAACATATATGGCGAACTAACAGTTACCGAATCCTTATTTTATCCAAGTGTTTGTAGCTATCCATGTTTGATAAAATGATAGTTTCTCCCTCATTCAATCCTTCAATGATTTCGTAATAATCCATACTCGATATTCCCAGCCTGGCTTTTGCCCTGTCAGCTTTTTTACCATTTAGAATAAACACATCCTGCTTTCCAGAACCGTGGGCGAATGGACCTTTCTTTACCCTCAACACATCGAGCTTACGTTCTGTAATTACATATACATCTACACGCAGATTCGAGCGAAGCGACTGATGATCAGGTGTGTCGAGCGTGATAATCAAAGTTATTACTCCACTTATAATATTGGGTGGTATAGAACTTATAATGCCTGTAAGTCGTTCATTACCAGCTTCAACATAGGTGTTCATTCCAACAGATAAACGGCTTGCATGTAGATCGGAAACTGATGCCTCAACTCGAAAGCTGGTAAGCTTTGCTATTCGGGCAACCACTTCACCCTCACGTAAAGTTGCGCCTTCCTCGTCTGCCACCCATGTTAGAACGCCATCTGCCATTGCTTTAACAATGCCGCGTTCCATCTGTTCATGCGTTTGTTGGAGTTTCAGTTGATGCAGGCGAGTTTCGATTGTAAGACCTTCCATTTGTTTCTGGGTAGATTCTCCCATACGAAGCAATTCATTTTGTAACTGTTCCAGGCGTAAAGTGGAAATACTTTCATCCAACTCAGCCTGACGAACACTCCAGGTAGTTGCCGCGCTTTTTTCCTGGAGAGCGCGCTGCTGTTCTGTCTTTGCAGTTTGATATTTGATCTGCAGCTTGAGAATTGCAATTTCTCCACGCAATTCATCCTGCTTTCTTGCAAGATCTACAGCCAATTGTTCTCGTTTGTTCTTCTTCAGAGCGATCTCGTCACGGAGACGTTCCACCTCGGCACGAATATCCCGATCATCAAGCCTCAGTATTTTCTGACCGGTTAATAATTGTGCTCCGGGTTCTTCAATCACTTCAAGTACTCGTGTATTGAATGGACAGGAGATCACCTGTTCAAATTCGGGGATAACTGTTCCTGTAGAGGAGATGGTCGATTCGACCATCCCGCGTTCAACTACCGCTGTGCGGATTTTTCCCCTGGAAAGGCTTGGTGAGATTATTAATCGCAAAAAGAAGATAAACAGAGCAGCTGCAATAATTCCTGCTGAAATTATTACCAACTTTTTACGCTGAGCTGTGCGAATATCTTTTTTATCTCTTAATCGGTCCATAAGTGCCTCTATTATTATTAAGACAAAGTCTATGCCAGAGTAGTATGATTGATTATTAAGAACATATATAAGTTATTCATATAATATTTGTTCGATATCGAACAATGCCGTGCGGATTCACGAACCAACAATAGTATTTTCTGCCGGTTTTCATCACGGAGGATAAAATATGTCCTTCACATTTTCCTGCTTGCGAATAAAGTTGATGAATAATAAATTGATCATGAATTGAAACGGCTTAAATGTTAACAAAGGAAATATCATGCGTCTTTTCACCCGCCCGGATTTGGACGGTATTGTCAGTGCAGCAATGATCACAGATATGGAAGAAATCAGTGAAGTGATTTATGTTCACCCAAGAGATATGCAAAACGGCAGCGTTGAAGTGGAAGAGGGTGACGCCATTTCTAACCTGCCATTCCATCCCAATGCGGCACTATGGTTCGATCACCATTTATATACGGATGTTGATGAATTACATATGCCAGAGGGTGTCAAAGGTAAAATTGGGAAAGCGCCCAGCGCTGCGAGGCAAGTCTATGAATATTACGCTTCCGAGGACCTGAAGAAATATGCAGATATGCTTGAGGATGTTGACCGGTTTGATTCAGCGGAACTTGGATATGGAGATATATTAAACCCACAAGGCTGGGTTCTCCTCGGATTTACTATTGATTCAAGAACGGGACTTGGAGCATCTGAAGATTATTGCAACGAACTGATTATACTGATTCGTGCGGGTGGACGTGTTGATGAAATCCTGGCACATCCGTTGGTCTGTGAGCGGGTTGAGCGCTATAAGCTGGAAGAAGATCAGTTCAAAATCGCAATGATTGCCCACACAAAACTAAAGAAAAACATCTGTATCAACGATTTTCGTGATATGGATACCATCCCGGCAGGTAATCGATTCCTGGTCTATGCAGTTTTTCCTCATCACAATATAAACATCAGGATTTCTAAAATACCGGGAAATGATTTGAAGGTTCTTGTAGCTGTTGCCAAAAGCATTTTTTACCGAAACCATCCTGTAAACATCGGTGAACTTATGGCAAAGTACGGTGGCGGTGGTATGGGTGGAGCCGGTTCGTGTACTTTCTACAATAATGAAGCGGACGATAAAATCGAAGAGTTAATTAAAGCTTTGAAGATGTAATTATTGCAGCCCGGACGGACCTGTGCAACCTCTGGCGAAGTGTGTCCGGGAAAAAGATTTTATCAATTGTGTCTCTTTGTTAGGTCGTCAAACTTTGCAGGTCTATATTTTTGATGCTGACATTTGATCTATATGATTTTGTAGAATCATATAAATCAGGTTCTACTTATTAAGTTCTTCATATTTCAGAGAATCTTGTTCAGCAGCCACCATGTCACCCTTTTTCTCAAAAACATTTGAACGCCATATATATAACTTGGCTAACTCCCGGTTATCTTTTTCTAATTCAATTGCTTTTGTAAAATCAGCAAGTGCGTTCTCATAATCTTGATTTTTCCAGTAGCCGATAGCACGACTTTTATAATTCTTTGCTATATGAGGCTGCAATTCAATTACCTTTGAGAAATCTTTAATTGCAAGATCAAATTTGCTAAGTTTGCCACCATAAATAAGTGCACGTGTATCATAACTCAACCAATCTGATGAATCTAACTCAATCGCACGAGTGAATTTTTCGATTGCTCCTTCAATATCTTTCTTATCGAGGAGCAGCACCTGTCCCCAGGCGTGATATGCTCCAGCATGAGAAGGATCAAGCTCCAAAATAGCCTTCAAATCATTAATTGAATTCTCAATCTGCCCACTCATTGAGTGAGCCTGATGCAAACCCTCTAAAGACTTGATTTTTTCATGTATATCCTTGGATAATTGTAGAGAGACGTCAAAATCATCAATCGCCTTCTTTATACCTCCTCGCATTTTAAGGAAACAGGTTCCACGGAAATAATAGTACATTACGGCAGAATCAGGCTGCAGTTTTATTGCCTGGGTGAAACCTTTGATCGCTTCCGGGTATAAGCCTTGCTCTTTGTTTGCCAATCCTCGCATAGCAACAGTACCAGCCATTTCAGGATCAATTTGTTCTGCTTTATTGAGGTGATCGACTGCTTCTCCCGGTTTTCCGGAAAACAATGCGTTCCCCCCGTCCAATACTTCATCCAGCAGCATTTCATCCAGACTTGCTTGCGCTCTATAATAACCGAGTTCAATTGCCTTCTCGAAATTATTTCGGGCTTTTTTCAAATCGCCTTTTTCTTTATAAATATTTCCCCTAAAATAATAGGGCAATGCGTATCCTGGATTTGCATCAATTGCATTATTAAAGTCTGACAAAGCTTGATCATTATTACCCATTTTTGAGTAACACATTGCACGGCTCGTATATGCCCTTTCAAGTTCATGATCTAATTCAATCACCTTATTGAGATCCGCTAGTGATTTCTCAAAATCCTTCTTCTGAAAATATAATGTTGCCCGTTCGTAGTAATTCCAGGCTTTTGCGGGTTCTATTTCAATTGCTTTAGAATGATCATTTATAGCAAGATCAAGTTCTCCAATTTTGTTGTATAATTTACCTCTATTAGCGAAAGCCATCTCATTTTGGGGATTAAGCTCAATTGCTTTATTGAAGTCTTTCATTGCCTGTTCTTTGTTTCCTTTTTTGAGGTATGTCAAACCTCTGTAAGTATAGGCATCTGAAAAATTCGAATCTATTTTGATAACACTATTGAAATCGCTGATAGCCCTGTCATATTCGCGTGCCTCGTCTAAATAATTCCCCCGCTTCATGAAGGCAATCGTATCATTCGGGTTAGCTTCAATTTTCTTGCTATATTTATCTATCATCTTGTAAGGATTAGTTCTCAATGAACATGAAGCCAGTAACAGCATTACAGATAATGCGAAAAGTCCACCCTTCTTCATGATATATCCTCCAACTAAGATTCTTGACATGTATGTTGTATTTAAAATGTTTAAACAACCTGAATATAGCTCTGAACGAATCTTTGTTTACCTGGTTTTACCAATACAATAATAATATGAATTAAAAAGGAACTCTTTCTTTCTAACGTCGGTTAATTCTTTTTTCATCATAGAACATAATTCTAAACTGTTTTTATGACCTTCATATGTTCCACCATATTTTTTTGAAAAAGATATTGTTAATGGATTCAAATGAGCCTGCCAACCAGTTGCCAATTGCATATCGCCAATAATAATTTCCCCTTCATTTTTAACATAAGATATCAGGTTATAATATGCTGATTTGTAATCTGGAATTATGGATATTCCTAAAGTACAAACACCGATATCAAATTTTTTGTCAAGTTTATCCTTGAATTTTGTGATATCAGCCTCTATCAACTCAATATTTTCCCATTTGTTTTTTCTTATTTTGTCCTTTGCTTTATTTAACATTTCAGAAGAAAAATCGACACCTGTAATTTCCCCTTCTTTGCCAATCTTCCTCAAAATATGAGGAAAATCCAAACCTGTTCCACAGCAAAATACTAAAACTTTATCTCCATTTTTCATTGATGAATCACTAAATGTGGATTTTTTAACTCTTTTAAAGAAGTGTGCTACATGAATATCATATGTTTCAGCCACTTTGCCCGCGTAGATTTCCTTGATTTTTTTTGATTCGAAACCCATTTTTAAAACCTCTATGTTAGTTCGTATTTCTTCAAGTGGAGCATTTTTCAAATTTGGATATTGATACTATCATATTACTTATGATAGTAAATAGTTTACACTATTGATGCAAGAAAGCAAATCATTCAGCATAATATTATTATCGTGATCTCAAGAAATTACCATCCGCTTTCATTTTGTGATTAATTGAACTATTTTCTGCTCTTCAAACGATCTAATTGAGATACTGATGAAAATATTACAAAAATTGTCGTTGCTGTTTGTAGTCATACTAACTTCTCAGGTTTTGTTTACTTGGAATTCTCATGCAGTTGAGTTAATACCTTACAATTATTTTAATAGTGCTTCCTTTAGTATCACAGACAATCAAGCCACACCCAATCTTCCCATTATTTACAACCAAATAAACGAAGCAGATTATCTTCTGCTTCGGACCAAATGTAACATTTCTTCAGCGTCAGGTTCATTTGGATTGTCTCCATGCAAACCGGGATTCAATCATTGGAAAGAGCTGCATCCATTGCATGATATAAAATCTGCTTTGACAATATATGTTGAGGATTTGGGATATATCTATTCATCACCATTAAGATTTAATCGTAAAGGCATGTTTATTTTAGGAGGAGTGACCGCAACAGCATTGGCGATTCACACAGTAGATCAAGAAATTTATGATGCTGCTCACCGTAGTTGGGATAACAAAGTTTACAAACCCATCAGGATACTTGGTGACAGAATGGAAGTTGTCTGTCTCCAGGCGGTAAATACTAAGTACTATGCCGGCGCTCTCGGACTTGGATATCTATCAGGTTGTGATCTTCTCCGGAATATAGCCCTTGATGTTTTCGAGTCGTTTTATATCGTTTACCCCCTTATGATGGCTACCGAGCATTTTGGAAGACGACGCCCCAAAGATGGAAAAGGTCCTTATAGTGTTAAATTAGATGATGGAACATCTTTCTTTTCCGGTCATACTTCTACTATGATGCAGCAGGTGGTTATTTGGACGCACCATATAGATTATCTACAGTTCACTCTCGGTGCATACGGCGTTGCTGCCGCTGCGTGTGCTCAACGCATCAACTCCACCTCACACTGGCCCTCTGATGTTTTCGTGGGTGCCGTTATAGGATATATCGTGGCACGTCAGGTTACTACCCGCAATGACACAAGACGATACAGTATTTCTCCAACAATAATGGATCAAAACAGACCTGGTCTGTCAGTTTCTTTCAGCTTGTGATTTTTCTCCAGGATACCGGATTAATTGGAAGACAGTCTTCTATAAAAAAGTGCCATATCCGGCATACCGGCTTCATGCAATTCGCGGGTGAGGATAATAAACTCCTCCTCTTTGAACCAGAACCTGTCCTGATGATTTTCATACAGGTCAGCGTACTTCTTGACGGCAGCATCCTCTCCTGAATCCAGCAGAGTTCGGAATATCTCATAAGCTGCAGATTTACGTGGCAAATCATAGGGTTGATCATACAGGATCGCCAGGATACGTGAACCGATGTCAACACTCCCCCAACCCTGGAGGATATGTCCATTATGTTCTTTGTGATTGGTCAACTGGGTTATAAAGATTTCATCATCGGCGATGCGAAGTACATTGGCTTTGAAACCATTGACACTGGCTCCTATGAGGTTGGCTCGCGCAGTCCGTCCCTTATTGCCCACACGCACTCGCTGGTACAACCAGCCGTACTTATTAAAAAACAGTTCTTTCATTTCGTTGCTAAGCAATTTCTCGCCATAGAGCGCCCTGTCCCACAGATAAAGATCATGCACCGTAGAAAGCAGGTGTCCGTATGAGTAAACGAAGGACATATCCAGAAACGGAGCATCCTCGGGTCCGGCAAAATAGCTGTAATGGTAACCCTTCGCTCTCATTGCGATCTCTGTACCTGTTATGTCAGGCATAGTATTTTCCATCCTAAGCGACGCACAAATCTTTTCCTGCAGCAGATCGCCATAGGATTTACCAGATACACGCTCGATAATCAGACCGAGCAGGTAGTAACCGAAGTTACTATATTCATATCGAATACCCGGCTTTGCAATGAGCTCGAAGCTGGTAATCAAATCAACCATTTGATCCGGAGAATGATACAACTTCTCGATCTGTTCGAGGTTGGGTACTCTTGGTTCACCGACAATTCCGGAACGGTGTGTCAGGAGGTGATGGACGGTAATACCACTGCCCTTATCTTTGGGATACTCAGGCAGGTAATCCGTTAGCTTTCCTTTAAGGTCGAGCTTTCCCTCCTCAACTAATTTCAGGACAAGCATTGAAGTGAACTGTTTGGTGACAGAAGCTACCCGATATTTTGTGTCCAAAGTATTGAGGATCAGTAAATCCCGATCAGCATATCCGGTGGAATTCTGGTACAATATTTTACCTTTTACCGCGATCAGGATTGTCCCGTTAAACTGTTCATTATCATAGAACCGATCCATTAATTCTTCTATGGCAGCAACCTTTTTTTCGGTAATAGAAACGGTTGGAAGTGGCATGAAACGACTGCAACCAAAGCACAGACAAGTGATAATCGGCAACAGAACATACATATTTCTCTTCATTGTTTACACCTATGCTTGAGGGGTCATACAGTTTGATTTAAGAAATATACCATTTATTTCTAATGATTTTCACTTATTTATCCATTATGCTTAACATAATTGTTTTTCTATCTACATGCACTAAAACTGACTATCAGTGGAATTCTTATCCCTGTCAAAGTCCCATCGTCAATCCTTTACGATGCGATATTGATAGTACCGCCCTGCAACTGGAACAGAAGTAAACAATACGTTTTCCCATATCGCCTTTCAATTCACGGAACCAGATATTATCAAGCCGTTTTTTACAATGAGGACAAAGAGGTATTTCTTCATCCCTTTCAACGAGGTTTATCTTCATTATCATTTTCCTTTATCTACACAAATTCTACTTCTGTCTGCTGTTCAGGTTCAGGTCCCCGGATCATCACCAGTGCCATCATAACTGTAAATGTCATCATAAGTATCAATCCCAACGGCACAAAGATTAGAGTAGCGAAACATATCGCGGCTGCCATATAAATATAAGCTATTGGTTTTTTAAGACCATATAATGAATTATTCAGTTGCAGCAGCTTGATCCCGAACATAATTCCCACTACAGCCATTGGAATGCTGACAATCATCAGTGCTGTCAAAAAAACAATCTTCATATCCAGTCCCGCCAGGATTCTACCTGTAATACCTATACCGTTTATTACCAGGGTTCCACAGATAATAAGTATAATTAGAACATCCAGCTTATGAAAATCGTAACATTCCTTCAACATGGTACGAAAACGCAGAAAAGCGTAAATCCCGAACGCTACTTCAATAGTTACCAACATAATATGAATTGGCAGCATGAAGTAGAATTTTTCAGGTTTAGCATCAAAAAGCCCCCCTGCTATCATTTCAGGCACCATAATTATCACACTTGCAATAGCAAGCCATCCTGCTAACACGTATCTGTTCTCTTCCATCTTTTGTCTCCTATCAGTAATTTTACCTGGAATATGCATTTGCCATTAATTAAACATATTCCGCGATATACTCAAGAATATCTCCCGGTTGGCAATCAAGCTCCCGGCAGATCGCCTCAAGAGTATTAAAACGCATTCCTTTTACCTTGCCTGTCTTCAGTAGCGACAAGTTGGTAACCGAGATACCGATTCGTTCTGATAACTCGTTCAGTCTCATCTTGCGTTTAACCAGCATCAGGTCAAGTTTTACTTCTATAGCCATATTATTTTCCAAACTCGATTTGTATTATCGACAGACAAGTTACAAAACATATTTACGATTGTCAAGGATAATTTTATGTTTTACATAAAACTATTTACATAAAGCATAATATATTGTTTTTATGATCAAAGCAATAAAGTACTATCTCCAATGTAATTTTTGAGAGAACCATACATGTTAAATTTCTATCAATTGAGATGATGAATCGTTGAAATTTCAAAACGTCTTGAGAGTTGCTTTGGATTTATGAATGGATATCTTCTTCACGAAGTTTATACTGTGTGAGCAGGATCTTTTCGTTTCCGTTCTCGTCCATTTGAGTAAGCTCTATTATCTGGAGATCCGGTTCATTTATTGTTTCGGGTATTATGTCATTTACGACGGGGATCTCTTGTTCATCAAAAGTTTTTCTATAAAAACATCAAGTCTCACGTAATCGTATTTATCACTATTTCAATTGTTAAACGAGGTTTATTGTACAGAAATAATACGAACACTCAATCAAAATTAGTTGTAAGATGACATAAGGTTTATTATATTTTGAATTGAGCGATACACTGATATATGAGTTATTAAAAAGTATCTCATGGAATCAGAATGCAATAATCTTACCGGACAAAGCATTAACTTTTAAAGGATTCAGATATGGAAAATCGAAAAGTACATTTCTTTCTATTCCTTATAGGATTATGTCTAACATTGTTTCTTGCTTCCGGATGCAGCGAAGATTATCCGGTCGCACCTGATTATCCCGATTCGGAATTACTAATTGGCACCTGGGAACAGCCATTCTATACGCATGATAAGTTGCCTGAAAATGTCGGTGGAATGATCCCGATGAATCGCACCGAAATGACTTATGACTTAAACCACACCGGTCTTATTACAGAGTATCCATTTTTTTTTCCTGACACTATTTATCCGGAAGACATGATCTTTTACCCTGGAGAATCTGATACCACATTCACGGATTTTTCCTGGTCGGTGGAGGGTTATCATCTTCAAATCATAATTGATGATGAGGATTTTAATAGAATTTTTGATTTTGAAGAAAACAGGTTAGTTCTTCGGTATAATGCTCCCGTTACAGTGGATGGTGAAGAGGTAGATGCCGCCTGGATCGAAACATGGCACAAAGTTGTTGTAGAGTAATTGACTGGTTGGTACAATTAGTCATATTACTGACTGTCGAATCTCATCCAAAAAACGATCATCTTTTCAGAACACCCTCAATAATTTACCCTTTGTATCTTAGGATACAAGGGGTTTTTCTTGGACAAATAATGCTAAAATATGATCGATATCTGTTGTCAAACCATTAGATGCTTATTATGTTTTAGTATGAGTGAATGGATGTTAGTTACGATGCAATAATAGTTATAGCAGTGCCAACAAATAAATTCGCATGACAATGCGGAATATCATTTGATATTTGGGAATGTAAGGGCAGGATTTATCCGCCTATCCTATTGGCGCAATCGCAGGCGGATAAAATCCTGCCCCTACAAAATGCGAACTTATTCCCGGGCTGTCCAGACAGCTCAACTTGCTGCTGTTAGAAATCGAATCTGAGAGGAAAGATGAAAAAATGTAGAGAATGTCACCATGATGTCAGCGAAAATGCTAAGACTTGTCCTAATTGCAGCACTCCATATCCTGCCAAAGAAAAATGGAAAGACTGGGGATATGAGTATAAAAGCAAAATAACCATCTTGGGAATACCACTTCTTCATATTTCATTCAAATATCGCCAAAATGGGATACCGGTACCAGCCAAAGGGATTATTTCAATTGGACAGTTCGGTATAGGTCTAATCAATATTTCCCAGTTTGGTATAGGCATATTCAGTATAAGCCAATTCACTATTGCTGTTTATGCTGTGGCTCAAATTGCATTAGCATACTCATTAATTGCGCAGATCGGGTTATATGTTGATCAAGGATACGGGCAGATTGTCCGGAAAATCACTGAAGTCGGAAACAAACCTGGAATTGAGAATCTCAAAACGACGGACTACACACCACTTCAAGTAGATGACCAGGAGGTATCCATGCCTGCTGATTCAGGATTGAACCAGGAGCATGCAGAGGTGATTGACTTCGAACCTGCCCGACAATACGCTTATCAACCTCCTGATAATATAAATGATGGATTTGATGTTGGAACTTTGGCTGAAGTGAATAGTGATTCAACATTGATAGTAAAAGCAGTGAATGAGATACGTCATGGTAATTATAAGGAAGTCCATTCTTTACTTATTTTCAAGGACAATAATCTTGTGCTCGAAGAGTATTTCTGGGGTCATAAATACAAATGGGACGGTGTCAACCATCACGGTAAACTGGCGAAATGGGACAGGGATATGTTACATAGTAATATGTCTGTGAGCAAAAGCATCACTTCAACCGGTATCGGGATCGCGATAGATAATGGTTTTATCGAAAGTGTGCATCAGTCCATATTTGATTATTTACCGGGACATCAAAACCTCAATACTGCCGGGAAAGATAAAATTACAATCGAACACCTTCTCACCATGACCTCCGGGTTAGAGTGGGATGAATGGAGTGCTCCTTTAAGCAGCGCAAAAAACGACATCGTTGGAATATGGTATCAAAATGAAGACCCAATCACATTCATCTTAGAAAGACCACTGGTTAATGAACCTGGGACAAGCTTTACGTATTCAGGCGGAAATATGATTGTTCTTGGCGAAATTATCAGGAATGCCACTGGAATGAAAATGGATGAATTTACGGGAAAATATTTGTTTGAACCCTTGCAGATTGATTCTTCAACCTGGAGGCAGTTTGAAAATGGAGTGATTGAAGCAGGCGGCGGCATAAAAATAACATCAAGAGATATGCTGAAAATCGGTGTGACATTTCTTAACAAGGGAGTTTGGAATGGGAAACGGATTATTTCGGAACAGTGGGTTGAAAAAAGTGCCACTCCTTTTCCTGAAAACAACAGGATTAACCTCCCGGAAGTTGATTCGGGGTTAAATGGTTATTCCTATTCATGGTGGACGGATCGGTTTTCCATTTCAGGCACGTGGTTGACACGACTATTTTCTAATCCGGATGAAAAAATAAATATGTTTTGGGCTGGAGGATGGGGAGGACAGGAAATTATGGTCTTCCCTGGATTAAACACAGTGGTTGTCTTTACAGGGGGCAACTACGTTTCTAAAAGACCTCCTTTCAGGATTCTTAAAAAATATGTGATTCCTGCAATCAATCATACTATGCAAAACAAGTAATGTACACAGCAATAAGGTTCCCGCGTGTGTGGCCCGACTGCTCGCTGTCGGGTATCACTCTGTCTGAATAAAACATAACCATCAAACAATATCTTGCTTGCATTGATAATGTACATTATATACATCAAGTGTATTAGCCCGGATATTTCACGAGTACCTTTCTCGTCCAGTTTTTCAATGCGAATAGTCCATATTTTTTGAGTCTGGCTAAAACGAGTTGATATTGAATTTCTTTCTTTACAATAGTTTTGTCTCTCCTTAGCTCTTTGAAATCCAGCCTCCAAGGTCAAACATTATGTTATTGATACAATGTTTGTTCAACCGAGGAGACTGTAATGGAAATATACGACATTCATTAACTGCGAACAGAGCATACATCACTTTTATCTTCGATTGTTAAATATATCGAATCTGATGCTTTGCATAATGATCTACACCAAGCTGAATTACGTCTTTTTCGATTTCTTTTAGCGTTAGGTTTATGTTTGTTGAAGGAAGTGCTCGCACGTCATGGTACTGGTAAAAGTAAGATGCCAATCCGTGATTTGAACGGAGATATTCTATATTATCATAGTGTTAAGTCACGGCAATATCTTTCGATCTTCGGTCTCATCAAGATTAATCGTGCTTATTACCGGGATAATAATGGTAGCGGTTTTTATCCTTTGGATAAGCGTTTGAATCTTCCTTCACGGCGTTATTCTTATCTTCTTCAGCAATGGACGCAGTCGGAGATTGCAGAGACAACCTATGATCATGCTACCGGGGGTCTGAGCGATTTGCTTGGTATTAGTGTCTGGAAGCGTGGGCAGGAGGATGTAGCTCGCGAATGTACTACATATCTGCAACCTTTCTATGATCAGAAACCATCACCGCCTGATGATGAAGAAGGCTCGGTTCTTTGCATAACAGCAGATTGCAAGGGTGTTCGTATGGTTTCGTCAGAAAAGCCGGACACCGGTAAACCAGTGGCATCCG
>JAVCCM010000065.1 GCA_030765455.1 Candidatus Electryonea clarkiae | reverse complement strand
TGCTGCCTATGGCTGCCTTCAGACCCTGCCGTTGCCAGCAACGCCCTTGCCAATCGGTTTTACTTCCCCCAGATCGGGGTGTATTAACAAAATCAGGCGTCCACTCCATGCTGGGCACACATAAAAAGCCCGGACTCCTGATGGAATCCGGGCTTACTGATAATTGAACTTTTATAACTATTTGACCAGGAGCATCTTTCTCGTTCCGGTGAAAGAATCTTGTTCACCAACTGCCGCGAACCGATAGAAATAGATTCCACTGGCGTTATTCTCGGCTGACCATTCAACATGATGTTGACCGGCTTGATAATTGCTATCAACCAGCCTGGTCACCTCACGCCCTGCCAGATCGTACACCGTGATAGTCACCTGTGCATTTTCCGGAAGTGAAAAGGTTATTTCTGTTGTCGGGTTGAACGGATTGGGATAATTCTGCTCTATAGCATACTCCTCCGGTATCAGCAGCATCGCTGCTTCCGGTGTAATATCTTCGCCGTAGGTATATCCTGCCATGTGAACCATTATGCCAAGCATTATTGCAACGCGAGCTTCCTTGCTGTTTATGCATTCAAATGGGATTCCCATCAAATATGATTTGTATGTATCTGTTTCGTTCAAAACGGCGGCACGCAGGAAATCAGTTGTTCCAAACATCATGCTTCCCGTTCCTGTTCCTGTAATAGTCATTGAACTCGGATAGCCAAAATATCCGGCTCCATCACCACTGCCAAAGCCAAAACGAAGACCGCCCGTGATAGGATCATCATCAAACCCATTAATAGTGAACCTGTCGGTTACTGACGCCTGGAAACCGGCACCCATAGTTTCAATCAGGTCTGATCCGTCTAATAATGCTGGAGCTTCACTACCGGCGATTACCAGGCTACCTCCACTTTCCAGGTAACCGTTTAATCCTTCCTGAGCAGATGCATCAATAGTTCCATCCTGTCCCTGGACCCAGAGAACAAGTGTAGCGTCCGATGCTATCAACTCATCCATATCAAGCTGTCGATCCGCGTATCCCCATACGCCATATTCGATTACCTCGTCCAGCTCACCTACTGAGTCGATTGCTTCAGCAAAGTAGTCCAGGTATCTTCCTTCCGGATCACCATTGATAATGAGGATATCACTCCATGTCTGAATGTAGTATGTAATCGCTTCAGTTATTGTAGTATCGCCTTGCGAGGTAAGGATGAAAGATATTTCGCCACTGTTACCCGGAATTTCGTTGGTTTCAAATGTTACGGTACTTATGTATTCTTCCATGGTCTCGAGCGTCAGGGTAGAGCTTCCTGTCTGTTCACCATCAGGAGTGGTATAGTTGAAAGACCAACCCTCAGGGAAACCATCCGCATTTACTGAAATATCGTATGTATCACTTTCAGAACCAAGATTGTCAACTTCGAACGCGAAAGTTGTAGTAGCCGATGTTTCCACATAATGATAGGGCATTTCAGTTCCGAAGCCCATGAGGTATTCCGGAAAACCATCCGGGGTAAAACTTGTCATCTCTGATTGAATTACCTCTTTGAAATAATCTCCATCATCTTCATTATTATTCTGTACCCAGAAAAGAATGGAAGCATTATCTTCTTCTACATTTTCATCAAATATTTCAATGGGCCAATCAAAAGTCGCCTCATAAAAGGCAACTGTATCGGCAGAGATAGTAAAACTTACACCATTGAAATCCGGCGCAAAGTCAAGCAAATCATAGTGCCAATCAGTTTGATCGTTAGTCGCTTCATCCCATTCATAATGATTGGAAACAAGAGCGGCTCTGAAGACGTATTGATCATCTTCGGTAATAGTTACACCACTGTTTACTACCATTATTTCAGTAGCTATTTCTCCTTCAAGAGAAACGACATTGACATAAAACCGCAAGGGACTGTCAATAACGATTCGTTGATTATAAGCCCCAGTTAAGTTTGTCGCGTTTCCAGGATGTATCCCTATAATACCATCAACTTTACAATGGGGAATACCTGTAACGCCATAATAAGTGAAAGGTTGCCTGTGTTCTGTACTATTGATATCGAACCATGGGTCAGCATAAGCATGATAAACAATAGCAGAAACTGATTCTACATAGTCTTCATCTTCAATAAATGTTGAAAACACCCGCGACGCGGGCGCACAGAAACCTCACGATTGCCCCGTAAACATTTCGAAAAGAACCCTGCGAGGATATGCATTCAGGGAACTCGCTAACAAGCCAATAATTGCAACAGAAATCAATATCCTTTTAAACATGTTTTCCTCCGCATCCTTATTCAGTTGTCTTTTTGTTTGTCACGTATAATTATATAAAGTACAATATTCACCTGATGGTTTACAAGAGTTGAACGTATTATATTTCACATATAATTTACAAATTAATGCATTGTCAGAATAATAATTTCTTTGCTGATAAAACCGGTTGTATTTCCTGGAGCATTTCCTCATAAATGCTTTCCAGGCTTTTCGAAGCATCTATCCTGATAATTTCCGGATAATCCATTGAATCAAAACCAGCCTTTACTTTGATCAGGTTCTCACGCTTCTCCATAAGATTTGGAATATCTCCCCGGCTTACTGAAATACGTTGGATAGCGGTTTCAGCATCAATATCGAACAATAGTACTGCATCCGGAATCGGCGAAAACGAAGTCATCTGGTCATATATTTCCCGGTAAGAATTGTTTTCCGAATCACCCTGGTAGGCAATGCTGGAATAGTAATAACGATCCACAATCAGGACCCAGCCTTCTCGAAGACCGGGCAGGATTACGTTATTGACATGATCGATCCTGTCAAGACGAAAAAGTTCCAACTCCTCTTCAATACTTAAGCGTTCATTCCCAAGGAATGACTCCCGAAGTTTTCTGCCATGCTGACCGTCTGTAGGCTCAAACGAATAATCCGCCCGGATACCCTTTTCCTTGAGCCAGCTCATCAGCAATCCGGCCTGGGTTGTTTTGCCGCATCCATCAATTCCCTCAAATACAATGAGTGCGCCTTTCCTCATTGGATCATCAGGTTCTATCAGTTCTTTCATGATCTCCTGTCTGTTTAAAACTTATTCTTACAATATATGGTGTATCGATTTCCAGTAATTAAAATGTATATTGTAAAATAATATATTTTAGATTTCGCTTTATCTTTATAATGCAATGATAATTTTTGATTCTAAGAGTTCTTGTTATTATATTCTGTTCTGATAATAATTCTAACGAGAAGACGAATACATTGAAATCCAGGAATTCCTTACCTCTCTATTGTGTTGCTGCTATTCTGCTGATTTCAGGATGCACACGACTTCCGGAAGCGCCGGTTCATAATGCTGACTTGCTGGAACGAATGGCTGAAGTACGTTCACATTCATCCGGTCACTCCCTCTTGGTTTCAAAAAGCGGGTTTATGGCTTGCCTGCCATATAGTAATGCATCAACAACTGCTGAGCAACTTCCCGTAGATGGACTCTATTATAAATCTCTCAGGCTGATACAGGGATGGCAATGGAAAATAGATGGAAAGCAATGGAACAGAAAAGACATTGACGGCGCAGTCGATCTAATCAGACCTGATAAAATCGAACGTGCTATTGCTCCGGAGCTGTTCGAGAGGCTTATTCTCTCCCCTGATCTTCCGGTGTGTATTCTCGAAATCAACTCCAGTGAACGGCAAAAGAAGTTAGAACTCGAACTGATGTTTGATTTACGCCCCATTGGTTTAGCCAGGGCTGATTATTCGAGCCGGTACGATGCTGATTTGAAACAATTGATAGTTGGAAATCCTCTCTACGGATACATTGCTGTTGGGAGTTCGGGCGAATGGTTTGATATGCCCCGCCGCGAGCGACGAGATTTTGACCATGCATATATACCTCTTGACAAGGCAGCCACTATCAGTATTCCGGGCTCTTTTCTGTTTCGACCAACCGAAGAAACCAGGGTATGTATAGCTTTTGCCGGCACTGAATCTGCGGCATCGAAATACGTACAAGGAGCATTGAAAGACCCAGAAAGTTTGTGTCAGCAATCATCACAATTCGTTTTAGAATTCCTCAACCGGACTCCAGTTCTTTGTGAGGACAAAAAACTGGAAGCGGCGCTTGCCTGGGACAGGTGGCTCCTGTTCAATCACTTGTCCGAAACGAACGGTATTAACCATTTTCTACCCTTTCCGCCTTTAGGATTAAGTGCTGACGTAGCTATTGACGCTCGGGCTTTACCTGCATGGTTCTGGGTAACGGCTGGAGATACATCCCTTGAGAATATCCTTGATGCTTCGATTACATCTGCCGCAGATTCCCTGCCCGATCCTGAAGAAGCTTTGTTTGCCCTGACCGGCTGGGCGGACTGGATGAACTTGACGGGTCGTTCGTCCGCTTTTGAAGCCAGGATAAAAGTACTGTCATCTGCATTTCATAAACTTGGATCTTATGCAAATAAGCACAAAAAACGCATGAGGCTTGAGAAACAATCCAGGTGGGAAGAAAAACTCTACTCTGCTGATTTACCGGTACCTCCATCAAGTTCATTCCCGGGTGTAAATGTTCTTTACTCCTCACTTCTCGACAGGGTTGTTCGATGGGATAAATATTCAGTTTACTGGCAAAACTATTTCCGCAATAATGCAAGCCGAAGTCTGTTTAAAGGTGTGAAAATTGTATATCCCTATGACAAAATCATCAGGAATGATCCGGTTGTGTGGTCGGAAAAAGAAAAAACAGCCTGGCAGGACGCAACGAATAATCCTGAATTTAATCTCGGTTATATCGAATACGCCCTGCATGGTAACAGGTATGACCATAATAAATATCACCTGGGAAGAATAATAAACGATGACTGGTCCAATGAACTTGGATACATCTGGCGATTCGATGATTTATACAAGAATACTTTCCATACATCGCCTTCAATGCTTGTAAGGTCTGCAATTTTGAAGGAGAGAGGTTATGGATCGGAAAAAGATTTTGAGGCATTAATTAATCCCTATTATGCCGTCTGGTATAAGATAGAAAATAGAGGTGAAGCAGATCAGAATACCTACCAGGGGAAAAGCCCGGAATCAACTGAAACCATCGCGGAACGTGTAAGATTTTTCTATGAAGTTATCCTGGGACTTAGAATAAATTCCAGGGGCAGGACTTTGACCCTGGCTCCCTGCCACCCCCTCAATATCTGGGAAAACAGATCAATCAACACAACGATAAATGTGACCGGAGAAATAATAACGATTGATATTGACCCATTCGAAGGCATTTACACTTTTATCAGGCCTGGGGGTGATGAACAAATGACACTGGATCTGCGTGACCTTCCATTTGAATCGAAAAAGCTGAGTATCCGCGCAAAATTAAAGCGCAGGGGAATTACGGTGATCAAACGTGGTATTAATAAGAAGGGAAAACCCACCCTCTTCGTCGATGGCAGCGAAGGTATCTTCACTGAGTCTGTGGGGAGTGAATGAGCAAAGATATCGTATTAGGATTGGATCTTGGCGGTACCCTGCTAAAATGGGGGCTGGTTGATACTGATGGGAAAATTTTACTCAGCGGTAGTGAAGCTTTGCACGACCGTTCACAGGATGGTGCTACCCAACTGTTGAAAAAAGTTATTGTCAGGATAAAGATTAAAGGTGAATATGAAATCCCTGTAATTGGCATTGGAGCGCCGGGACTGGTAGATAATACACACCGTATTATCCGCACAGCTCCGAATTTTCCGCCCTGGGAAAACTACTCGCTTATCGGAGACCTTGAAAATTTATTTCCCGGACATTCGTTTTTTCTTGAAAATGACGCTAACCTGCTCCTCTATTCTGAGCGAAGGTGGGGGAAAGCACGAGGTGTTGACAATTTCGTTATTCTTACACTTGGAACCGGTGTTGGCGGCGCTGTGATGGTAAACGGTGAGGTTTTGCGGGGTGTGGGAGGAGGCGCCGGGGAGCTGGGACATATCGCCATTGATCCCGAAGGTCCACTCTGTGGCTGTGGAGTGCATGGATGCCTTGAAACATTTTGTAATATCAAGGGTATTATGTCAACTGCCGGGGAGCTTTATAAACCGGATGCTCCACCAGGAAGTCCGGAAGAGCTAACTGAGGCTGCCGTGAATGGAGATCATCGTGCGCTGGAGACATGGAATCGTACAGGCTGGGCACTCGGCGTCGGGATCGCATCATTAGTGAATATTTTCAACCCGGCAATGGTTTTGATTGGCGGCGGGGTTTCAGGTGCGGGTGATTTTATTCTTGAACCGGCACGAAAAGTTGCTGCTGAAAGAAGTTACCGGCTGAACTGGAACGATGTTCTAATCGAACGAGCCGGACTTGGAGAAAAAGCCGGACTGCTTGGCGCTGCGGCATTGGCTTTTACCAAAACTGGAATTGATCTCCGGGATTGATAATCTGAGCTAATTGTCTCTTCAAATCTTGCGAAATGAATATTTAATAATATATATTTCAAGTTTTCATGTCCGAACATAAAGGGTAAACCGATGAAACGATTTTACCAGGTAGTAGTTATTATAGTAATGGTTTCGATTTTTGTTGCCGGATGCCAGAAAAAACCCGGCGAAGAAGAATTGTTTGAGCAAGCACGCGTACTCCAGGAAAAAAAGGAGTTCGACCAGGCAATCAATAATTACAAAGAGATAATCAATCTCTACCCTGATGGTGACCGTTGCGACGAAGCTCAATTTATGATTGGATTCATTTACGCCAATGATATGAACGATACCACAATGGCGCGAGCTGCATATAAAGCCTTCATAGACAATTACAGCACAAAAGCAGATACGGGAATGCTGCTATCGGCAAAATGGGAAGTGGAACACCTCGGACGTGATATCAGCGAGATTGAACAACTCCAGGGATTCACTGCCGAAGCAACTGAAACCAAAGATGAAACTTCAGAAGAACCTAAGGAAGCGACAACAGAGAAATAATTTTTGAATCGTACGATTCTTTTAAAAAGGTGACCATTGGGTCGCCTTTTTGCATTTAAGGACAAGATAAAATATGCGATTTGCGTTGATTTATCTTCAGGGTTCAGGTAATAAGAAGCCCTGAATAGCAGAAACAAAAAATCTGAAAAGTCGAAACAAGAAAACCCGAAAGATCGAAATAAGAAGAACTGGAAGGTCGGAATAAGAAGATCCGAAGGGTTGAAATCATGCAACCTTGACAAAAAAGACCCGAAGGGTCGAAATCATGTAGCGCGGGGCGTAAGCCCCGTGAGTGCGGTTGAACATCTTTTCAGTCCCACAGGGACGGAACAACTGTCGCCCACTTTGGGGCTTGAGGATTTCGTGTATCATCCAAACCCCTGGCTTACGCCAGTGGCTACATGCTTTCGTTGCTTTGCAACTTCTCCCCGAATAACCAACATGAAAAAACACCCGAAAAAACCTCAAATAAAAAATACAACGATTCACAGGATTATCAAGATTCTTTCTTTGCGCTTTTGCGTCTTTGCGCGAAAAATAAACTGTTTCAGAATAAATACGGTTTCTCGAAAATAATACATCATGATTGCGAAATTGTTTTACCGCAGAGTACACAAAGCAGGCACGGAGTTCGCAAAGAATTTCTCTGAGTCCTTTGTGGTTTCTCTGCGATCTTTGCGGTTTTCTTTTTTTCACAGATAGGCAGTTCGTAACTTTTATATTTTCTTGAAGTTTGTTTCCATAAGCTATTGCATTACTGAGAAGATTGATTATATTGTATTAACACCCCGCACAAAATCCTGGACAAACGAACCGGATTGCGCCTAACTGAAAAGCTGCGAAGCCAATCCTGGGAGAGATTTGACATGAGTATGCTGACACACAGGGATTCATTGTTTTATCATCTTTCATCCACCGGCAGGGATTACCTGCGAATGTTGCAGAGTATTCTACTCCTATCGTCCTTACTGTTGCTATTCCCATTCCTGCTGATAGCCCAAACCGAGGTCGAAGGTGACGTATATGGCGTATGGGATGTCGAAGGCAGCCCTTACATAGTGGTAGATACTGTTACTGTCCCTGAGGACAGTACACTCATTATCGAGCCTGGTGTGACTGTCAGTTTCCCTGACCAGGATGAGGATCAGTTTCCTTTTATTGTGCTTGGTAACCTGGAGGCGGTTGGTGAGGAGGGTGATTCTATCTATTTCCTGTCTGAGGATTCCACTTTTCCGGGATTTGAGGTAATTACTGAATTAGGGGATCAAACCATACGGTTCGAGTATTGTGTTGTTGATTCCGTTGAAGAATTGATCAGGACATTCTTCGGGGAAGAATTCACCT
>JAVCCM010000164.1 GCA_030765455.1 Candidatus Electryonea clarkiae | reverse complement strand
TCGTATATTTCCATTACAGTCTCCTTGGTTGAACAAACATTGTATGGAAAACATAATGTTTGACCTTGGAGGCTGAATTTCAAAGAGCTAATCAGAGACAAAACTATTGTAAAGAAAGAAATTCAATGTCAACTCATTTTAGCCAGACTCAATGTAACTCGCAGAACAACAAATAGGAATGCTGGATGAGGGAATAGTTTAGAGTTCAAACTTCAGTGTGTAAGTTCAGAGTTCACACTTCAGTGTGTAAAAGAAGCAACCTGAAGGTTGTACTCTAAACTTTGTGCTCTATACTTTGAACTCTATATTAATAATATGCTACTTCATTAATAACAACTTATGAGTACTATTCCAACCGGATTCGGAAGTAAATCGCAGGAAATAAATCCCTGATGGTTCTTCCGTATGCCAGCGTAGATGATGATATCCTGGTTGAATAATTCCTTCATGCAGGACGACTACAGATTGTCCAAGTAAATTGAATATCTCAATTTTGGTTATTCCATTTTCAGGGACTGCAACAGTGATGTTCGTTACTGCATTGAATGGATTTGGATAAATTGATGTAATAGCCCACTCATCGGGAAGAGACTGTTGAGATATTTCATCTTCAGCACAAATAAAAAATATCTGGACCGGTTCTGAGTGATCGGATTCCCCCTCATGATAAACTGCAGTAATAGTATATTCATCATAACCGATTTGATACAGTGTATCGAGGCAGCTCGTCTCATCTATACCATCCCGTATCAACTCTCCGTTACGATAGACATTGTATGAAATCCACGAATCAAGCTCACTATCTCCACTATTGACCGGTTCAATCTCTTCGATCTCACCATCGAGGTATTGTACTACCGCTCGAATGTAATATGAACCTTCAAAAATAGACCATTCTCCACTGTCATAACTCCACGATCTTTCGTTTGAATAATAATTAAGTGCAAGTCTGTGATCAAAATCCGTCGAGCCAAAACCAACAACAAAATCGTTAACAAAAGTAAGATTTTCATCAGCTATCAGAAATTCATGCCACCCACAGTAATGATAAGGTACAAGAGTGTCTTCCCGGGTTAGTATTATGTCGCCTGGGGAGTTGTTATTTGTGTCCCAATTATAAACTTCCACATTAAACATACCAGGATCATCTATCTGCAGGTAATATTTTACGGAAATCAAACGACAATAATCCCCAGGGCTAAAACGGACTGCCATTGTATTATCAATCCAGGCAGCATAAGCAAATGGTGGTCCCCCATCATGCCGAAGTACATCGATTTCACCAAAGGCGGTATGTTCCCATTTTAAATTTACTTTACATCCAAAGTTATTCCCGTCTTCATATTCTTCCAATGAAGCGCGAGGATAAACAGGAACATCAATCCTTGTACGTGTTATATCCTGCTGTAATGCAGGTGTAATTCGAACATCCCCTTCATACAGACCGATAACACCGTCAATCATCAACCAGTCTTCTCTTTCCCATTCAAGAAGATCAATACCGGTTGATTCAATTATTCTAACCCAACAATCACCAGAGCCGTCATCAAGGATAACAGTATAGTTGCCATGTTCAGGAGGATCATTTTGCAGATAACCTTCAATATGTGCCCATGTACCTTCCATTTCCTGCATATTGCTCATCGTCCCGGTATTCATAGTAAACGGTTCAGGTATCGGATTCCCGTTGGAAATCACTTCCCATAGATAGATATTGTTAATCTCAGCGACGCCTTGGTATTCATCCAACTGCCCCATTATGCGAACTTCGTCGCCCCGGTTCAATTCTCCGTACATTTCCGCATCCCAGGGATCATCACCGTAAATGTGAATACCATACTGGGTATCATCCTGAATGTAGAATGAGGTATGTTCAGTGTCGATAGTGTTCGTTGGGATTGTAACAATACCGGTAACATCCACCCAGCAGCCTATCGGAATAAAGTGGAGAGCTTCAATATCACATTCTAAAAAAGGAATTAGCCACACATTCTCTTCTATATCCTCACATAAATCGAGTTCAATGTCCCGTATGATACGCGTTACATAAGAATCTTTATAGTAAACAGCATAGTATGTGAAGCCCAGCCTGAGAGGTTCGCTGCATTCATAAAATCCCATCGAATCTGTAGAATCATGGCATACAAGTGCATCATTTTCTTGCAGGAAAAGATCAACATATACATTTTGTACTGGTTGATGAGTGGTTGCATTTACAACCATTCCATTGAGCTTAAAATCAATGGTATGAAGAATGTTGAAGACAATCTGCTGAAGTATATCAAATTCTTCCTCATTTATTTGATAATAATAGTAGTATAATCCATAACCGATAAAGTAAAACGCACCTATGGTGTCAATATGCACTACACCAAGTGTCGGAATACTATCATTGTTGACAGCAACTGTTTCGAATGTTTCATCATCGATCTCATACCACAGTATGCTGTTGTATTCATTCCAATCGTATTCATCTGGGAGGTCTGTAGCTAAACAATGTTCATCATTAACAAGTTCGAATCCTCCGGGAGACACTTCATTGTAATCACCCTCTACATAATCATTGAAGACCTCTACCCAATCGTTATTAGCACTCGTACCACCCATCCAGACCAGGTTTCCGCCATCTTCTGTATATTCGAAAAGTGTCCTGACGACGTCAGAGTCTGAATAACCAGAGCGTACCGCTACGAAAACAGCATCGAAATCTTCAAGATCGTCAACTTGCCATCTATCCCAGTAAAGATTATAACGGTATTCATATCTTTCACCAAGTTCACGAAAGACATCATCAATGATTATTGAACCCGAAGGTTCATTGGAAAGAATAAGACATTCTGACAGAACAGATGAAGAGCTGATGGCGAGTATAAATCCTGAAATTGCAACCAATAAAACCTTATTCATGAGGAACTCTCCAGTTCAGAGTCCACGCTTCAGCGTGTAAGTTTAGAATCCCACTTCAGTGTGTAAGTTCAGAGTTCACGCTTCAGTGTGTAAAAGATGCAACCTGAAGGTTGTACTCTAAACTTTGTGCTCTATACTTTGAACTCTATATAATTAATATGTTACTTCATTAACAACAACTTATGAGTACTATTCCAACCGGATTCCGAAGTAAATCGCAGGAAATAAATCCCTGATGGTCCTTCCGCATGCCAGCGTAGATGATGATACCCAGGTTGAATAGTTTCATGCTGAATGATCGCGACCGAGCGACCGAGGAGATCGAATATTTCTGTCTTTACCATTCCTGGTTCAGGGACTGCAACTGTAATATTTACTGCTGAATTAAACGGATTTGGGTAAACTGAGGTGATTGCCCATTCGGTTGGAAGCAGATCAACTGCTGCGCGTGTAAAATCCGGAATATACTGGGGAGTACCGGTTATGTCCTCCTGCAAAGCAGGTACAATTTGTACACTATTTTCAAACAGACTGATAACACCGTCAATCATCAACCAGTCGCCTTGCTCAGCTTCAAAAAGATCAATACCTGTTGATTCAAAAATTCTAACATTACATCCACCAGAGCTGTCATCCACGACAAGAGTGTAACTTCCCACCTCACCAGGGTCATTTTGCAGGTAACCGTCAATATGCGCCCATGAACCTTCCATTTCCTGCATATTACTCATCGTCCCGGTGTTGAAAGTTAACAGTTCAGGCATCGGATTCCCGTTGGAAATCACTTCCCATAGATAGATATGGTTGAGCTCTGTGATGCCTTCGTATTCATCCAACTGTCCTACAATGCGAACTTCATCACCACGGTTCAATTCTCCGTACATTTCCGCATCCCAGGGATCATCACCGTAAATGTGAACACCATACTGGGATTCATCCTGAATGTAAAATGAGGTATGTTCAGTGTCGATAGTGTTCGTAGGGATTGTAACAATACCGGTAACATCCACCCAGGTGCCTAAAGGAATCATGTGGAGAGCTTCAATATCCGTCCGAAGAAATGGAATAAGGTTGATATCCTGCTCGATATTTTCGTTTGGTGTACCTTCTAAATTCTCGATAGTTTCTGCAACAAACATTTCTTTTGAATAAACAGCATGGTACGACATATCAGAGAAGATACGCTCACTGCACTCATAATTCCCGTCATCATCAGTGGAATCGTGGCTGATTAAAGAGTCAGCATCTGAATCATAAAGATCAATATAAACGTCTTCAACAGGTCGGCGAGTAGTAGCGTTTGTTACTACTCCATAAAGAATGGAACCACGTTCATACTGGAGAATGTTGAAAACCATCTGCTGAAGAATTTCAAACGCATCTTCATCCATATTATAATAATTAGAAGACGGATCGTAACCGATAAAGAAAAACTCACCAGCGTTTTCTACACGTTTAACACCGTATGTCGGTATGTTATCATTATTAACTGTGACAGTTTCAAATTCATCGTCATCAATTTCATACCATAACCTGGCAGCGTACATATACCAGTCATATTCGTCAGGCAGATTTTCAGCTAAACGATGTGTATCATCAACAAGTTCGAATCCTCCGGGCCATACATAATTATATTCACCTTGTACGTATTCATTGAAGACTTCAACCCAATCGTCATCATTGCTCGTCGCACCCATCCAAATCAGGTTACCCCCATCTTCGGCATATTCAAAAAGAGTCCTTACGATTGCAGTGTTTGAATAACCGAAAGAAGGCGAAACAAAGACAGCCTCGAAATCATCAAGATCGTCAATTTGCCATTGTTCCCAGTAATAACTGTAGCGTAAATCATATTCAACTTCGAGTTCATCTAAAACGTCGTCGAGGATTATCGTACCTTCAGAGTAAGTAGATAGTATGAGGTAGTCCGCTAATGCAGGGTTGGCGCTGATGGCGAGTAAAAATCCTGAAATTGCAACCAATAAAATCTTATTCATGAGAAACTCCGCTTGTTATCTTCATGATAACTAAATGATAAGATCGGTCTAATGTCATTCCTGTGCAGAAAGGAATGATGATTATTAAGAATATCAATGGTTTACAGAAAAAGGTTCAAAAATTCAGGTAATCCCTTAAAAGTCTATCTATTAACTTATAGAAGAATCCGGGGAGTATCAAGCATTTCGGTCTAATTTTTGAGAAACATGCAAATTGTTCTCCCCTCTTTTCCTGGCATGATGGAACCGCATCAAAGAAGTGTTGTAACAAATGCACTTGAAATCAAACCCCTGGCAATCATAGTTTACATCGTTTGACAAAAATACAGTACCAATGACGATAAGGATATACTTGTGAATAACAGATTGATTAAAGCTCATGGTGGGAAACTGGTGAACCTGCTTGTTGACGAATCAAAAAAAATCGATTTGAAAGCTCGCAGCAAAGAGTGGGTTTCCTGGAACCTTACAAACCGTCAGATGTGCGACTTGGAACTTTTGATGAACGGTGGATTTTCTCCTCTGCAAGGATTTCTCGCTGAAAAAGATTATGAAGCTGTATGCAGGTCAATGACTCTTGCTGACAATACATTATGGACAATTCCAATCACACTTGACGTCTCTGAAGATTTCGCGAAAGAGTTAAAACCTGGTCAATCTATTGCATTGCGCGATCCCGAGGGAACCATGCTAGCCGTACTGCATGTTGAAGATGTCTGGAAACCTGACAAAAAATTTGAAGCGGATGCTGTTTACGGAACGACCAATCTTGAACATTCCGGTGTTGCTTACCTGATGGACCAGGCAGGTTCCTGGTATGTTGGAGGACGAATCGAGGGGATTCAACTCCCGGTTCATTACGATTTCAAGAACTTCCGAAATACTCCCGAAGAATTAAGAGATTCTTTCAGACGTGCCGGATGGCGAAATATTGTTGCATTTCAAACAGGAACTCCAATTCACCGGGAACACCGTGAACTAACCTTGCGCGCCGCGATGTCAGTTGAAGCGAGCCTTCTACTGCATCCGGCAGTGGGAATGACAAACCCTGGTGACTTGGATCATTACACACGAGTTAGATGTTATAAGGCAGTTTTAAGATATTACCCGCAGCATACAGTCAAACTATCACTTCTTCCATTGGCGATGCGTATGGCGGGACCGCGTGAGGCGTTATGGCATGCAATAATAAGAAAGAATTATGGCTGTACTCACCTGATAGTAGGACGTGATCATGCAAGTCCGGGTAATGATTCTTCAGGTAAACCATTTTATGAAGAATATGAAGCACAGGAATTGATGAAAAAGCATGAAGAAGTTATCGGGATAAAATCAGCTCCTTTTAAATCAATGTCATACCTTTCTGATTATGACGCTTATGTGTCCGAAGATGAGATTCCAAAAGGAAGTAAAACACAAACAATCACCGACTCTGATCTACGTGACAGGCTGGTAAAAGGTAGAAAAATACCTGAATGGTTCACATATCCTACTATCTCAGAAGAACTTCAAAAAAGTTATCCACCATTATATAAACGCGGTTTTACTGTGTTTCTTACCGGATTGTCAGGTTCGGGGAAATCAACAATTGCACAAGTTATTTTAAACCGGTTGCTTGAAGATGGAGACCGGCCTGTGACTTTACTTGATGGAGATATCGTTCGCAAGAACCTTTCAAGTCAACTCGGCTTTTCTAAGGAACATCGGAATATTAACATTCTCCGTATCGGGTTTGTAGCTTCAGAAATTACTAAAAATAATGGAATTGCGATTTGCGCTCCGATTGCTCCATATAAAAAAGTCAGAAATGAAGTCAGGCAAAAAATCGAAGAATACGGCGGATTTTTTCTTGTTCATCTTTCCACACCACTTGAGGTATGTGAACAAAGGGATCGAAAGGGATTGTACGCGAAAGCTCGGGCTGGTATTATCAAGGAGTTTACCGGAATTTCAGATCCTTATGAAGTGCCGGATAATCCCGATGTAACAATTGATACATCAGAAAGAACCCCGGAAGAAGCAGCCCAGGAAATAATGCTTCATATCAGCAGGCTTGGCTACATAAATGTTACAGGTGTGGGAAAGAATTCTTAGTTATTAGATATAATTAACGATCTGTGTGAAAAGAAAAAGTGACAGTGAAAGAAAGGTCTGAAAAAAGATACAAGGTCTGTGAAAAGACCCGAAGGGTCGATAGCATGTAGCCCCCGGCGTAAGCCGGGGGAGTAGAATGATCGAATAATCCCCAAGCCCCAGAGGGGCGAAAGCGATCCATCATGCCGGATCATATTTTATAAACATCAACTTTGATTGAATATTTATTATTCGAATTATTATCTTCTTGATTTGATATTGTTTCTTTCGCCTCTGCGAGGCTGATTACGTTCCAACATCACCTCCCGGCGCTTACGCACCGGGCTATATGATTTCGCCCCGCTGGAGCTTTTAATCTCACTCCAATTTTAGATTCTGCATTTCAATCCATTGTAGCTTCGAATATTAGCTCTTATTGAGCTTTTGTATTTCAAGCCGCTGGAGCTTTTGTTTTTTATCCAAGGAAAAATCTCAATGCGGTATTTTCATAATGGTGCTTAAGACGGTTTGATGTTTTTATTTGTTAGGTTTCTCAAAAATAATGCATCATGTTTTCGAAATTGTTTTACCATAGAGAATACAAAGCAGTCATAAAGTTCGCTTAGAATTTCTTAGAGTCCTTTGTGGATTCTCTGCGATCTTTGTGGTTTTTCTATTTTTTCACCGATAGTCCGGGCATTTACATGATTCATGATTTCATGACGATGCCAAAACTTTCAAAAACCCTATATTAGACTTATGATAGAATGTCAATGCCACTATATTTCGCAGGCGCGTCCAAGATCAAGCAATAAAAAAGGCGGGCATTGCTGCCCGCCATGAATAGCTATTTGATGTATAACCGAATTAGAACATGTACTTGACCGGTCGTTTGATCATTTCCCACTTTTCGCCATCCCATTTTGCGTTGACGAAAGCAAGCCAGTTATCGTTATCGATTTTTGGCGTGTCGGCGCGGAAGTAGTATCCGGGCCAGCGGGTTTCTTGACGGAAATACATTGTTTCCACATGGACAGAAGCCTGCCACATGCGTTGGATGTTTTCCCAGACGCGCATCAGTTCGTGAAGATCTGCTGCTGCGAGTTTCTCTGAATCTTCTTTGAGAACTGCAAGCAGATCAAGCGCTTTTTCAAGCATGTGCTTGTTGGTTGTGAATTGCGCTGAAACACCGGCGGCGTACTCGTCCATGATCTTCTGTAGACGGAACATGAACATTTTCGGCTTGATGTATTCCGGGTTGATTTCCGGATCACTGGTGTTTGCACTGTGCTCTTCGAAGATATCGAGTGGTAGAAGGATACGAGCTGTGAGTGTATCGATCTGAGCTTGATCTGCACCAAGATAGTCTGGATTGTCAACGATGTAGGCAATCGCAGCCTTGGCGGCGATACGACCTTCAGCGTGTGAACCGGAAGAGAACTTGTGGGAACTTGCACCAGAAGCATCACCAGCCGCAAATAATGCAGATACGGTGGTCATGTTCGGATAGCCCCAGAAATACTCGTCTTTGGTGTCATCATTCTGGATGTCTTCAGGACCAGATACCCAACATCCGGATGCGCCGGAGTGTGAACCGATGAAATAAGGTTCAGCAGCGGCGATCTCAGAGGCTTGTTCTTCAGGCTGTACATTACTGGCAGCCCAGAGGATAGCCTGGGAAATAGTCATATCGAGGAAGTCTTCCCATGCTTCGGACTCAATTTCTTTCATTTTCTTCTTGTAGGCCTTGGGATCATCTTTGAACTCGTTGGCAATTTTCTGCAAGGCTTCTTCGGTACGCATATAGATCGGACCTTTGCCTTCCATGGTGTCGAGCATGCCGAGGTAGTTACGGAGGTTAGCCGGAATCGGCTTTACCTTACCATAAGGTGCCCAGTTCTCGAGCTCAGGACGACGTTCGACCATGTACTCACCACCAAATGCATTGGTTGCACGAGATTTAAAGAGCAGGAACCATGCACCAACCGGTCCATAACCATCCTTGAAACGGACGGGGATGAAGCGGACTTCCTGGCATGTTTGCTCAGCGCCGGCAACAGATGTAAAGTAAAGGCTCGAGCCGGTATTCCATGGTGGATACCAGGCGCGTCCAAGTCCTTCACCAGAGCTGCGCGGTTTAAATACATGTACCGCACCACCCATACCGATGATAGTGGCTTTTGCCTTGAATACATACATTTTCTCTTCACGAACGCTGAATCCGATAGCGCCGACACACTTGCCGTCATTCATCAGGGGATCAACGATGAAGATACGTTCAAAGATCTCGCCATTATCGCCTAATTCAGCGATAGCATTCTTGGCTGCTTCTGCAACGATTACCTTATAGGATTCACCGTTGATCATAAGCTGCCAGCGACCTTCATGGACGTAGTTTCCGTCTGCATCAGTCCAGATGGGGAGTCCCCATTTTTCGAAAAGGTGCACAGATGAGTCAACGTGACGAGCAATGTTTGCTACAAGGTCTTCACGTGTGATACCCATCAGATCGTTACGGACGTAATCTACATAGTTCTTGACAGAGTTGTTGCCCGATTTCAGGTCAACATACTGGTTAATAGCAGACAAACCCATTGCAACTGCACCGGAACGGTCCATCGCAGCTTTGTCAACTACTGTTACTTTAAGATTGTGTTGTTTTGCCCAGTGAGCTGCTTCAACAGCCGCACCGGTCATTGACATTCCACCGCCACAGATCAGGAGATCGGTTTCGACGGTTACTGTTTCAAAATTCGCCATGTTTCCGTCTCCTTACTTTAAAGTGAAAAAATCGGCTCTAACTGAATCCGGTTCTGTATAAAGAATCGGGCTTTTCAGGTCTTCTGTTCCTGTTGCGAATCCACCATCAGGCACTGCTTTGCCTTCTTCGGTAGTACGAATTGGGAACTTGAACCTTTTCAGCATACCATTACGGAATTTTACTGTCCACATGATGCTGTCGCTTCCACGCATAGGTGTAACTGTCGCACCCAGTGGGACAAAGTCTGCATAACCGCGAACTTCAACAGCCTGTACCGGGCAAATCTTTACGCAATTGTAGCATTCCCAGCATAGTTCAGGTTCACGATTGTAGGCTTTCTCGATGTCCATGTTCAGGACCATCAAGTCATTCGGGCAAATATGTTGGCATGCAGTTTTATCCAACGCTTTGCAGCCATCGCATTTGTCAGGGATAACATAACTTGGCATGAAACCCTCCTTGGGTTTTTACGTGAACATCGCTCCCCAGCGATATTCACTTTGTTGAATGATTTTACTTAATCTGTCTTTTGTTTACTTTTTACTTCAACTTTTTGTCTTATGTAAGACTTTAAATTTATCTAACTATTGAATATCTGTTACGGTTTATTGTGTCAATTTCATAGCATGTCACGGAGCAACGAGTATTCAATGAAAGATTAATTTACTTTTTGTGAGCGTCCTTGCTATCCATTCCGGTGGAGCCACGATGCTCTTTTACCTCAACCTTTTCAGTAAGCCCGGCATAATACTCAACGAGTATTTTCAGTACTTCAGGACGACTGAATTCGCTTGGTACTTCATCAGCCATACCTTCAGATAGCAATTTGCGCAGCTTAGTCCCTGAAAGGAAAAGACGTTCTCCCTTCTCAGTATGCGGACATGTTTTCATGGAAGCCATGCCATTGCATTTGTAGCACCAGAAAGTCCAGTCAATATTGAGATTTTTACAGGTTAATGCACCATCCCATAGATCATGGAAAATATCCTGTGCATCGAAAGGACCATAATAGTCGCCGACTCCAGCGTGGTCACGTCCGATGATCATGTGCGAGCATCCGAAGTTTTGGCGGAATAACGCATGCAGCAATCCTTCACGTGGACCGGCATAACGCATATCCAGAGGATAACCACCAGCAAATACGTTGTCTTTTACAAAGTAATTATCAACGAGAGTGTTGATACAATCAACCCGGACATCAGCAGGAATGTCGCCTGGTTTCAGTTTTCCAACGAGTTGATGAATAAAAATACCGTCTGAAACTTCACCGGCTATTTTTGCGAGGTACTCATGACTGCGGTGCATAGGGTTACGTAGCTGTAATGCTGCAACTGTACGCCATCCACGTTTGTCAAATTCGGCACGCACATCAGCGGGGCGTAAATAAATACCCTCAAACTCAGTCGGGAATGTTCCTTCAGAAAGAACTTTTACCGGACCGGCAAGATTTACTTCTTTTTGGTCCATTACCATTTTGACACCCGGATGCTCGAGGTCAGTTGTGGTGTAAACGTTCTGGCACTCGAACTCTTTGTCAATGGTGTATTTTTCTTCGACTTTCATCGTACCCATGATCTCATCAAACTCATCTGACCACAAGCTGATTTCTTCACCGATTTCGATTGAATCAGCGACATCTTTATCCGCTGAAAGAGTGACCGGAATTGGCCAGAAAAGTCCATTCATCGATGGCATTTTCATGTCTGAACAGACGCTTTTCCAGTCTGTTTTACCCATAAATCCAGTCAAAGGTGTGAAACCACCGATACCCATAAAAATCAGGTCTCCTGTTTCACGGGATGTCAAAGGAATTTTTTTAAGTTCCTTTGC
Source organism: Candidatus Electryonea clarkiae (assembly GCA_030765455.1). GTDB lineage: Bacteria > Electryoneota > Electryoneia > Electryoneales > Electryoneaceae > Electryonea > Electryonea clarkiae. The sequence goes on along the minus strand of JAVCCM010000164.1, from coordinate 7,616 downwards.
TTTTTTGAGTTCCTCTTTGTGCGCATCTCCAGTGAGCAGTAACAGCTTCAGTGATCCGCCTCCATGTGGAGGAACTAATTTAGATGACATGTTTTCTCCTCTTTTTATCAGATTTTAAAACTACTTTTTGTTCTGTTTGCTTGTGACTTATATCTATTTAATGCTTCAATCTTACTATTTAAAAATCCTTGAAAGGATTAGGACCGATTTCCTCAATTTCTTCTGCATAATCATTTAATATCTTAGGGACTTTTTCCCAGTCAGTTATGGTTACGGCTTCAACTTGAACACGCTCCTCTTCAAGCGCCATTTGTTTAAGTTTTTCCTGGATGTTACCCATCCTGTATTCAGCTAATTCAGAACCCCTGATGAAGTGACACTGGTAATTCTCTCCATGCTTGCAGCCAATTAGAATGATCCCGTCATAACCAGCATCTAGACAGTTTGTAATCCAGACAAGATTGACAGAACCGAGGCATCTCACCGGGAAAATCCTGATCCATGGACTCCACTTGATTCTTTTCTGTGCGGCTGCTTCAAGGGCTGGAAGTGCGTCATTCTCACACATGAAAGCCATAATCCGTGGTTTTTCTTCGTCTTCTTCAGGCATTTCAAATGCTTTTATCATATCGTTGCCCATTGGAACGCTGTAGTCTTCAAAATTTATTATACGTTCCGGACAGGCGCCCATACAGGTTCCACATCTACGGCAGCGAGCTATATTATTCTGAGGTGTACCTTTATCATCTTCATCAAGTGCTCCAAAGGGACAATCTTCAGTACAGCGCTTGCATTGTGTACAACGTTGCAATGAAAATTCGGGCCAGGAGATGTCTCTTGCTCTTGGATGCAAAGCCTGCCCTTTGTCCACTAATTCTATAGCCTGTATCGCTTTCAGAGCAGCACCAGCAGCGTCATTGGTTACCTGTGCTATATCCATTGGCGCTCGGACTGTCCCTGCTGCAAAAATTCCAGTTCGCCGGGTTTCATAAGGGAAACAAATGAAATGGCTGTCCGGGAATCCATATTTCAGAGTAGGAAGATCGGTTCCCTGACGATAAGAAAGATTTAGAATTTGCGCACCCTTCTCGGCGCCTGATGCCATCTTTTTACCATCCTCAGGAACCTCATCCTCAACAGGAGTATCCGGTGCATCCTCACCTCCTGAAGATTCCACGACGCCATCTTCAACAAAAGTGGATGGAACCATTCCGGTAGCAAGTACCAGCATATCGGCACAAACAGTTATCTTCTCCCCGAGAAGTGTTTCATCCAAATCAATTTCGATGGTATCATTCTCAGAGGCTCGAACCTCAACTACCTCACCCTTGGTGAAGAAGAAACCTGGATCATTCTGAGCCGCCTGGTAAAAGAGTTCATACTGTCCCGGACTCCTTATATCTTTATAAAGGATGTAAACTTTTGTGTCGGGATACTGTTCACGAATCTGCATGGCATGTTTGAGGCTCGCCCGGCAGCATACTGCGCTGCAATAGGGGAGATGCTCTTTGTCACGACTACCGGCACATTGGATAAAAGCAATGCTTCCCGGAGCTTTCCCGTTCGAAGGGATTACGATATTTCCATCAGTAAGCATCTCTTCAAATTGGATATTGGTAATTACATTTTTATTACCATAGCCAAGATGCCCTAGTTTTTTTGCCTCATACGGACGCCAACCGGTTGCCTGGATGATCGAACCAACATTGATTACTTCTGGTTCACTCCCATTTTGAAGCGTAACCACAAATTCGCCTGGTTGACCCGAGATTTTCTTAATAATAGTGCTCAGATGAATCTTAATATTTTGTTCATTATTTAACTGCTCAATGAATGAATTAATATTATTCTCTGTTAATTTGTCATAGGGCGGTTTGGATGGGAAAGATTTCTTGAATTTTGCAGACCAGCCACCAAGCCGCTCCTCTTTTTCAACGAGAACAACTTCATACCCGGCGCGCGCTGAATTCAAAGCGGATCGTATCCCGGCAATGCCTCCCCCGATAACAAGGACAGTCCTTGATATCGAATTCTCAGTTTCTATTCGATGCGGAGGTTTTGTATTGCCAAGTTTTGCGCAAGCCATGCGAAGGTAATCTTCCGCCAGGAGTTGTGTATGATTCTCTTCTTCATCTTCCGGGTCTTCATCAGGATCGTGTGACCAGATTACCCATTCCCTGAGTGGAACCTGTTCAACAAGGATATCCTCTCCGAAATCAAAAAAGTCCGGATATGTACGATGGCTTCGATCAAGAACGACAATTCGATCTAATCCTTTCTCTTCAATATCTTTACGAATCAGCTCTTCACCCTCAGGAGAAGAAATATTCTCATGTATCCTGAAAACAACAGCTTTCTCTTCCTTTGCAGCAGTTTCCATTCTTTCGAGGCTGAGTGTATTTTTTACTTCATCATCGGCAGCGCAGTAAACGCCAAGCTTGATATCCACCATGATTATCCCCTCCTCGCCATCTGAACTGCTTTGATCGCCGCGCCTGTGGCATCCTGCAATGTTGCTGCCACTTCCATAGGTCGGACACAAGTTCCGACACCGTAAACACCTGCTGCCTCATCCTGTTGAACGATAAAGCCGTTTTCATCCATCTCGATATCAATTGGTGGTTTTTCCAACGCTGTGGATGGCTGCATCCCTGTTGCCAGGACAACAAGATCAACACTCGTCTTGGTCAACTCACCGGTCAAGGTATTTTCTGCCGTTACCTCAAGACAATTATTTTTTGTTTCAACTTTAACAGCTTTTCCACGATGGAGATGAATGTTTTCAATCTCTTGACGTGCCTGGTAAAAATCTTCCAGACGACCAGGGGTCCGAACGTCTATATAAAACATATGAATGTCAGCATCAGGGATTTGCTCAAGTACATAAGAAGCTTGTTTCAGTGAAACTGTACAACAAACACCGCTGCAAAATGGTAAATGATTTTCATCACGGCTTCCGGCGCATTGAACAAATGCGACCGATCCAATTTTGCCGCCATCTGAAGGTTTTACTATTTTCCCGGAAGTAGGACCATTGGGAGCGGCTAATCGCTCCATCATCACATTAGTTATAATATCAGAACTGCTTCCATATCCAAGTTCAGTAAGGTTTTCAGGATTATATGGTGCCCATCCGGTTGCCCATGCAATTGAAGAGGCGTTGATAACAACAGTACGTTCCTTCTCATCAGGATCGATACCATTATCAGGGCAGCCTTTCACCCATTCCACGAAATCAGGGTTACCAAAGGCGCGTTCATCTATTGTCCACTCGGCAGGAAAAGCGTTTTCATAGGGATAATAAAGCGCTTTGTGTTTTTTCATTCCATAATTAAATGCGTCATCAAACTCCACAGGACAACTCTCAGCCCATTCAGAGTAGTCGCCAGCCCAGGGTTTTACATAACGTGGTTTGAGTGAAACCGTAATAGTATAATCGCCAGGATTTCCCTCGATTTTTTCAATACTTGCCAAGGTGAAAACATTCACACTCTGATTGTCCCGAAGACGTCTGTAGTTTATTTCAAGTCCACAGGTTGGAGGACAGAGTTTCGGAAAATACTGGTTCAATTGTGCAACTCTACCGCCCAGGTATGCTTCTCTTTCAATAAGAACAACTTTAAGTCCTGCTTCAGATGCTTCGATAGCAGATGTAATGCCGGCGATTCCGCCGCCCACTACCAGAACATCAACCTTCATCCTGTCGATATTTGCCCCATTATCGGGCATAAGTTTTTCCTCCTGAGGTGTTCGTGAAAGGTTTCACAGTTTCAAGGAATAAAAAATGCATTCTCCAAATTATGTCAAATGATTTTCCAAACTGTGTATTAATACAGTTTGGAGGCATAATCAGCAGACGCTTTTCAAGATTACCTCGAACAACCTTCTGTATCAAATAATTCTCTGGACGCAAAAGTAGTAAAAAGAAATCTGGAAGTCAATATAACAGGAGTTGCTAACTATCAGCTTTCCATCACTTTGAAGTCAACGAAATGTTAGGCAAGTGGAACTTCCAAATTTCTTGATCGCTACACAATTCACAAACTATTGTGCTTTGGGAAGAAAGGAAATAAATAACAGGGATAGTTTCTGCCTGAAGATCAGGTGTTGATCATAATATATTCAAAATTGTTGTCTCCCGGAGTCCCTGATTTATTGAAGAATCACTGTTCCCAATTTTGATTCATGTGAGATTTCTCACGAAGTGTATGAACGAGATGTCAGAAATCCCAATTTATAACGGATATCTATTTAAAGTTCTTGAATCAGAGGAATTCAAAATGTACATTGGCAAATTCTGATATGACGCTCTGCCTGATATGAAAAGAATGATGAGTATTGCCATTCTACCAGATTTACTGCTTATATGAACTGCTCACCTTCGGAGGAATGTGAAACCTGTTACACATTAACTTTGAAGAATATATCACAAGGTATGTTTCTGACATCAATAAGATGTTTGGAAGATTCTTATATATAGAGATGAAGTGATTGGATCACCAAAGAAGTTTTTTTATTCATTATTTTAGGATGTTGACATGGATGAAGAGTTTGAAGTTCTAATTATTGGAGCTGGTCCTGCCGGTATTGCTGCAGCAATCTCTCTTGCAAGAGAGGGATTTGAAGTCATGGTCTTGGAACGGGGAGAATATGCCGGATCGAAAAATGTTTTCGGCGGCATATTTTTTACGCATCAATTATTGAAATTGCTTCCCGAAGCGTTAGAAAATGCACCACTTGAAAGAGCGATAACCAAGCGTCGATTCTGTGTTCTTTCCAGTGAGAAAGAGGTTGGTGTTGATGTAAAGATCGCCGCTTGGCGTGATAAACCTTACAACCACACCATGACTGCTTTGCGGGGAAGGTTTGACCGATGGTTTGCTGACCAGGCTGAAACTGAAGGCGCTAATGTCATTCCGGAAATTCTTGTTTCCGAGCTGCTCATTGAAAATGGTAAAGTTGTTGGTGTAAAAACTGAACCGGGCGGCGAAGAGATGCGCGCAAAGGTTGTCATATCAGCAGAAGGAGCACAGGCTTTCCTTGCCAGGAAGGCGGGGCTTATGGCGAAAGAGCTACCTAAACGTCATATGATAACCAATATTAAAGAAGTAATTTCAATGCCTCGTGAAAAGATAGAAGACAGGTTTCTGCTGGAGAATGGGGAAGGGGTAGCAATTGAATACTTCGGTGATGTAGTAAAAGGAAATTTCGGAAGCGGTTTTATATACACTAATGAAGAATCAATATCTATCGGGCTGGGCTTGACAATACATGATTTGATTAATTCAAAGAAGACCTTGAACGATTTCCTGGAAGATTTCAAAAAACATCCAACAGTTCGGAAATTGATTGAGGGTGGCGAAACTATAGAATATGCCGCACACATGATCCCGGAGTATGGTTATAACCATCTGCCAAAAATGAGCATGCCCGGCTTGATGCTGGTTGGCGACACTGCCGGTTTGATAAACGGAAGTGTTTATCATGAAGGCACGAACCTCGCAATGGGCAGCGGGTTACTTGCCGCTGAAACTCTGATTGAGGCGAAAAAGAACGGTTTGGATATTGGGTCTGCTGAGGCTCTGCAACCATATCGACAAAAACTTGAAAATACTTTTGTCCTGAAAGATATGTATAAATTCAGGAAGGTTCCTGATTTCCTCAATAAATTCCCTCATTACCTTCAGGAATACCCGGGTCATATTACCCAGTGGCTGCAGGATTATTTCACGGTAGATGAAACACCCAAAGCGGAAGTTGAAAAGGGAATTTTGAATAAAATTAAAAAAGATATTGGTTTATGGCGTCTAACTGTGGATATGTTTAGACTGGGAAGGAACATGCGATGAGTAAGGAAAATCCAACTACGATTGAAGATAAACTTGGACTTCTATCATATAATTGGGATAAAAACAGCCATATCAGCGTTGATCAGGATAAATTCAAAGCTGATAAGATGAATCCAAAACCAATCACATTTGTCTGTCCGGCGAAGGTTTATGAGGAAGATCCGGAATCCGGTGAATGTATAGTCAATCATGAAAACTGTGTAGAATGCGGCACATGTCATGTAGCTTCACCTGAATACGTCAACTGGTTCTATCCCATAGGTGGTAAAGGAGTGAAATACAAGTACAGTTGATGGGAAAAATCTTAATAAATATTTCAATCTTTCTATTCCTTACCAGTCTCCCTCTATCAGTGAATGGGCAGACCTGGCAGGATTCGGTAGATGCCGTCGGCAAACATTATACCGAAGGTCAGTATGATGATGCAGAACTTAACGCTTTACGGTTTATAAGCCGTCTTGGTTCGGCTGAACCGCATCTGAAAGCTGAACTGTATCGTATCCTCGCATTTATTTCGATAGCCCGGGGTGATAGAGCCGGTGGATTGAAGCATTTCACGGAAGCATTGAGACTTATGCCGGAATTGAAACTGGACCGCGCGCTTACTTCGCCTAAAATTTACGCCGTATTTGAACAGGCTAAGACTGAGTATGACCAGGCTCCCCGGGAGAGCGTCAGTATATCTGATGCACAGTTGCAGTTTTATAAACTTCGCCTGGAAGCAGGACGCCGCAGCTTAGTATTTCCCGGCACAGGGCAACTTCATAAAGGTCACAAAATTAAAGGCATGTTATACATTGGTACTGCGAGCGCCGCCGTGATAGGATTAACTGTCACACATGCTTCCGTTTTACGACGAGGCGACAAGTATCATGACAGTATTAACCCGGCAGAAGCTCCGTCGCTCTACCGAGAATATGAAGACATGTGGAAATTAAGAAACATATTCGGCGCCGGATTGGCTGCGGTATGGATTACCGGAGTTTTCGAAGCATTCCTCACCGCCCCCGATATTGATATCCAACCCGATTTGAGCCTTTCTGGTAATTTAGAAAACTACGCAGGAATAAGTATAAGTTTCAGCTTTTAATCTGCTGTTTAGCGTCTTAACTTCATCTGTATTATTTTTAAATCCCCAAAACCCCAAATGATTTACCCGTATTACCCACATTTTGCTGAATTTTGACTCTCAGAGACCATTTGTTTTTGTTCAGGATGATTTGTTTACTAATTCTGAGTATATGTTAAGAGTATATTTATTCTGTAATAGCATATCTACTCAAAATGTTCATATCAGGATGGAATAAATGAATGCTGCATTTCAAGATAAAATCACCACCAAAAACGACTTCAAGCATGTCGTTGTTTACTTTTTCCTTATACCCTTTTTGTCCCTTCATATCAATGTAAACCTGTACGCTCAAACCGAAGTCGAGGGTGACGTATTTGGCGTATGGGACGAGGAGGGCAGCCCGTACCTCGTTATGGACACTCTCACCATCCCTGAGGACAGTACACTCATTATCGAGCCTGGTGTGACTGTCAGTTTCCCTGACCAGGATGAGGATCAGTTTCCTTTTATTGTGCTTGGTAACCTGGAGGCGGTTGGTGAGGAGGGTGATTCGATCTATTTCCTGTCGGAGGATTCCACTTTTCCGGGATTTGAGGTAATTACTGAATTAGGGGATCAAACCATACGGTTCGAGTATTGTGTTGTTGATTCCGTTGAAGAATTGATCAGGACATTCTTCGGGGAAGAATTCACCT
>JAVCCM010000094.1 GCA_030765455.1 Candidatus Electryonea clarkiae | reverse complement strand
TTCCCATCCTGAAGTGCAAAGGTTTTGGACTGTTTTAATCAGTATCCTTGCACAAAAGATAGGAAAAACAACGCTCAATCTCTCCCCTTATAAGGGTAATTGATTTATTCAGGAGACCCTAAGTATTGAAATACAGAAAGTTCTTGCCGCCAAGTTAAGACACCGCAAACGCATGGCAAAACTGCCGGTTCCAGAAAAAATCCGAATCCTGGTTGAAATGCAGCGTATTGCAGCGCCATTACTAAAAGCACAAGGAAAACGGGCTCTTGTCTGGGATATAGAAGAATCAGCCAAATCGAACGCGAAAAATGTTAACAGGTAGGCACGGGTCTCCGAACCGGGCAAATCAGCTCGACATTAAGGTCTGGTACGGAATCCCCTCCTCGAGCGCACGTGTTTTCAATGCATTCAGGTCTTTTTTCGAGATGCGGATGTTGACGCACGCGTCCTTCCTGAAAGTCGCCCTGGCAATTTTGCGATAACGTTCCGATTCGCTCTCAAGGTTATCAATTGATCGCCACTCACCACGCTCAAACGAAGCGAGAATCTCTTTTTCTTCTTTATTCAAACGCCCCACATTTAACTTTCATAATCACATGAAGAAGCCCGGATTCTTGATTCCGGCAAAATCAAACGAAAGACATCTTTTCGAGAACTAAAACCCCCCTTATTATCGGAACCGCTATTTTCAAGCGTGGAATATTCCCCGGTTCAAGAACACCGAACCTGCTCACTAAAAACACTCAACAAATTCAATCCGCATCCCTCACGAGACGAAAACCGACATAGTTGATACGAACAAACGAACCGCCGGAGATTTTACTGGCGGAACGACAGTACACTGGATCGCTGGGCCAGCAGCCGCCACGAATCACACGAGACGTGCCATTTTCTGCTCCAGGCGGATCTGTCCCTGGACTATTATCGTAATAGTCGCCGTCATACCAGTCGTTACACCATTCCCGGACATTCCCATGCATATTATACAATCCCCAAGGATTTGGAGTCTTTTCGCCTACATCGTGAGTTTCGCAACCATCTCCGGTATCGCTGTTACCCCTATACCAGGCATAATCACCCAGATCATCATAACTGCTCCCCCACCAGAACCAGCTATCATCATGTCCTGCGCGGCAGGCATACTCCCACTCTGCTTCTGTCGGCAAGCGCCATGCGTTTCCCAAATCCGGAAGGAAATCATCCATGATGTCATCATAGGAAATATTTTCTGCCGGACGATTCGGATTATCAGGCCATTCGAAGTTCTCATATTCAGCCACTGCTTCCCACTGCGCCTGTGTCACCTCATACTTCCCCATCCAGAAACCTTCGGATATGGTCACTTCATGGCGGGGATATTCATCATCATCAGCATCATCCTCATTTTCTTGAGCGCCCATCCAGAAAGACCCAGAAGGAATCCAAACCATTGTAATCATTTCGTCGGTTTGACCAAGTTCGAATTCACTTTCAAATCCTGGATATATATCACCGGTTGAAAATGACCAAATGGAGCTTTCGGTTTCATTATCGTAACTGTCAATAGCTCTGATTTTCCAGTAATAAGTCGATAATGGTTCAAGTTCTCCAAGTATATATGAAGTATCGGGATGATCTGTGCTGTCAACAAGTGGTGGATCTTCTTCTATACCGAGATATATGTAGTAGGTGATAGGATCATTTTCCGGATCGCTGCAAGTCCAAGAGAGTGTGTCATCAAGCGCAACGTCTTCAGCATCGTCTTCGGGATATGGGATCGATGGTTCGGCTGGTGGTTGGTTAGCTAATGTAGTAAATGACCATATTAGACTTGAGGTTTCGTTTTCGTGGTTATCTTGAGCAACAATCTGCCAGTAATAAGTTGTCGAAAATTCGAGATCATCAATAAAATATTCGGTTTCTGTCTGCTCGCTGCTTATGGTCTCTAATTGTTGCTCATTCGTGCCAAAAAGGACGTCATAAGTCAAAGAATCTTCTTCAGGATCGCTGCAAGTCCATGAGAGAGTGTCATTAAGTGCAACGTCTTCAGCTCCATTATCGGGATATGGGATCGATGGTTCAGCTGGTGGTTGGTTAGCTAATGTAGTAAATGACCATATTGGACTTGAGGTTTCGTTTTCGTGGTTATCCTTGGCAACAATCTGCCAGAAATAATTTGTCGAAAAATCAAGATCACCAATAAAATATTCGGTTTCTGTCTGCTCGCTGCTTAAGGTCTCTAACTGCTGCTGATTCGTGCCAAAAAGAACATCATAAGTCAAAGGATCTTCTTCCGGATCGCTGCAAGTCCAGGATAGAGTGTCCTCCAGAGCAACGTCCTCAGAGCCGTTCTCTGGATCTGGAATAGAAGGCTCATCAGGTGATTCGTTATCCAATGTAGTGAAAGACCATATAGGTCCGATTGTTTCATTTTCATCATCCTTCGCTTTAATTCTCCAGTAATAGGTGGTTGAGTATTGCAATTCCCCAAGATCATATTGTGTCTGTGACTGACCTGTGCTGACTTCAGGAAGCGCTCCCTGATCTGTCCCGAAAAACAGATCATAGGCGAGCTCATCTTCTTCGGGATCGCTACAAGACCAGGTAAGCTGAATATTGGTAATTCCTAAATCTGTCGATTCACTTGCCGGGACAGGGTCGGAGGGGCTGCTTGGAGGCTGGTTCGCATCTTCAGCTATCGTAGTGAAAGACCAAACTGAGCCCTCAGTTTCGTTATCATGATCATCCTTTGCGACGATCATCCAGAAATACTGTGTCGAGTGATTCAATGGATTTCCGCCGTTTGGCTGAAATTCAGTGGTACTTTGGTCATCACTCGCAACGGTCAGATTTTGACCGTCAGTGCCAAAATAAACGTCATAAGTGAGTGGGTCTTCATCGGGATCGCTGCATGTCCATGACAGAGTCGGAGTGATTCCAATTCCTGTGTTGCCATTACCGGGATTCGCATTCGAGGGTGCAGCAGGAGATTGATTCCCTTCTGTGGAGAAAGTCCATATCTGACCGTCTGTTGAAAGGTTACTATCGTCTTTCGCCTTTATCTTCCAGTAATAAGTAGTGCCTTCTGTCAGCGTTCCGGGAGTATATGATGTATCGCTTTGGTCACTGCTGACAATCGGTGGAGTTGCCAATGTCCCGAAATAGACATCATAAGTCAATGGGTCTTCATCCGGATCAATGCATGTCCATGACAACACAGGAGTTAATGCAATACCAGCAGCCTGGTTCGCCGGAACAGGATTTGACGGAGTGCCTGGGGGTTGATTGCCTCCACCAACAGTAGTAAAAGACCAGATTGAGCTTGGTGCCTCGCCGTCCAGTTCATCAGTCGAACGGATTTCTCTACTGCCAGAATCTTCAGTGAATTTCCTGGTGTTCCTCTTTTCATCGTTTGTGCTGTTAATGGTTTCAATAATTTTCTGCACAGATTTTGGGAGGAGTTTCTTTAAAGCAGAAGTTTTGTCACTCTTGTTTTCAGGTGAAGGTATATTTTCCCCACGCAACAGAGACATCGTTACTCCGTCTTTGGCGATTATCTTCCAGTAATAGGTCGTGGTAGTATCGAGCCTCGCCGGTGTGTAGAACGTCTCAGACTGGTTTTCACTAACGAGCTGCGGCGGAGATGAATCGCTGAAATAGACGTCGAAAGTCAACGTGTCACCATCAGGATCGCTGGAGGTCCAGGACAGTGTCGGGATGGTAGTCACACCAACGGCGCTGTCAGAAGGATTCGGATTTGATGGCGTCTCCGGGGGATGATTGATTCCTTCCTCGAATGTCGTGAAAGACCATACTACACTGCTTGTAGAATGCTCGTGACCGTCATCTGCAACCACTTTCCAATAATAAGTCGTTTCGTAGTTAAGACCGGATTGTTCCAGTTCTATATCTTCAAAACCGCTGATGATCAGAGGTGGATTGGATGTCGTACCGAAATATATATCGAAGGTTAATGTGTCGTCATCGGGATCTTCGCATAACCAAGCGAGAGTAACCGACAGAGAGATTCCGGTTGCTCCTTCAGTGGGAGAGGGATCAGATGGAGCAGAAGGCGGCTCATTTGTAGTTGTATCGGGAGGTTCTTCATAATCAGGATTTCCCGGATCGGTCGGATTATCCCGTGATATATTATCATCAAGTGTCTGGCAGGCAAACAAGATTAAGAATAAACTTGCAGAAACAAAAACGAAAATTGAATATCGCTTCCTCATTGACCTATCCTCCCGTTAAGATTGAAAAATATTCCAATTGAAACTCCTGGGATTGATTTGGATCGGCTATCTTGAAGTGTTGCCATTGACAGGGTAGTATTTTGTGCTCTATTTAATTGTGAATAGTTATCCCCGCCTGAAGTTATTAAAGCATCAATAATATTGACTATGTATATGCCACCTGTTATTCCTCCGGCAAGGAACACGATATTCTTAGCCGATTCCGCATCATCATGGGCGGATACGAATGCATCATAGTCCGCTTGTGCCTGGCTCGCATTGGCAGAGCCGTAATTACCTGCATCATACGTCGCTCTTGCGTCATCGAAATCATCAACTTTGCTATTATAATCCAGGATTGAATAAGTCAAGAACCCGAGGGCGCCTATCTCTCCTGCAAGATATATAATACCGGGCGTGGTTCGTCCTGTATGTATTTGTCCCAATCCCGGACAGAGAACAGACCTTGGCAGGGGACTTAACTTTTCCTGCCTCTTCCAGGCTGTTCTAGCATCACCTGAACTTGCTCTTGATAATTTCTGAGAGACTTCTCTAATCTTTTTAGTGAGAACATCATCGATGTCGCATCTACAGTCAACATTCTTGGTGGCGACAATTAATCCTGTTTCAACGTCAATCATCCTGATGATTATTGTATGTGTTTTTCCCAGTCTGCCGACTGAACCTGCGATCATTCTCTCAACACCGAGAAGTTTTCCCATTTGTATGGCGCACTCATCGCTGGTGCAAGATGATAACTGCAATCCCTGCTCTTCCAGGATTTCCTGCATGGAATTCCTTTCAAACACATCAAACAGGCCGGTCTCGTTAAGTTCGAGCCTTAAACGATCTGAAAGGATAGTCTGGTAGTTTTCAGGAATACCGCCGGAAATAGTGAGGTCCATAACCGCGATTTTTGTCTTGTCGTTTGGTTGAGCAGCCAGGTAAGAAGCGAGACATATAGTGATAAATACAGCATATAAAGCTGTTTGAAAAGAAAACGACCTATATACTCGGTACATAATCCCTCCCTCGTATTAATGAATCGTTATTTCCTAAAATATTTATATCTATGAAATAATATCTAGAACATTTTTCTCTATGCGTTGGAATAATTCTTCTAAAGCAGGATCAAATGAAATTCTTTGCTGTAATGATTTTCTCATATGTGCGAGGGCACTGCCGGTAACTCCGAGTTTTTCGCCAATGCCTTTTACACCGCCTTCATCCAATGCATAACGCATTGCCAGTTCGACTACAAATTTTCTGCCGGGGTGACGTGATCGCGCTTTTTTAAGCTCATGAGGTTTGATTTTATATTCTTTAGCTACTGTTTTGACTATTAGATCAAATCTGTTGATTCCTATAACCCCGAAACCAGGTGTGTCTAACAGGTCCGGTTCGGGAATTTTTAATTTTCTTCTGCCTTTAGCAGTTTCAAAATATTTCTCAACAAATTCCTGTCTTCCTAACAGGCTCATCGCAACAACATGGTCAAGTATATCAACCTCAGTGCCCCTGGTTCCTTTGATAAGGTATCTATAAAACACCTCAATCGGTTTTTCTGAATCGAAAGATGAGAAACGCTTGATGATCTCATCACGATCAAAACCCGGTGGAGATTCAATAGTTTCGTTGATCACCGGAAGTGAGGTCCAACGAGTCGTGGCGATTTCTCCCCATTTCCTTGCCTCACTCTCGTTGCTCCAGTGTTCTCCAATGATTGGAGCAAGATGAACACGCTGCAGGACCGGAAGGAAAAATGGATCTTCCTCAACCAGTATCTCTCGATGCCGGTCACGCAATACAGGTTGAGAATGATTTTTGATAGCGCGAATGCGATTAAAATATCCAGCTTGCATCCGGTGTACAAACTTTGATAGCGGAATGGTACCGGCTCGAACAAAAAGCAAAGCTGATTGTTCAAGTAATGCAAAGGCATAGACTTTCACACCTGCGGGAACAGCCGTGTCACCCATACTCTGCAGGAATAGTTCACGGTCATCTTCTGAGGAGAATAATTGGACTTCAGGACGAGCCCTTATCTGGATGAGATACAGGGCTCCGGGAATATGAATTCTGACAGGGCGAGACATAATTAGAAATTATGACCAACATTCGAGATTAACAAGTGTTATCGGAGTACCCTTAATAATAATTCACTATGGCGGGGGAAAATCATTAATCCCAAAATTATTATTTATTAGTAATTTCAAACATTCTTTTCAGGGCAAGTAATGAAAATTCCCTTGTATCATCATCTACTTTGACCCGCCAACGGTAATTTCCTTTCAGCAACTCGCTTAAACTTTTATGCAATGCTTCCGGAGTAATTCTGAACATCGTCGAACAGAGGCAGGCATATGGAGCAAGACTGTAAATTTCCTTCCCTTCCTTTACCATCTCCATGCCTAACCGCGCGACAAGGTTATTTTCAGTTCCTACCGCCCATTTTGTTCCAGGGGGCGATTCACGGATAGTCTTTTGAATGTATCCGGTGGAGCCCGTGAAATCAGCTTTTTTGAAAACCTCGAAACTACATTCCGGATGTACGATTATTTTGACGTCTTCATCTTTTTCTCGCCAGAAATCGATATGCGCGGGAGTAAAATGCTGATGTACACTGCAATGTCCCCGCCACAAAATGACCCTGGCTTTGCGTATCATCTCTTCACTGTTGCCGCCAAGATGTTCTTCGGGATTCCATAAAACCATGTCATCCAGTGGAATTCCAAGATCATAAGAAGTATTTCTTCCGAGATGTTGATCAGGGAAGAAAAATACCTTCTCACCCTGGCTTAGAGCCCACGATATGATTTTTCTCGCATTTGACGAAGTACAAATCGTGCCGCCATGCTTCCCGACATGAGCTTTTACCGCGGCAGTTGAGTTTATATAAGTCACCGGTATTATTTTTGATGTATCAAGAAAGGATGCAAGCTCATCCCAGCTTTCTTCGACATCCTCAATTGTTGCCATATCCGCCATTGTGCATCCGGCTCTCATATCCGGCAGTATTACCGGGATATTTCGGGGAGTCAGCGTATCTGCCGTCTCTGCCATAAAATGTACGCCGAGAAACACTACGTGCTTTATGCTATTTGCATCTGCAGCATATTGACTTAGAGCAAGAGAATCGCCTGATTTATCGGCAAATTGTATAACTTCATCTCTCTGGTAGGAATGCCCAAGCACAAGTGTATCCTTACCAAGCTGCAATTTTAGGAGATGGATATCCGCTAATAATTCATGAGAGATTTCAGGATCTCCCATGTATTCAATGTTGTCTAACGGCTTCTCAGGGTTCCACCGGATTTTAAGCTGATCTTTTTCTATAACAGTCATGTTTCCACTTTGTGAAAATGATACCAAACTATACATTTGACTAAACTTAGCAGGCTAATGTACGAGTAATTCGGGAGAGCTGTAAAACATCTTTTGAGGCATGAAGAGGCATATTGATAGTTAATTCACATTCAATTTCCAAGCTCCCAGATTCGTTCTTTTTCAAGTGAAAAATAATAGAGACTTCATATTTACAAGAACATGCTTCAATATCACTAAACCATGTTTTCACGCAAAGGCGCAAAAGGTGCAAAGATAAATCCGTATATCCTGTGAATAACGGAAGTCAATTGTGGTTCAGAGTATTATCCTACGACTGAAACCCGAAAGATTTATCATTCTGTTCTTTTCCATGCATTTTAATCTCGCCGAAATTATCCTCGTATTTCTTGATATTAGTTTCAAGTGCGGTGAGAAGATTCCTGGCATGGATAGGACTGAGGATAGTACGAGTCTGGACTTTAGCTTTCTGGCTTCCGGGAACTACCCTTGCGAAATCGAGAATGAACTCTGCGGGTGAATGGTTGATAAGTACAAGATTTGCGTAATGACCGTCAACTACTTCCGGATCCAGTTGAATCTGGATTCGTTGTTGAGGTTGCTGCATAGGTTGTTTTGAGTCTGACATGTGGTTTGCCTTTCAATTGTTTATTTACTTCGCCAAAGATAGTGTTGTTTGATATACATTTCCAGACCTGTTGTAACACCAGCAACCCTGCTAAACTTCTTTGGCAAGAAATAATTACATGTATGCACAGGATGGACAAGATTTTTCTTCGCGTTCTTATGTCTTTACACCTTTGCGCCTTTGCGTGAGATAGAAATGTCAGTATCTTCCAGAATGATGAATCCCGAAATCCCTGAAGATAGCGTCAATCGTGTAGTACTCGAGATTGAAGAGAACTACAGTGCCGGAGAACGATTGGATATACTTGTAACCAATCGACTGCCGAAGATCAGCCGCAACCGAGTGCAGAAACTGATCAATGAAGGGAATATCACGCTTGATGGCAAAAAAGCCAAGGCGAGCGCTATAGTGCAGGGATCATCGGAAGTAGTTGTAATTTTTCCCCATCCCCCCAGACCTGCCGCAGCGCCAGAAGACATTCCACTTGACATTATTTACGAAGACGACTACCTGCTGATAGTGAATAAACCACCAGGAATGGTAGTTCATCCCGCCGCCGGGCATCACTCGGGAACCCTTGTTAATGCATTGCTTGGTCATTACAAATCATTACCAACCCAGGGTGGGAATCCTACACACCGTCCCGGAATAGTACACCGGCTTGATAAAGATACTTCCGGGTTGATTGTAGTCGCGCGCACCGAGAATGTGATGACTGCGCTTGGGCGATTGTTTCATGAACATGATATCGAGCGGGAATACAATGCACTTGTCTGGGGAAATCCACCCGACAGCGGCACAATTGATGCTCCTATTTCCCGGTCGCCACGTAACAGGAAAAAATTCGCCGTGGTTGAGGGTGGAAGACATGCTGTCACCCATTGGAAGGTCGTGGAACGATATGGATTTCTTACACATATAGCGGTAACACTAGAGACCGGAAGAACACACCAGATAAGAGTGCATTTTTCAGATAGAGGCTGGCCTATATTTGGAGATAGCACTTACGGTGGTAAAATGCATGGCCTGGCGCGTCTGTCATCAAGCGAACTGGATAAAGGAAGAAATGCATTAAAACTAATGCCCCGTCAAGCGCTCCACGCAGGTCAACTCGGATTCATACACCCAAATACAAGAAATCAAATCCACTTCGAAGCGCCATTACCCCCAGATTTCCAAAGTATTATTAACCTGTTGAAAGAATAATGAAATGGTGGATCCTTATTGCATAATACGTATTTTATGTTTAGTAATAATTAGGTAATCCTGAAAGACATAATCTTGGAAAGAATATGGTAAAAAACCAGATTGTACTGTCATTTCTATTTTCTATCCTTGTTTCGTATCCAGTCCAACTCTTTGCCGATGATGAAAATAGAGTTTATTCTTTTAATCGACCTAATTGGGTGGTAAAAGAAGGGCGTTGTTCAGCGTCGCATATTACTTCAGAGGAGGCACAGCGAAGGGCAATTGAGGAAGCGAGACGGTCAGCGATTGAAGAGGTCACGGGCGTCAATATCCAGGCGTTGTCCTTGGTGAAGGATTATTCTCTCCAGAGTGATCTGGTGGAAACTTCCTCACGGGGTGAAGTCATAAAAGATACTCTTCTTGACCTGGGAGTGGAGCAGATTCGAGACGGAGAGTCACTGATTGTGGAATACTATGCGGTTGTAGCCTGTTCGGTGGCGATTGTGGATCGGGATATTCAATCAACTCTGAAAGTACGAATTGAATTGGATAAATCAACATATCGCGATGGTGAGGAGATCAATCTCGAAATTTATGCCAACGAGGAATGTTATCTGACTGTGTTAGCCCGGATATTTCATAAGAGAGTACGACGGAGCTCTGTAAACTCCTTATATTGTTAATAGTTAGACCAACCAAAAGGAGGAACTCCGTCGTGACAGATTGTAGCACTAACACTATCCATTTTTC
>JAVCCM010000090.1 GCA_030765455.1 Candidatus Electryonea clarkiae | reverse complement strand
TTCCCATCCTGAAGTGCAAAGGTTTTGGACTGTTTTAATCAGTATCCTTGCACAAAAGATAGGAAAAACAACGCTCAATCTCTCCCCTTATAAGGGTAATTGATTTATTCAGGAGACCCTAATTACTGGCTTGCTTGATCGCAAGCTTGAACAGGGTAGTCACAGCCTTCAGCTACATAACGGAGATCTTGCCAGCGGAATGTATTTCATACAGATGACGGCAGATCGCTGTTCTCAAGTTAGAAAAGTGATTTTACTAAGATAATTCTATGAAATACATTTTATTTGGTGTTATATTAGAGCTGCGGCTTGATCGCGATGATTAAGCCGCAGATGTGTTAGTGGTACAAATCACATTATCCAAATGTCAGGTGGATTATGTCCGAACATCAACGCAGCCGTTTATTATCTGCTATTCCTAGTTTGGTAATATTTTTATTAGTTAGTATCCTATCCACTCCAACCGGTTCTGCAAGTCCATGGTTTCACAAGCGAACCCTGAATGATTCGTTGAATAGACCAGCTCAAGCAAAAATACTTGATCACGATGCTGACGGTGATTCTGATGTCATTGTATGTGGCGGGTTTGAAAATGGCATGCATTGGTTTGAAAATTCAGGTAGAGGTCAGTTTGATGAACACAGTATCGAGGGAATCCCTGATGCGGTATATCTTTTCAATTTTGGAGATTTGGATGGAGATGATGATTTTGATTTAATTCTCGCCACAGGAGAAAATGATTCCGTCATTATTTTCGAAAATAATGGTAATAACGAGTTTAGACATTTATCAAATTTTGCTTTTAGTTATTGTTATGATATTCAGATTGGAGATATGGATCGGGACGGGGACAATGATATTGTTTTAGCCGGCAGGACGGTAATCAATATGAATTATTACAGTATTGTATGGCTTGAAAACAGGAATATTGAATTCGATTCGGTTCATACGATTATCTCCGAAGGCGAAGAAGGCATGTGTTATAAAGCTCACCTTGGCGATACTGATGACGACAACGATCTGGATATATTTGCTGAGGTTCAATATATGGGAGGATTAGCGTATTTGAATTATTATGAGAATGATGGAAATGGTAATTTTCCTAACGATATGATTTACTGGCAAGGTGGTTGGGATTTCGATTTTGGCGATCTTGATCGTGACGGTGATCTCGATTTTGTACTAAAACAATTCAGAGACGAATTAGTCCTATCCTGGTGGGAAAATGATGGAGAGGCAAGTTTCGAAGAACATGTGATTATTACTTTTGACGAGGGAGAATCTTTGAAGACACCAATACTCTTCGATATTGAAACAGACGGTGATTTGGATATTATCACACGATTTTCGAGAACTGATGAACGAAATCGAATTCATAGATATTTAACGTGGTACGAGAATGATGGTTCTCAGGATTTCACCTTTTACATGATCGATACTCTTAACCATTACTCTGAGGAATTCACTGCGGGCGACCTGAGCAGTGACGGTTATATAGATATTGTAAATTATGGATGGGAAGATAATTTTATTAATTATTACCTGTGCAGTCCGAACCGCCACCAGCCCATTGAATTGGCATTGCTCGATCCTCGCGACAGGCAATCTTACAGCTCGGAACAACTCTCGGAAACCTCTTTTAGTTGGGAAGAATCGTCAGATGCAGATTCATTAGCGGAAGTGATGTATTACCTGTTCGAACTCGAGCTGTACCACCAGGAAGATGACACGTTAATCGAACACGTACAGAGAGTTTTAAACTCAAACAGTTGGCAGGGTGATTTAAGCGATTTATTCCGTTTTGATGACTGGGAAGACAATTTTTTACGAATAAATTGGAAGGTCAGCGCAATCTCCGAAGGGGATACAGTCGAATGCGAACAACCATTCTCAATCTTCATCCCCGAGGATGTAAGTGTCGATGAAAATCCTTATGACGGCATCCCGGAAGAATGGGAGATTTCTTCGATATATCCCAACCCATTTAATCCGGTTATGCAGGTAAAAATTGGTGTACCGTACAAAGGACGTGTGTATGTAGAGATCTACGATATCCTTGGTAAAAGAATAAGTATCCTTTGCGACCGTGAGTTGAATGCCGGATATTATCAATATACTTGGCGTCCTGTTACTTCTTCAGGTATCTACTTCCTGCAGGCTAAATCTTCAGACGGATGGAATGAGACGAGAAAACTGGTTTATTTGAAATAATAATACAGCTCCGGTTTATGCCTAAAGGCACGCATTTTTAGTGACGTAGCCCCGATTCTTGAATCAGGGTTTCGCTCTAAATGTTTCAATTAAAATCTCAATCCGATACCATATACAAGGAAAATCTGATCTCCCACAAACATAAGCGCAGATTCAAACATAATTTTATTATGTTGCAGTCCCAGGGAAATCCCCGGGTAAATACTTGATTCACGAATATTCTCGTCCCATGAGATAGCGCCAACTGTTCCGGTAGTGACAAATTCATGGTTCATTAATGTGATCCATGGTCCAAGTGTAAAAACGGTCTCTTCGGAATATCGCCGACTCATAAGAAAGTGAAATTCTGTAACAGAAAGACCGGACTCAATTTCTATAAAATCATCGTTGAAACAGCTTTTTTCTTTGGTTCCAATCACTATTCCAAAACCTGGCATAGCCGAGATCGAATATGGAGAGGTTTGAGATCCAAGCTGATATTTCAGGTATAGTTTTCCGCAAGGAGAGGTCTGACCTGGGAAAAAATTCCTTGATGCATCAAGAATGACATCCAGACGGTCAGTGACTCCCAACTGAAACGCGCCGCCATAAACATATGATTTAACAGGAAAATCTGTGTAAAAATAAAAAGTATCCAGATCGTCATTTTCAATTTCAGTAGTAGAGAAATAGGTTGGCGCGGCAGAATAAGATGAATGAAATTTAAAATCACCCGCTTTTAGATTTTCTGCAGATTGAAATGTATTGGTGTTGATAGAAGCAATACTTGATACTGTATGTGAACAGGAATTGCATAATAAAGCAGATAGGAGAATTATAGCCAAGAGGAAAAACTTTGAATACAAGCAATTGATTTGTTTATGAGAGAGCTTCATAAATCCTGTTTTGAATTTATTATTGTTCAATACACGATGCGCAAAACAACAAGCAGAAATTTCATCCTTATATAAACTATATCGTCGAGTTAGCTGTAGTCAAGCTAATGTATTTAATTACTAAGTTTGCTGATATACCACTTGACTATGAGATCAACGTTCTTTAGAAAGCAGATAGTGACGTAGCCCTGATTCTTGAATCAGGGATTTCGCTCATTATGACGATAAAAGCTTTATCGCGAATTCAACTTGACACTATAAATTTTACTTCCAGTATTCCCGAGGATTGATACATAAATTCAGTTTGAGATCGAAAGTGTCTGTCTCATCTTTCCGGATTGACTTCGTCAAGCTTCTCTATGCTGCGGTTAAAGAATCTGACCTACCTGTTGATGTAATAGATAAATAGGTTATTTGTTGTTAAAAATATTGTGAGAAGTATCTGAGAAAAACTCGGATATATTTTCTTTTCCGATATCACCGTGCGCAACTGCAAACACTAATTCTTCCAAAGATGATTCCTCTGCAGCGACTTCAATTCCATTAAGCTTCAGGAAAACAATAGCTGAGACGACTCCAGCTCGTTTGTTTCCATCGAGAAAAGGATGGTTCCGGGTTATATGAAACAAGTATGCAGCAGCCATTGCGTACAAATCAGGATGCAGATAAACTCCATCAAATTGTGCCATCGGCATTGCCACGGCTGACTGGAGTAAACCGAAGTCACGCATTCCAGTCATACCACCGTAACGGGTAATCTGATCCTGATGTATTTGAAGAACCTCGTCTAATGTCAAGAACTGTATGTCAGACATCTAATCAGCCAGACGCTTCAACGTGCTGCTGTACAAGCTGTTGACTTCATCCAGCGCAGCCTGGAATTCTTTCTGTCTTTTCTCGTCACGCTGAGGATGGATCACCAGCACATCACCATTAGTTACAAGCTCAAGTGGTGTGTCCGGTTTAATCTTCAGCAAATCGAGAATAGGACGGTCAATGATCAGTGCCCAACTGTTGCCATGTTTGATAAGGTTTTTAGTCATCGAACATTCTCTTTTCGTAATCACATTGTAACAACAATGTGTAATCTAATTGTAAATACGTTCGAATGCAAGTGACATAGTGATGTCATGACGTAGCACTGATTCTTGAATCAGGGTTTTCGCTGTTCCCGGAATTACCCATATCAAACCTTAAAAAATTGATATTATTTCATATGCTTCTTAAACATATTGAATAAGTCTTCCATATGCCTTTGGTACATTTTATTTGAAGATTCCATTTGTTTGGCATATTGGTCATAATCTTTTTCCAATGATGTAGAATATACTTCATATATATTTTTTAATTGTTCTTCGCAGGATTCCTTTGTTTTTATTATTAATGCAACTGCTTCATTCATAATTTCAGTAATTTGATCCACCCCTTTCTCAAGTGCCTCAGAACCTTTAGATGATAGTTGATTTGCCAGATTATGTCCCATATCGATAATTTCTTGAATTGCTACATCTTCAGCTTTCTTAATATTTTCAATTGCATCCTCCAACTTGTCTGACATAATGACTCTCCAGTATTTTCTAGTGGTAGGCTGATCACATAGCTTGTTTGAATCAAGGCTACATTTATCCTTTTCCAGGCATTTTTATTCCATATTGTTCGATTTTTCTGTCTAAAGTGGTTCGTGCAATATTCAGGGCTTCGCATGCCTGTTTTTTCTTCCAGTCGGTTTTTTGCAGGGTATAGAGGATATACCGTCGTTCTATCTCTTCAAGTGAGACTAATTCCTCCGGGAACATCGATTTATTTGAATCAAGGCTATCCTCGCCTTCTGTTCCGATAATTTCGGGTAAATATTCACGTAACAGAACCTCGCCTTTTGCCATGACTGCCGCATGACGCAGTATATTCTCCAGTTCACGGACATTTCCCTGGTACTGGTAGGATTTCAACACATCCATAGCGTCAGGCTCAATTATCTTGATGGAAGTTTCCATCTCACGGTTTATTTTTGCAGTGAGATATTCAGCAAGTTTTGGAATATCTTCTCGACGTTCCCGCAGAGGTGGAACTTCAATACATACAACAGCAATCCTGTAATATAGATCTTCACGAAAGGTTTCCTGTTCCACTCTCTCTTTCAGGTCTCTATGGGTCGCTGTTATTACTCGAGCTTTGAAAGGGATTGATTTAGAACTGCCTACCCTGCTGAATTCTTTCTCCTGGAGTACTCGCAATAGTTTAACCTGCATACTTACAGGGACGTCACCGATCTCGTCAAGAAACAATGTGCCTTCACCGCACTCTTCGAATCTTCCCTTCGTGGTGGCTATTGCGCCTGTAAATGATCCTTTTTCATGCCCGAACAATTCACTTTCTATCAGTCCTTCCGGGATAGCGCTACAGTTTACCGCTACAAACGGATGTTCCTTTTCGGCGCTATTGTAATGTATTGCTTTGGCAATCAGCTCTTTGCCTGTGCCGGATTCACCATTGATCAGGACACTTACTCTGCTCATAGTCAACTGACCTATAGTTTTGAAAATTTCCTGCATGGCAGGAGTCGAACCAACAAGGTTATTTATCCGGTATTGGGCTGATATTTCTGTTACGAGACGATTTAAATTCTTTTCACGTTGCACTGTTTCCAGGGCTCGGTCAATGGTCAGCTCAAGCTCATCGGTATCAACCGGTTTGCGTACATACTCAAATGCACCGAATTGCATAGCCTTAATAGTCGTTTCCATGTCTTCATAGGCGGTAATCATTATAACCGGGATTTCAGGGTTGGTTTCTTTTGCATGCTTTAGGAATGTTATGCCATCCATCTTCGGCATCCTGATGTCACATAATACAAGCTGAGGTTCAGCAGATTCCAGCAGCTCAAGCCCGGTTTTCCCATCATGAGCAATGATCCACTCATAACGGTTTTCGCCTACATTCAATTCGATGGATTCAGTCAGTTTTACATCGTCATCTATCAATAAAATCTTAACCATATTTACCCCGGTTGTCAGGTTGGTAAAACACGTAATGCAGATGGATCGTACATGTTGTCAGGCGGTTTTTCGGGTAATCGGATAGAGAAAACCGCACCCTTGCCATCCCGGCTGACAAAATCGAGTTCACCTCCATGTTCCTGAACTGATTTTAACACATTTGCAAGCCCCAGTCCAAGTCCTTCTGCTTTTGTAGTGAAAAATGGGTTAAAAAGATCGCGCTTTATTTCATCAGGAATTCCAGGCCCATTGTCCTGAACATTCAGCTCAATTCCTCTACCAAATGGTTCTGCTGAAATTTCAATCTTGCCATTTTGCCCGATTGCCTGGGCAGCATTTAGTACCAGGTTGAGCATCGCATGGGTCAATCGAGCTTCATCTGCCTTTATCTCTGGTAAATTCTCTTCCTCAGAAATTCTAATATCAATTTTCCGTTCCTTCAACTCTGCCCGTGCTAAATGTACGCATTGATCTATGATGATTTTTGCTGAAGTGGGTGCTACTTCAAGCCTTGTACGTCTCGAGAGATGCATCAATTCACCAACGATGTTATTCAACCTTTCTATCTCATCAAGACAGATCTGTATTCTACGCCGGTTACGGTCTGTCAAGTTTTCAAGTTTCGAAAGCCCCTGGATATTCATCTTCATACTTGAAAGTGGATTGCGGATTTCATGAGCAATTCCACCTGCTAATTGACCAATGGAAGCGAGCTTTTCACTCTCAAACAGTCTTTGATTAGTATCAGATAGATTCCGGATCATAGTAACATTATCGATAGCTGCCGCAAGAAGTGGGAGGAGGTCTTCCAAAGTTTTTATTTCTTCATCATTTAGAGCAATACCATTATTTCTCTTCCCAACAATGATCAGACCAATAAGTCTATCGCGAAATGTTAACGGAAGGTTCAGTTCTACACTGTCAGGAGATAAAAAATCTTCATCTTCAGTTATAAGCGAATCATCATCCTGTCTCATTGTCGTGATCGATGTATGGATCTCAGTATCCTTGATCAAAATATGCGTTACCTCCATCGCAAGAGGCTGGTCATAATAAAGAGTCAACTGTGTATTTTCGATTGAGACTATTCGCTGTATTTCTTTGAGGATTACTTTACCAAGTTCTGTCACGTCTGAATATTCAGCCAATAACTCACGAACGCTTCCGAGCTGGCTCTCAAGTGATGAATCTGAAGGATTTATAATATTTGATAACCGGGGAAATATCTTTCTTCGGAATACTATTAATACTAATAAGATAAATGACAATCCGGTTACATATAAAAGATATTCCGGCAAACCAGATTTTACTAACAGCAAACTTCCAGTCAGTGAGATAATAATGCCAATCAATCCCACTGAAAAACAGAATCCAATTGAGCATACGCCTGCGATCTTAAGTATTTTTTTTGTATTCACTCTGGAAAAACCTGATAGTTTTTTCTGAACCGGCACAGCAAGTTTGTCATTCTGAAATAAGTGATGTCTTCAAGCCTTTCGATAAATTATTCGCATACTATTGGATTTTTTCTTTGCATTCAGAATAAATGTTTAAAGTCCGCCAGATGGTGATCGAAAAAGAGATCCGACGGTAACAACTAATGCAATATTACTTATCCTTGCTGTTTATTACTGCTTTTGCTTGCTGCAAATACGGTTTGCCAATTCCAAGCCGCAATGCTTCTGCAAAAGCTTCCCTGGCGATCTTGTCATTACCGAGTTTTACGCTGATATCACCTTTTACCCACCAGGCAATTGGTGAATCCGGCCAGAGTTTTAAACAGTCTTCGATATGTTCATAGGCTGACTCCGCACTGCTTTGACCGTTTTTTTCTACAGCCATTTCTGCTTGAACAAGATGAAGTTTTGCTCGATAAATTTCTTTTCCGGCATGAGCTTTTTGTGCGGAACGAAATGATCTTGCAGCGCGTGTCCAGTCGCCTTCTTCCATAGATTTATCGCCGTACATAGATGATTGAGCGGCATCATGAATCCGTCGTTCAACCATTGCAAACTTCTGATCGAGAACAGGATTCTTATCATTATTAACTGCTTCCTGACGGATCAGAGTCCTCGCAAAATTCAACTCGCCGACAGAAATAGCAGCATTCAGGACAACTGACATAAATATTTTGTCATCGATATTCGTAGCATGAGGTTCAATTACATTCACAGCTTGTAGAGAATCACCGAGGATAAATAAACTTTTTCCAAGAATTTCAATGGCTGAAATATCGTCAGGATGTTCCATAAGCCATAATTCAGCATTTTTTTTGGCTTTTTCCCATTTCTCCTGTTCAAAAGCTTCTCCAGGATGACGAACTCCACCGGCACACCCAATGATTAAGGAGAGGATAATAATCAATTTTACTGCTATAATCTTTGTTGCAACACTCTCAAATGAAAGTGACAAATGATGGTTGGATTTCTTAAACAACATTATCAAATCCTAACGTTTTAGAGTTCAGGTGGTACAAAACTATTGTCCACGGTAACTATTGCTTGTCCGGTTGCTGCTAATGTTCCCAGGGCATTTCTGTAATATGCCCTGATAATTGCGATGCCTTCTAAATCAGCACTGAAAGTATAAGTATCGTTCAGCCCGTTACCTGATATGGAATCAGAAGTTGCAGGATAGCTTGGAGATATACCGTAAACGCCATAAGGAGCCCCCGGATTATTGGCATCAAATGACAGGAATTCGATGCTTTTCCCTCCGACACGAATAGCATCGTCCTGTGTTCCTTTGGCTAACACGCAGGTAATGTATGCATACATATTAAAGTTTAGTGTATCAGGTTGCACATACAGACTGATAAAATGGAGCGATGTTAATATAAGGATTTCTAATTCTGTGCTGTCGAGATGATTCCCGCTATTATCATCATAACCGGCAAGAATAATAGCTCTTCCGGTGTCTGCACTTGTAAAGAATGCTTGTACATCTGATCCATTAGTATAAGTGGAATCAGTAATTATCCACGAAGGACTAACCCAGCCAACTATACTATCAGGATAGTCGGGATTTGAGACTGAGAGTGTAATACGTTGCCCTTGAAGGAAATTTCCCTTTGAATCTCTTAAGGACAAGCTGAGTGGTGTGATATCGCCACCTTCCAGTAAGGTTTCTCCTGCCTCTAAAACCAGCTCAAATCCTTCTGTTGGTGTACCTCCGACTATACCACCACCACCGGATGATCCACAACCGGATAAGAGGAATGAATAGATAGAGCATAATACTATTATGGTAATCGTCATGTAAGCTATTTTTTTCAATGGTCGATCATCTCCGATTATTTATCTCAACAGGATTTTTTCGGGAAGCCTGTCAAGTATTTCGTTAGCTATCCACCCTATTATCAGTCCTGATAATATTGCAGCAATCAGGCTGGGGCCAGCAAGAAACATTAATGATTGATGCCTCACAATAAGAATTGAGGCTAACAAAAACTGGAAAAACATATGGGTCCACGCTCCAATAGCAGAAACACCAATAGGACCTACCCACTTGCCAAATATGAACTTGGTACTACCCATGACCAGGACAGCAACTGCCGCTCCGCTAAATGATAAAAGAAATGCAGGATTTGACCAGGTTCCAAATATCAACCCTATCGCTGTAACTCTTAAAAGGTTTACGATCAATGCAGGCACTAAGCCATGACTGTAGAGGACTATTAAAGCTGCACCGTTTGCCAGTCCGAGTTTTATCCAGGGCAGTGGTGTTGGAATAAATCTCTCGATTCCAGCCAATACAATTCCAACCGAAGTCCAAATTGCAATCCTGGATATGATCTGAGCTTTTTTGATCCTATTATCCATATTATCACTATACTATAAATTCTGAAATCTAAAACAAATCAACAATCATATTTCAAAGAGAATTTCAGGCAATTTATTACCCGGTTACTCCGTCAAGTCCATCGTCATTTCCGCCGACAATACGAATTGATATATGATTTGGTGCGCAGACTATAGTTTGTCCTTCTCTCTGAACATGACCTAATTTAATACAATACTTATACGTACAGGGCGAAGATACGACAAATACTCCCCGCTCATCTACCTCAATAATAGTATCACCAATGTGCCCTTTGACTGATACCCGTGACGGTTCATCCAGGGATAACACTAATGATTTTTTCCCCTCAATCGTTACAATAGCCTTTGTCCCAATATTCTTACCGTAGAGATATGAAAATAGAATCACCCCGAGTGATAGGATAAAAAGCAGTGCTATGGCAGCAATATCGCCTATTCGAACGTTAAGAAATCTGGTTTTATTCATCTATCCTGACAGGGTTCGAGTTCAATAAACATTCACTTTATTGATGAAGTTAGACACTAAAGACATATTCAAGCGTGAATAATATAATTTATCTATCAGTTTCTAAAAAGATAGGCAATTTGGAAGGCAATCTCCAAATTGTCTGTCAAAGTTCATGAAATGATTGTTTTATCTCTACGGAGTGTATTTGGTTGATTTTGTAAGTTGCTTTGGAGGCAGCTCACTTGACTTGAAGCACCTATACTCGTAGGTTTCAACTTAGAGGTTGAATGAATCAGGTCAAACATAAGCTGATAATTCATAATCTATAAAAAAGTGTTTTTTGAGGGAACAACAGATTAATTTGTGAAAAGTTCCGCAAGACATAAGTAGAACCAAGAAAAAGGAGGACTCTCAATGCCAAGAGTAGCAGTTATCCTTTCCGGAAGTGGAGTTTATGATGGCAGCGAAATACATGAATCAGTCCTGACACTGCTTCATCTTGCAAATGCCGGTCTGGAGTATGAGTGCTTTGCCCCGGATAAAGATCAATTTCATGTAATAAATCATGATGCAGGCCAACCGGCGGAAGATGAAACAAGGAATGTTCGAGTCGAGTCAGCACGAATTGCACGTGGTCCGGTTGCTCCACTTAGTGAAATTAAAAGCTCTGATTTTGATGCGCTGATTTTACCCGGTGGATTTGGAGCTGCCAAGAATTTGTGTGATTACGGACTTGTGGGAGGACCGGATATCACGGTGGATACGGATGTGGAAAATGCGGTTAACGGTTTCTATGCTGACGGAAAACCGATTGCAGCCATGTGTATCGCCCCGGCTAACATTGCGAAAATCTTTGGCGATAAGGGACTGAAGGTTAAGCTGACAATAGGTAATGATCCGACTACAGCCGGTCATCTCGAGGTTATGGGCGCAGAACATATCGATTGCCCGGTGGATGAGATCGTCGTAGATGAAGATTATAAGATAGTTACTACACCCGCTTATATGTTGGGTCCCGGCGTTGCCGACATTAATATGGGAATAAAAAAACTCGTTGATAAAGTAGCTGAGTGGATTAAATAGTACTTGTGTAAAATATTGTAAATATACGGCTGTCTAATTTGGTGTTATTCCTGCTTCGGCAGGGATGAAATGATGATTTATCAAATTGAACAGCAACAGGATATTCATTTCATTTTTTTATGATTACAAAGGAGGTTCGGTAGCATGGACTATCGTATTGAACGAGATACAATGGGCGAGATGAAAGTTCCGGTAAACAGTTATTACGGAGCACAAACTGCTCGAAGCATTCAAAACTTCAAGATCGGCGGAGAACGTATGCCGCGCGAGTTGATTCGTGCTCTCGGCATCCTGAAAAAAGCCGCCGCATTAACTAACGCTGAACTTGGGATGTTGTCAGAGGAGAAAGCTGAACTCATCGTTATGGCAGCCGATGAAGTGATTGAAGGGAAACTCGATGATCATTTCCCATTGGTGATCTGGCAAACCGGGAGCGGTACTCAAACCAACATGAACACGAATGAAGTCATCGCCAACCGTGCCATTGAGATCGCCGGTGGAGAACTTGGATCGAAAGATCCTATACATCCAAACGATGACGTAAACAAAGCCCAGTCATCAAACGATACTTTTCCGACTGCGATGCATATTGCTGCTGCTGAAAGATTCGTGCATCACCTGACACCTGGGGTAACAAAATTACGTAATGCCCTGAAAAATAAGAGCGAGGAATTTGATAGCATAATCAAAATTGGCAGGACTCATTTGATGGATGCTGTTCCCCTCACCCTGGGGCAGGAATTTGGTGGTTATGCTCATCAACTTACCAAAGCTCTTGAACGAATTGACTATGTACTCCCGGATTTATATGAGTTGGCGTTGGGAGGAACAGCAGTTGGAACCGGGTTAAATACTCATCCTGAATTCGCGAAGATATCTGCCGCGAAAATCGCTGAAATAACCAAGCTGCCATTTGTTACGGCTCCCAATAAATTTGAAGCCCTGGCAGCGCATGATGCAGTCGTAGCAGCAAGTGGAACCCTGAAAACAATTGCAGCCAGCCTGATGAAAATCGCTCATGATATTCGTGTGCTTGGATCAGGTCCGCGTTGTGGTATCGGTGAAATTGTACTTCCAGCCAATGAGCCGGGAAGTTCGATTATGCCCGGCAAAGTGAATCCAACTCAAAGTGAAGCGATTACAATGGTAGCAGCGCACGTTATGGGAAATGACGTCGCTATCAACATTGGTGGCGCTTCAGGTCATTATGAGCTGAATGTCTTCAAACCGGTGATGATTTATAACCTGTTACAGTCGGTTCGCCTGATTGGCGACGCCTGTGTCAGCTTTACTGATAATTGCGTTGCAGGTATCGAACCTAACCTTGACCGCATCCAGCATTTCCTTACTAACAGCCTGATGCTGGTAACCGCCCTGAACCCACATATCGGTTATGACAATGCTGCCAAAGTAGCGAAAAAAGCACATGCTGAAAATACAACCCTGAAAGAAGCGGCTGTAGAGCTGGGACTCCTGACAGCGGAAGAGTTTGACGAAAAAGTGCGTCCCGAGAAAATGACCGGTCCCAAATAATTATCTCACCATGAAAGCATTAAGGACATGAAAGTTTTCCTTCATGTCCTTAATGTCTTAGTTTTTACTGTTATAAGCAGCAAGTGTATCCCTGAAGCAAAGTATCTGTCTTTTCATCACATCGTCTGTTATGGAGGGGCTGCCAGCCCGCATGAGAAGACAAATATAATCAATTGTAGGCAGTGATACCGTCCTCATGGGAAGTAAATCTAACCTTAAAGATTTTTAATAATTTCTTAAAATGTTCAGGCTGATCCGACGATCACTTTACTCATTCACAATGACGGTGGAATTTCAGGAATTACAATATTGTCTCTCGGAGACAATCATAAAATATTCAGATATTTTACTTGAAGTTGCTAAAAAAAAAATACTTACATTTTCTTAAGTATGTATTCTTGATAGATTCTTAATATTGGAAAATTTTGAATTCATTTAAGGAGGTGTATGGTGAGCAAGAAATTTAACGTTAAATTAGCGAGTTCTATGCTGATTCTTGCAGTGTTAGTAACATCGTTGGTGACGATGGTAGGGATCGATTCTGTTCAAGCATGGGTTTGGTCAGAATCTCTAACCATAGTAGACGGACCTGTTAGTAATGGTTATCCCGGTCCACAGGGTGAGTATAGCTGGAAAATTTCTATTGATACCAGCGAACTGATTGACGACGGCATTGTGGTTGATTTTGAGATAAAATTTGGTTTTGTACCCATGTATAATACAAGGGTTGACGATCTAAATGGCTACACTGACACCGATACTTATGACTGGCCTGCATGGAATGTTATAACAATGCATCATGCAAATTCAGGTGGCGATCAAGAAGAAGCCCATTTTGATTTTGTTTGTCCATATTGAAGAGATCATGGCAATTATATTGAGAAAATAATTGGGTGCATCTATTCAATAGTTAAAATGAATGAAAAGCTGACTCTTCACAGTCTGGGTTATCTTTCTGTGCCGTTTTTATAGTATAGTCAGATTAATAATTTGGATTGGTTGTGATATCTGCAATAATAACTGCATTGTGTAAATCTGGGACACTCGACTAATTGTCAATAAAACAGTGCTTTGAGAGGTTCTTCTATGAGTGCGAGAACATTCTTGATTGAGATTATTAGATGTATATCAATATTTGTTTTATTTTTAACCTGTTCATCACTCGCTTATCCTGACATAATCTACGTACCTGACGATTTTGAGACAATTCAGTCAGCAATCGATGCTTCGCTTTCCGGGGATACTGTTCTCATCTATGAAGATCAATACGAAGAAGAGCTTCTTATTGAGGGACACGGTATAACGCTTGCGAGCGAATTCTTACTTGATGATGATACGACAAGTATCAGTTCAACAATACTTTCCGGTGACAGTTTGTTTAGACCTGTTTCTATCGAATCCACTGGTGAAGATACCGTAAAAATCATAGGATTGACTTTTACTTATGGATATGCAGCACAACAAGATACGGGTTCTGCTGTAAGTGCGGAAAATACTATTCTCCTGATTGATCATTGCATGCTCTTATACAATCGCAGTATTTGGGAAGGCGGGGCTCTTTATGCAGTAGGCTCAGAAGTCTTTTTATCGAATAATATTTTCAGTCATAATTATGCCTTCCGTCGAGCCGCAGCTAAAATTAATAATTGCCGGGGATGGATCAGAGATAATCGGGTCGGAAATAATACAGCGGCAAACCATTTTGGTGGGATTTCGATTACTAACAACTCGAATTTTGATGTAGAAAACAATGTATTTATTCAAAATTCTTCCGGTGGTCTTGCTGGAGGACTTCAGATTAATGGATCTACTGCTAATATTGTAAATAATGTGTTTATCGATAACTCAACAGCTTCTTATGGAGGTGGAATAGACGCTGTAAATGTAACGTCTTTGTTAGTAGAGAACAACATTTTTCGTGGCAATCATGCTGGAAGAATGGCTGGTGGTTTATCAGTATCAGGGGATAACATTATTATTAGAGGGAATCTATTTGAGAATAACTCCGCGAGCAGTTGGGATCAGCCGTACCGAATGTGGAGGGGTATCGGTGGTGGTGTTTATGTTGTATCTTTTTCCGGTTCTGTAGAAATCAGCAATAATACGTTCATTGCAAATGTCGCCGCTGCGTATGGTGGAGCATTATATACCGGCGATAGTCTTTATTTTCATCACAATATTATTTCAAACAATAGATCCCCTATAGGTTCAGCGCTATTTGGGCTTACGGGAACACTTCCGTTCGTTGAAGGGCATGATAATCTCTTTGTAAATAACCATCCCGCCTATGAATTCGGTGATCATTACTTAGGCGCTGTTTTACCTGGTAATAACACGACATTTGAGTTTTATAACAATGATTTTATCAATAATGATGGAGTAGCGGCAGGGATAGCCAACAATGCTGTTTTCGATGCTCGTAATAACTATTGGGGAGATCCAAGCGGTCCTTATCATGAAGATGATAATCCGGAAGGTGGCGGCGACAGTGTTGATCCAGGAGTGCAAATCCTTCCATTTTCCACCCAGCGACACACTA
>JAVCCM010000148.1 GCA_030765455.1 Candidatus Electryonea clarkiae | reverse complement strand
TTCCCATCCTGAAGTGCAAAGGTTTTGGACTGTTTTAATCAGTATCCTTGCACAAAAGATAGGAAAAACAACGCTCAATCTCTCCCCTTATAAGGGTAATTGATTTATTCAGGAGACCCTAATTACTTACCAGTTTCAACTCGCATATCCTTTATCTTTATGCCATTAAAAACCAAAGCATGAATAAGAAAATAAAATTAATGGTTTGAATATCTGTTTTCTGCCTATTAGCAAGAAAAATCCCTCTCGACGAGAGGGATCTACTTTAATTATATCAGTTTAGTAATATATTATTTCCTTAATTCAATGACGGAAACGTTATTTGAATTGAAATTCGTCACATACGCCTTCTTTGAATCGGGACTGATACCAATTCCTATTGAACCGCTGCCTGCAGTAACGGAGTAAACAACTTCTCCCGAGCTTGTGGAGATGACCGAAACTGTGCCTGACTGATAATTTGCGACATAAGCATAATAGCCATCAGGCGAACAGGCAACGCCATGGGGTTCTGCTCCCACGCTGATTGTATCTGTCACTGTATGTGCCCCAGTTTCGATCACATTGACAGTACCGTCAAGACTGTTGCTGACATACACATTGTTACCATCGGGTGAAACAGCGACTCCCTGGGGTGATTCACCTACCGTAATGGTTGCTTCAACGCTATTATCTGAAAGTGCAATTGCAATAACTTCACCGTCAGTTATGCTTGTTGCATATAGGAAATCTTGATCAGGATCAATAGCGAGAGCATAAAGAGCTTTGTTCAGCTCGATTGTGAAAGCTACACCTGGGGGCGGAATTGTGAAAACTGATATAGTGCTATCCCCTGAGTTTGTCACATACGCATTCGGACTACTGGATGACAATACAATTTGAACCGGGCTCTTGCCTACATCGACTGATTCCTCTATGGATTCTGCCGAAGGATTAATACGTGATGCAGTAAAATTATCAGCATTGACTACATAGACAGATGAACCGCCAGGATCACAGGCAATTCCACGAGGATTTGAAAGAGTATCAATTGTTGCAATTACACCGTCAGTGCTGCTTGAGATAACAGAAACTGAATTCGATGCAGAGTTGGTAACATAAGCCTGTTCGCCATCATCATCGAACACTACACCGTAAGGTTGTTCCCCAACATCGATAGTCCGGGTAACTTCCCATGACATGGTAGAACCTGAATCGATATTTGAATAACCAGACCATTGCCCGTCATTATTCCAGACACCTACCGCGAACCAGTAAATAGTACCTTCAAATAATCCTTCAAGGGTTACTGAAGTATCCGTCCGTATATCAAAAACCTCATAATCAGTCAATGCCTCGGGAAGTGTTGATTCAGTAGAATAGAAGAGCCGGTATTCATCAAAATCTCCGCTCCCTGACCCGTCCCACATTAAAGTCAAAGATGTAAGAGTTGGATTTAATGGTTCGTGGAGATCAACAGTCACTGGTGGATCCTCATAAGCAGGATCATCGCCGCAACCGACAAAACCCGACACCGCACCTAAAACGATGACCATGAATAGAATAAAAAGTTTCTCTCGCATATTCACTCCTTATCGTTAAGCGCAGCCGTGAAAAGAATCAATTTTTACGGCTGCCCAGGTACGATTATTTTAAAAGAATAACTTTCTGTGTATGAACTTTATCGCCTCTGCTTACTCGAATGAAATACAACCCGCTGACAAGCTCGGTATCCGCTTTGAAACTGAAACGGCTGTAACCCGCGTTGAAATGGCGGTTGGTCTCGTAAACCTGCCTTCCAAGCAAATTGTAAACGGCGATTCTAACATCACCATCTCCAGGTAATCCAAAACGTAAAGTTATTGTACTGTTGAATGGATTTGGATACGCCTGGTCAACAACAAACTCTGTAGGCAGTGGGATATCCTTTACAAGTGTTAAGTTAGCATAAGGGAATTTACCGAATTGGGCATCTCCCCACAATGCACGCGCAGTTATTTCCCGTCCCGATAAATCTTTTAGTACAATCCTCATCGGGTTGCCGGGAGTGAATCCCGGAATATCGTACTGAGGAGCGCCCTGCCAGGTAGTAACCAAAGTCCTGCCTTGTGAATCTGAGACTAAGTTCTTGCCAACTAACTGTGATCCGTCATAAATCTCAATAGTCTCAGGCATCAAATCCTGCAGCTCCTGATCAAAGCCAATAAGCACTGAATAAGGCAGACCGGTTTTTGTCACTCCCTCAAAATCCGGTAATGGTGAACGATTTCCAGTTACGGAAGCAATCATCCATCCGCCTGTCTCAAACGAGAATGTTACGTCCTCGTTGACGGTTACGATATATCCTTCACCCGGCATCAAATAACCGAGAGTATTAACACTGTCAGGAATCCATAAGAGACCGTCGTCGTTCATAACCTCAATCACCACATCTTCGATTGAAGCAAGAGCTATCTCAACGGGTAACTCATAATCGAATGGATATCCCATCAGGTTCCAGGTCTCAGCCTGGAGAGTGAATTCGATATCCGGCATTACCGGTGCTCCTGATACCTGTAAATTTGCTGAACTTGCGGCAAGCAAACGATACCCTTCAGTTACATCGATATCGCCTATGGTATTAAATACCGGAGGAATCACCACTTCCCCGTTATCCTCATAGGCAAGCAGCAGGTCGTTGATATCTCCGAAAAGACTCATAGCGGAAGGATCATCCGGGTTGAAGAAAAAGGAGATCAACTCGAAATAGTCTTCTGCAAGGTTATAACCCATCGAAAGGACATCGCTCAAAGTGATATCATGAGTCAGGGTAACACCGGCAGTGATTTCAAGTTCTGTCTCAACCAATGTAGCATAATCATCATGAGTGACCCTGAGTGTATATGAACCTGCTGGAAGCTGGTAGAATGTAAATATACCATCATCACCTGTTCGAATCGAAAAGACCATTCCAGCCGTATCAACCAGGCTGATATTTGCGCCTATGATTAGATCATCAAGCCTCTCGGACTCCACTATACCTGTCAATTCGGGGATGTAAACATCAAAACTGTATGTTTCGGTTGACCATGTTCCGGTAGTATTTGTGTCCTGTGCGCGGATTTTCCACCAATATGTCTGATCATCTAACAAACCAGTCAACCCATAAGTAGTATCGGGGATCTCAACGGAATCGAGATTTGTTGTGAATTCTGAATCTGTTGCGTACCAGGCTACATATGAGACCTCATCTTCAGGATCGGGATCTGTTGTGGTATCCCACTCAAGAGTAACACTGTTGACAAAGGAAGTATATCCATCTTCAGGTGAAACAAGACCGAAAGCTTCTGGCGGATCGTACAGATTCACACCGAATGACCAGCCTTCATTGGGATCAGCTTCAACCGTCAGATTAAAGATATCTGTTGCGCTGACACGCCAGTAAACTGTGGAATCATCTGGAAGACCATCAAGTTCTGAGTCGTTGTTTCTTCCGGATAGATTTCTTGTCTTTCCGGATACAGCCACTTTCATTAAATCAGATTTCCCAGGATGTGAAGAATGCCCCAGTCCTGCGAGGGCATCGCCAACGTCATCGATCACGAAGAACGTATCGGTCGTAGTGCCCGAGAACAGCTCAGAGAAATCATCGTACAATGACCACTCTACTGTATAGGTTACTGTATCGCCCGGATCCTCATCCAACGCCTGGGTCCACCAGACAGTAACTTCCTCCTCTTCCATTACCGTTCCATTTTCCGGACCGGCTAAGGCGAAGTCCGCGGGTAAGTCGGGGATATAGACATCGAAGTTGAAAGTTTCGCTCGACCAGGTTCCTTCGCTATTAGTATCCTGTGCTCGAACTTTCCAGTAATATGTGTGGTCGTCAAGAAGACCGGTAAGGTTATGTGTAGTTGGAGTAACAGTTACTGAATCAAGATTCTCCGAGAAATCTTCATCAGTCGCCCACCAGACGATATATTCTATCACATCGCCTGGATCGGGATCGGTTGCCGCTTCCCAGGAAAGCTCGATTTCATCTTCGTCAATCGTTGAACCGTCATCAGGCGCAAGCAGGCTGAAAGCTTCGGGTGGCTCAGGAATATAGATGTCAAACGACCAACCCTCATCAGGCGACGACCAGGTTCCTTCGGTATTTGTATCCTGTGAACGAACCTTCCAGTAAACGGTGTCATCATCGGGAAGCTCGTCCAGTTCACCAATCGCCCTCGACATTCCTTCAACACTCATGAATTTCTTTTGACCGGAACTCCTTTGACGTAAGGAAGTCATAAGAGCTTCATCGAAAGTATATGTGGTATCGGGTGCATCGATTTCGACTGAATCAGCATCAGAGAAATCATCTTCAAAAGCCCAATACAGCACATAAATAAGTGAATCACCCGGATCAACATCTGAGCTTGATACCCAGGTCAACGTAGGTGTCGCTATTTCTACTGTACTCTCGTCTGCAGGGCTGCTCAAATTAAAAGCTTCTGGAAAGTCAAAAATGTATGTATGAACATTGAATGTATCGGACGCCCAGGTACCTTCTGTATTAAGGTCTGTAGCATGAACTGTCCACCAGTAATCTGTATCATCATCGACGAGATCGACATCAAAAGTGGTTACATCAAGATCAACTTCCACCGGATCACCCAGATCATCTATATCATCGCTGACGTAGAGATCATAAGCGACTGTATTGTCCGGATCAGGATCGTCTGTCTCGTCCCACTCAAGTGTTACTGTCAGATCGTTTGTTACAAATCCGTCGTCAGGTGAAACCAGTCCGAAGGGATCAGGTGGATCAGGAATGTAAACGTCAAAGCTGATCTCTGTCCCATCATTTGGATTCTGGGTGGATAATGTACCATCAGTATTTGTATCTACCGCTCGTACATACCAGTAAACCGTGACATCATCCTCAAACTCATCCAATTCATCAT
Organism: Candidatus Electryonea clarkiae; assembly: GCA_030765455.1. Lineage (GTDB taxonomy): Bacteria > Electryoneota > Electryoneia > Electryoneales > Electryoneaceae > Electryonea > Electryonea clarkiae. The sequence goes on along the minus strand of JAVCCM010000148.1, from coordinate 24,885 downwards.
GAATCCCCGGATTATTTTTGCGATCTGAGCCATCGTTGAGTGCAAGAATATTTTTTTGATCGCTGCGTTTTTTATCCGATACCGATTTTTTTGTTTCCGGTCGGTTGACACGTTGCATGTCGAATGTTTCCATCCCCACTGGAAGTAAACCACCCTGATCGTTAATAACGCCACCAAGCAACATTTCTACTTCGAACGTATAACTTGTCACATCTATTCCGGTTACAGAATCCGGGTCTGTGAAGGTATCGTCATCAATTGACCAGACGACAGAATACGTCACCTCGTCACCGGGATCAGGATCAATTGCTTCTTCCCATTCCACTGTTGGTGTAGTGGTATCAACGGAATCTTCATCTCCCGGTGTCGTCAGAGCGAAAGCTTCAGGCGGCTGGAAGAAATAGGTGGAAAATGAAAGTGTATCCAACGCCCATGTACCATTCGTGTTTTCATCTTCTGCAAACACTGTCCAGTAATAATCCTCATCATCGGTAACGGCATCGAAAGTATATGTAGTGTCTTCAAGCCCTTCAGCTTCCAGTTCGAAATCCCCTTCACCTTCCCTGATAAACAGTGAGTAAAAAACTTCATTGTCAGGATCGGGATCCCTTGTTGACTGCCAGGTCAAACTCACTTCCACTTCATTTGTAACAGTGTTATTTATCGGTGAAAGCAAACTGAATCCTTCGGGATTATCCGGTACATAAATTTCAAAGCTCCAATAATCTTCCTCGCCTGTTAATGACCATGTTCCGCCAGTATTCATGTCAACAGCATGAACTTTCCAGTACACCAACTGATCATCAGGAAGAAAATCATCAAGTTCATTGTTGCGGTTATAATGCTGCCTGATCAATGCGAGAAGATTTTCTTCTTCGAATGTGTAAGTTGTGTCTTCACCAAGTTCTACTTCGTTTGTTTCGTTGAAATCCTCGAAGAAAGACCAGACAAGTGTATAGGACACACCATCATCGGGATCGGGATCGGTAGTTGATTCCCAGGTTAATGTAGGACCTAGTGTATCAACGATCTCTTCATCCTCCGGTGACAATAAATCGAATGCATCCGGCGGTTCAGGGATATAAATCCTGAACGACCATGTTTCATCAGACCAGACGCCATCATTTTGCACTGAATCCTGGGCGAAAACCTTCCACCAGAACTGGGTGTCGTCCGTCATCCATTCTGCCTGGTTATCCTCGTTAAAAGTTGGAAACTCTCCTTCAGCATAGGGTCCAAAATCATGATATATCTCAAAGTTCTCATCATCCCCGATATGCAGGTAATATGATACTGCCTGCCCTGGATCAGGATCGCCGTTGTTTTCCCACTCGAAGTAAACAGAACCGTCATCCTCACTACTGTCCGTATCGGCAATCTCAAGCAAACTGAAAGTATTCGGAAGATCCTGAACATAGACAGAGAAGCTCCAATAATCATTCTCCCCTTCTCCCGACCAGGTACCCTCAGTATTCTGATCAACGGCTAAAACATGCCAGTATATAACCGCATCATCATCGAGCAGTTCGTTTAATTCATCCTCTTCAAATGTATAAAATGTATCGGTCAATCCAGTTTCAAGGAATGGATCATTAATCAAGTCATCAGTATCCAAAGCCCACGCAAGTGTGTAGCTAATCGTATTATCGGGATCAGGATCAATCGTAGATTCCCAGGTTAAAGTTGGATCGTAGATATCTACTGTGTCAGTATCGAGAGGAGAAAGCAGATCGAAAGAAACAGGTGGTTCAGGGATATAAACGCGGAAAGACCAAGTTTCATCAGACCAGACACCATCTCCCTGTACCGAATCCTGGGCGAAAACTTTCCACCAGAACTGGGTGTCGTCCGTCATCCATTCTGCCTGGTTATCTTCATTAAAAATTGGGAACTCGTCTTCAGCATAAGGTCCAAAGTCATGGTCGGTTTCGAAGTTCACGTCTTCACCGATATGCAGATAATATGTAACATCTTGCCCCGGATCAGGGTCACCGTTGTTTTCCCATTCAAAATAGACTGAGCCATCATCCTCGCTGCTGTCCATATCAGCGATCTCTAACAAGCTGAACGCATCGGGTAGCTCTTGAACATAAACAGTGAAGCTCCAATAATCGTTTTCCGCTTCTCCGGACCAGGTACCCTCTGTATTCTGATCAACAGCTAATACATGCCAGTATATAACTGCATCATCATCAAGAACCTCGTTAAGTTCTTCCTCTTCAAATGTATAAAACGTATCTGTTAAACCAGTTTCAAGGAACGGATCATTCAGCAGATCATCTGTGTCCAACGCCCATGCAAGCGTATAGCTTACCGTATTATCAGGATCGGGGTCGGTAGTTGATTGCCATGTAAGGATCGGTCCATGAATATCAACCGTATCGGTATCGGATGGAGACAATAGATCGAACGAGCCGGGTGGTTCAGGAATATATACGTAAAAAGTATTACCTTCTTCACCATTAGGACCAGCCCAGGTTCCCTCGCCGGGAACGACCGGATCAACGGCAATAACACGCCACCACCACTGGGTATCATCCTCCATCCAGAGAGTATCGTTGTTTTGGTTAAGGGTTATAAATTCTGCGTCAGCGAAAGGACCGAATTCGCGCTCATCTGTGAACTCACTGTTATCAGCGAGATACATGAAGTGTTCCGTTACCTGTCCAGGATCGGGATCACCGTTATTTTCCCATGTAAACGCTACAGCTCCATCATCCTCAGATGAATCATCATCAGCAGGATTAAGCATTTCAAATTCGTATGGATTTTCCTGGACATAGATGTAGAATACGGATCCAGTTTCGCCATTTGGTCCCGCCCATGTAGTTTCACCTTCGCCGTCGTCAACTTCAACAGACCATGTGATAGTTTTGTTGTCGCCATGATGAGGAAGCATAAACGTTGTATCAACCAGTCCCAGAACTTCATGGTCCGTTACCACATTCTGTAGATTCTCTACCGAATAATAGAGGTTGTAAGCGAGTATATCACCGCTCCAGTCAACGTCTGTTGCCTGCTCCCATGCGAGAGTCGGGCGATATTCATCAAGGCTGTCATCTTCTTCCGGAAGAAGCAGGTTGAACGGATTTGGAGCATCATTTACCTGGATTATTTCGTAGGCAAGATCAACAGAATCCGTTTGTCCAAATTCATCCTCTACAAAAAAACGAAATACTTGCAGACCAACCCATTCGGAATCAGGGACTGAAACGGCAAACGTTCTATTTCCAATATCAAGATCGTAGATCAGGTCAAGGTTATTGACGGGGTCTGACATCAGCTCAACTGACCAGTCGATATCAGCAGGATCAGTCTGGCGATGGGTTATATAGTTATCAAGTTGAACAGTTGAAAACGTGTCGTTTTCGAGCATTGCCTGACCAGTCATCAGATCAAGTTCCCAGGGAGGGACTATGCCCTGAAGTGACACTACCGTTATCCCGTCTTCCGACCAGGTAAGCTCGCCGTCCTGCAATTCGCCGAGAACCGCCCAATATTCTGTGGAGGCAGAGTTATCCCAGATACGAATCAGCATAGTATCGCCGTCAGTGAAACCTTCCACATCCTGGGTTTCAGCATCATCCCCATATACAATTATACCGAGAGGTAATTCTCCTGTAAATAGGGCTCCACCTGCAATTATACCATCAGTTGTCAAAACTCCGATTTCATCTTCTTCCGATAGTTCTTCGCCGTCAAGATCGATGTCAAGGATTACGAGTGACAGGTTAGAATTGGTTGGTGTTGGTTCATAAACTTGTGATTCAAGACCCCGTCCGCTGACATTCCATGTCGCCTGATCATCAAGTTCACTTTCCCCGACAAGATCGAACCAGGCTGTTCCTTCATACATGACAGCTTCAAGAGGTGTAAATTTTACAGGTGCAAGGAACGTAGCTCCGGGTGGAAGATAGCTGGGTTCATCAGCAATATCATAATCATTGAATACACCGTCGGGATCACTCCCTGCTCCGTTAAAGTAAACCCATCCGGAATTATCAGTGTTTGTAACAGTTCTAAACTCAAGATTTTCATCACCAACTCTTGTTGGTTGAAATTCTATATCTGTATCATCATATGTGAAAGTACCAATGACATTTTCATCGCCGGCTTCAAGAGTTACTACTGTAATTCCTCCTGATGTCCATGAAATATCGCCGACATTAACAGTAACAGTTGGGTCAGCGGAAACGTCTTCAAATCTCCTCCAAATCTCGAAAACCATATCCTCATCATCTTCGAGACCGTCAATTTCCTGTGTAAGCGGATCATCGCCCCATACAGCAAAACCGACACTATTTTCATGCATACCGACTCTACCCCAACCGGCAAGGAAATCATTGTCGGCTCCATAGACCACAACTTCATCACCCCATCGTAGGGGAATATCATTAAACGTACCACTCTCAACATATACGCTATGGTCTGTTCCCGTTGGTACCGGCGGAGAATAATGTGTTGGTGAATCGTCAGGATGGACGTCAGCAATAACATCAATATCAATATCACCATTATTTGTTTCAATGGTGATTGTCCCGTCCATTGCTACGCTTCCGTCAAAGTTGAGTCGGATTACTGCATCTCTTTTCGAACTGATGTATAACGGAAACTCTTGATCAGTTGTCAAAGGTAAGCCGTCATCATTCCATCCTGTTACAGCAAGTGTTCCTTCGCCAATATTCCAGATCCTTGCTCCATTTACCCATTCATCCTCTTCAATCGGGCCAACCGTACCGAAATGGATTATATCGACAAACGCAGTCGGCTCACCTAAATCCATTCCATCATCATTCGCGTTCAATCCTACAGAAGTAATACCATCCACTTCCCAGTCCACTGGTCCGGTAGAGTACAAGACCTCAGCGATCCATTCGAACCCTGTTGAACTGTCCCAGATGCGGAATTCTAATTCTTCACCATCGGTGAATCCTTCAACATCCTGGGTTTGATCATCGTCAGCCCATGCTGCAATTCCAAATGTCTCATCACTCCAGACTCCAGCACCTGCGCAAATACCATCAGGTGTGAAAACGCCGATCTCGTCACCGTTTTCAAGTTCAATCTGGTTGATCGCAGCATAAGAAACAATGATGCTGTGGTTAGCATCCGTAGTAGTGAACGCAAAATGTTCGGGTTGAGCGAGGGCGGGAATAACTGCAATAATTAACAGCAATCCAACAATTACAGGCTTCAACAATGCGTTCTTTTTTATCATAATAACGCTCCAATATCCAGCAAGACGTTGTCTTTATTCGATTTTTACGAGGCTTTGGGTCAAACCTTGCGCCTGCCCCAAGCCATGCAACAGGTATATTCCCGAGGCTACTGAAATCCCATTCTCAGTACAGCCGTCCCAGTTAAGAAAATTCCCGGTCGCTGCAAGTCGTTTAACACTTTGACCGGTCAAGTTTGTAACCAAAACTCCCCATTCCCCTTTTTTGCTTTCAAAATGCAGTGTAACTGAAGGATTGAATGGATTAGGGTAAGCTGACAGATAAACATCACCCGGTTGGTTAGACCGGCTGCGTTTTGGGATTGAATTTTCCGTAGCAGTCAATGATACCCTGGTGTAGCTGTCAATGCTGAAAACTGCCGGTCCGGAAATAATTTCGACCGATGCTTCCAGCTCGAGTTCTCTCTCAGCATCCCAGACCCGGAAATTCATTGTATCACCAACCGTGAAACCTTCAACAGAATCTTCTGTTAGAGGATCATCTCCCCATACTGCGAATCCCAACGCTCCACTTTCCGGCAATACTCCCGCACCGGCAAGCATGCCATCAGTAGTAAATACACCGATCTCGTCCGGATTCGAAAGTGTGTCACCGTCAATTATCGCAGCAACCACTGCCAGGGAATGGTCTCGCCCCGTAGATTGAGGCGGAGTCCAGTGTTGTCCCTCAGCTTGAAAACCGCTGAAGAAAAACAAAACCGACAATATGGAAAAATTCACTCTCATTATTTTTGTACCGTAGATGAAGTTCTCACGATTGATTCTCTCGGGAACTTCCCGTCCGGGAACCGCAAATAAACGGTTCCCATCAGGGTATATATATTATTTTATAATGACCATCTTGCGAACTTTAACAAATTCACCCGCGTGGACTTGATAGAAATACGTCCCGCTGGACACAAGCTTACTGTTCAGGTCTTTGCCGTTCCAGACAATCGTATAGTATCCGGCTTTCTGCGGTCCGTCAACCAAAGTGTGAACACGCTGTCCAAGGATATTATAGATATCAAGCTGCACATTCACCGCGTCTCGCAAACCATACTTGATTGTTGTGGTCGGGTTGAATGGATTAGGATAATTCTGAGCCAGAAAGAACTCGCTTGGGATCACACTTTCTCTCGTTCCGCCCACAGAAGCTATCAACAATCCATCTGGCGAAAACTTCAAATCTCCAGATGGTGATATGAACTCCACCGGTATCTCGAGATCCTCTTCCGATAGCCAGAGCCTGGCAAAGAGATTTTCGCCCTCCACAAATCCTTCGACTACCTCTGTCAACGGATCATCACCCCAGAGGGCGACGCCAACCAGGTCATTCTCGTTCCAGACAGCGACTCCGACCCTGTTACCACGGGGATCGTAGAATGCGATTTCATCACCTTCCTTAAGAGATTCTTCATCTATTTCGCTTCCATCAAGCAGGATACTCATGTTCGTGATGGTGCCAAATGTCTGAATCTCGAAATGTTCAGGATCTACACTTGCAGGTGTGAATGCATTCTGTCCCGGAGCTGCATTGAGTTCTCCCCAATCACCGACATCCGGGTACATTAGCGTAGCATCTGCATCCATTTTGAGTTGATAACCTGCCCTGGGCATCATATCACCGATGCCGTTGTAGTTGTATTCCGGCAGATAGAAAGTGCCGTCACCGGCTTTGGCAATTACAAGGTCATCCGCAATACTTTCCAGCGCGAAATCGGCGGGAATGTCTGTGTTAGGATAGTAAGCCACCATGTTCCAACCGGTTCCAACATCAATTGCTGATTGATCACTAATTTCAGCACCCCAGACTGAAACTGTGGTAGCCTCTGCCACATTGACCTTATATCCTTCAGGAGTCGCCCAATCGCCTATGTTATTTATGCCAAGCTCAGGATCAAAGAATTCACCTGAACCGTTTTTGACAAGCACCAGGTTTCCGGCGTCTATCTCATCGGCGAAGATGCTGTCCAATGAAACATCGTCTTCATCAAGAAGAATATCGAGACCGACAAGGTTCCAGCCTGCATCAAGCTCCAGGTTCCGTTCAATTACGTCACCAAGAATGTTCAGGTAAACCGGGATTTCAATCACTTCATCTTCAGTGTTGGTAGCGAGCTGAATAGTTGCCTCGAAGGTCTCGCCTTCTGCCGCCCAGTCGGGTATGTCAATCCCGAAAGTCATTACATCGTTGTTGTTACCTTCAACTTCAAGGTATTCGGTGATGCTGTAGAGGTATGCCGGCTCTAAATCAAGCTCCAACCGGTAGATATTTGTCAGTGAGAAGTCACAATACCATAACGCTCCTTCGTCATCGAACGTCAATCCTGCTGCGCCCATTGGACTTGATGGGAAATCATATACAGCGAGGATATTACCCTCGGAATCGATTTCATAAAGCTGCCCCGGTTCGTCAAGTTCCTCAACATTATCAGTATTTACTGTCGCCGCCCAGAGTCTGTCGTTATACCATGTCATGCTTGTAACATTGTCAAGCTCCCAGCTATCAATTATATCCGGGTCAAAATCCATACCTGAAATTGGACCGGTCGGGTGTATGTAATCAGGAACAGGCTCTTCCATGCTCGATACAGGATATGAGCCAAGGTACATGGTTGAAAGATCAGGCTGCAGGGCAAATCCCCAAAGTAAAGTAGTGTAGTTATCCCAGTTAAAATCAGAACCGTAGAGGACATCACTGTAATAACTGTTCCGGTAATCATACCAATTTACTACGTACACTTCTCTTACACCATCTTCCATCAAATCGTCAGCGATGAAACCGTTTTCTCGAGTCATTTCACCTTCCATATCGAGATGCAGTACCCAGAGTTCGTCGTCAACCAGTTGCATATCGAACGGCATTCCCCAATACCCGACAGGATAGGAATCTATATTATCACCGGTATAAGGATCATATTCATAGATATAACCGTTATCGGGACTCGATATTAAGAGTGAACCGTCATCCCATGCCATCCCGACGCCTTCGTAGTAAATCGAGAACATCCATTCTTCAATAGTTTCATCCAGTTCACTACCGTTACTATTTCCGGCTACCGGACCTTTTTGTTTAGGTATGTTCGGGTTCTTAAGAGAAATTGATTCGACGATTGTTGCTTTGCCGTGTTGCACGCTCGAACCTAAGCCGTCATTATTGCCCGGAATTCTCAACATACCCTCTTCAATTCCATCAATTACCAGGGAACCTACCGTGAGCAAACCGTCACCGGGATTGTTTACAGGTAGATTGTACTCTCCTTCGTAACCTGATGGCAGATCAAGTGAAACTAATTCCGGAACTTCTATTTCAGGTTTCAACAGTGCAAAATCCTGTGTGACAGCAGCGTCACCAACCAGGGTTACAACTGCTTCTTCGTCATTATAACCAAATACGTTAACAGTAACTGTCCAGTCCTGCACCGGTAGATCTTCAAACAGATAGTCACCATTCTGATCAGTAACAGTCGATACACCTATACCCTGAACTGTGACATTTGCGCCTTCAATTGCAGCGCCTGTTTCGGATGCAGAAACAGTTCCATCGATGTCGCCATACACTGTCTCGGAAACATTCCAGAGTTCAACATCATCAATGTATAATCCGTCAAATAAATGGTTGGCTTCATCAGTACCGGCTGCAATCATGAGAATTATGTTTTGACCCACATAATCAGCAAGCCTGATACCCATGTACGACCAGCTCATTCCTTCTCCGCCCATTGATTGACCGCTAATGAAGTGATCGCCCCATTCTAATCCGTAATCAACAAGTGGGTTGTCATACTCAGCACCCCAAAAATCGGTATTATAATTTGTCATACCTATTTCAGGCCACCAGTCCACTCTGAACCAGCTTTCGCCTTCATCCAGGGAACCAAGCATTATCCAGCCGTCAAATTCGTTTTCGAAATCCCACCATGCTTCGAAAGTTGCCATTGCATTTTCATTTTCAACGAATAGTGATGGCATTGTCAGCGTGTAGAGTGTCGCATCTTCATATTGACCGCTAAGTTCAGTCGCCCAGAGGTATGTACTTCCGTTGAAACCTTCTTCAGGTCCTGAAGCAGGTTCACCCCACTCAAAATTTATACCTGATAATGGATCACCATTAGTTTCGAAATCAGACGCGATATCCGGGCTGCCGATAATTTCCCAACCTAAATCGGTTGATTCCGATTCATTCCCGACATCATCGAATGCTGTTATGACATACCAGTACCATCCGGGATTAGTCAGGTTGTGGGTATAAGTATCATCAGTTGACCCAAGCACCTGAATTAATTCGTTATTACAATACAGATTAAATCCATCCAGATCATCCAAATCGCTGCCGTTCTCATTGGTAAGGGGGATATCCCAATCGAGTGTAGCGGTTAAGTTCTGATCGTCGTGAGTGTAATCAATGAATTCCGGTGAAGATGGCGGCATAACTGCCATTGCAGCAACCGGATCACTTGGGGGACCTTCTCCTTCAGCACCGTTACCATCAATGTCATAAACAGCGGTGATAGTATAGATATACTCTGTCCCTTCTTCTGCACCATCATCTGTGTACATCATTTCATAGGCATCAGTAGTAGAATAGACTAATTCATCGTCATGGTAAACGTTGTAGTACAGAATTTCATCCTGGAAATCATCCAGTTCACCTTGCCTTTCAGGCATTCTCGGTGTGGGATGGCAAATTCTGTCAACTGTTGGACCGGGAGCTGTCATTCCCGCAGCGTAACGTTTTTCATGTTTTGGCCCCCAGCGTCCATAGTCATCTTGTACAGCTAATTCAGATTCAATCATCTGGTCAAGAGTCATCCCGCCATTGTTAGGGTTGAAACCGTTTGGGCCTGGTTCAAGATTTCCGCCACCGCCCCCTCCTGTCGGATAAGAGATATAATCGCCATGACGAGTAACATAGGTATTGACTAACAGGTTACCTTCATAACCATAATTCATTAAGTATTCATCACCTGAACCAACTCCAAGCATGTAAATATCCATATAATAATCGTTTTCCCAATCGCCATCATAACGTAACATATACCTGTATCCGCCATTATTTCCCTCGCCTGATGTAGTTACAGTAATTGCGATATTGGTGTGATCCAGGTTGGTAAGCCCAACTTCAATATATTCCCATCCTGTTGTATACTGCCCCAAGTTCGGAAACCAGGAATGAGTAAAGATTGCTTCAGGATTATTCCAATCGCTTATATCCCAGATATCAAGCCGTGCTTCTGGTTGACCTGCATAGTATTGATAGAGATTGAATTCTACGGCATTGATATCGAAAGGACCGCTCAACTCAATATCACTATATTGAACACCTTCACCGATATCATCAGTGTACTGCCAGTAATTTGTATATGCATTTCCATTGTGGAACGCCCAAATGTCCGGTTCATTGACGTTATATCCGGGTTCAGGCGCATCCCACCAGAGATTGATTGTATTTTCGCTGAATCCATCATAATTAACATTTTGCGGTGGCTGGCTGTTAGGTGAGACACTCACTGTTGCAGTATTGTCCCCCTCATTGAGAGTGACTGATTCATCGAGGGTGGAATAATATGGATGACGATGTGTAACACCTACATTATTATCACGCTGGATTGGGATATAGGAAAAATGTGCTATTCCTGATCCGTCAGTAGTTCCCATTTGCCCGGTTGAGAGATACACATCAAAATCAGTTACCGGATTTTGGTCAGGAGTATCGTCAGATACAGTCAGGTCAAGGCTTGCAAACACTGCATCTTCACCGATCAACTCGACTGCACTTTCATCTGATGGCATCCAGTTGATCTCTTCAGGGAAGATTTGATAAACGTCCTCACTTTCGAAATCTGCAATACCGATAGCAAGTTCACCCATATTACCCTCACCCACTTCGAGGTCCTGATAATGGAATTGGATTGTACCATCAGGGTAAAGCTGCGCCTGGACGGATATCGCGTGATCTTCGCCATCATTCTCAACGTATGGCAGCCACCATTCGATAACCAGTATATCATCTTCGGTTATCATGTAGTAGATACCTGAATTGTTACGTTCATATTCCATTGGATTAGAGAAGGGAGCAATAATCCCAAAAATGCCGGGTGGTTCCCATAGATTTATCGGGAAATTATCCCACCAGGGGTAACCTTCCAGGTACATATAACCATTTGGGTTAAGATATAGTAAATCTACAAGCTCACCGTAAAATGGGAATTCGAATCCCATCTCTTGCAGATTTAGCGGATAATCTCCATTCCATTGCTGGGGATCCAGGAATTCCGCGTCCGGATTGTTGGATAATTCAATCCAGTCGTATTCTGTCTCTGCCCATGAATAACCTGGGAATTGGATTGCAACACCAGTAGCTGTATCAGAACCACCACCGAGATACTGTTCTAATGTCTCATCATCTTCATAGACTGCTGCTACTGTGAATTGGAGCTCCTGGTAGAGAGGTAAATCCTCTAACACTGCCTCAGTATCAGTTGTATAAGCGAGAGGGTCACCGCTTGGGAAAGGGGTTTCATCAAGCATATAAACCTCATATCCAAGCAGGGTTTCGTTCAGCTCCTGATGAACAGCAGACCAGGTGAGTGTAATATCTTCAGCATTGTCACTCGCTGTTAAATCAGCAGGTCTTTCAGGCACAGTAACTGTAAGAGTTTCGGTATTTTCTACATCAGCGGTTATCCAGACTCCGTCGGTCCATGCATTTACAAAGTAGTAGGCAGCACCTTCAAGCTCCCAATCATTATCTCCGGTTTCAGGAACATCCTCGAATGTTACTTCACCATTGACATCTGTCATACCATCCTGATCATACCCTTCATACTCGGTTACAGACAAATGGACATGACCGTTGGGAATGGGATCACCATTCTGGTCTTCAAAGGTAACGACAAGGGTACCAAGCCCTAATTCGTCAAGACCGAAATTCTGTGTTTCCTCTGAATGTCCACCAGGAATAATGACTTCTGCGGTTTCGGGAATATACCCGGTTGCGAATACTGTCACAGAATGAGTATCAGCGGGAACATCCATGAATTCATAGTAACCTAATACGTCAGTATCAACTGTCTCGTTAAGTTCCTGTTCTTCAATGGTAACAGTAGCGCCTTCAATAGCAGTACCCTGGGCATCAGTTACATTACCTGATAATGTCGAATAGCGATAGGTAACATCTATCGTCTCATAGGTAACAGCATCTTCTTCCACCAGAGTAGTATCCAGGTAACCGTCAAAGTAATCATCGTGAGAAACATACACTTCGTATTCACCGGTAGGAATTGAAACAAAATGAGTGATTCCGTCAATATCAGTATCTCCGCTGAAAACAACCTCATTCAATTCCTCTTCAAGAAGAATGACATCAACTCTCGCTCCTTCAACCGCATCTTCAGTAATATCATCCAGGACAGTTATCTCAAGATCACCGGAAGGAACATAAAACAGTATTGTCGTTTCGTTCTCGGGAGCATCCAGGGCATTGTTGTATGCGTATTCCAATCCCGTAGAACCATCAGAATTTTCGATACCAATACTCATCAAACCGGTGCTGACAGATGCGCCTATATTATTATATTGCAGGATAATATCACCGTCTTCAAATAATATGATCTCACAAGAAATCGCGTAATTAGTATCATTACCCGCTCCATATTGCACCAGGTCGTTGTACTCTATCACGAGTGCATCCCTGTCACCGATAGTCATGTTTTCGTAATAAATTGCAGTAGGTCCGTACCCCGGATGCATATCCCGTTGCCAGAACTGGATCACATCGTTTGGTTGGTTGACGCTTGGTATGTCATAATGACTAAGAGAGTTCAAATTATTTGCGCTGAATCCTATGCTCCCATTTGATCCAACATAAAACACGTCTTTGTTTTCACCATAGTGGTTGAAATCAAATCCAATATCAAAAGGACCGTCGGAATCGTCGTCATTTAATCCCGTAATTTGAGTACCGGTTTGACTTATATCCTGCCAGTCATATGCCGGACCTCCTTCTTCATCACTGTCGATGAAGTAGTATCCGAAATCATCAGGACCGTCGAAGTCGTCCAGCTCATCTCCTGGTTCAGGTGGATCAATGATAAGTCCTGCATTACTTAGCAAATGCAACTGTTCATCAGTTAACTGCTGCCCTGCCAAACGAGCATCATTCCATTCGTATAGCTGTTCCTTAGTCACGGCAAATGATGTCACAGCCATCGTAAGAAAAGCCACTGCCAGGATTGCGCCAATACTAACATGTAACAATTTTTTCATGGTATAACCCCTGTTAAAAGTGGGTAGTAATATGTATATTTGTTGTTTTTTTCTGTTGGATGAATGTTTTAATATTGAGACAAAAGAGTTCAGGCACTTAATGCCCATGTCATTTAGTAAATGTTACTGTAAAACCCTTTTATTGGGGAACAATTAGGAGTGTCCCTGACTGGATAGCAGATGCTGATGAAATAATATCGCTAAAAATGTTCACCAAAACCAATTTCTTAACAATTCTTGTTTACTGCCTCCTTGTTGTTTTAGACAGCCTGTCTCGAGGTATGACAAAATTGCAAAATAAAATAAAACCCTGCTGTGATACGGGTCACGGTCTCTCTATAATGCAGCTCACAGGAGAATATTAGCTATGTATGAAAATCTGCACTGAAATAACCGTATCCAAATAAAACAATAGTTGTGTTGGTTTGGTAAGTCGAGTATCACTGTTTTTTGATCTCCGAACCATCACGAAACGTAGGTAATAAGATTGTCCCAAATGGATTCGAATATTTTTCAAATGATAGAATGTATAGAGAGATTATTTTGGTTACTTCTCTTTGCCTTTTTCTTTTGCTGCCTCGCGCATCGCTTCGGAGTTGATCTTAAGCGCTGCCGCTACGTATTGTATAGCCGAGAGAAGTGAAATTGTTACTAATGTATAAGAACAAATCTCTACCAGGTTGAGTTGTGACCACCAGGAAAAAAATGGGCCAAGAAGCAGAATAAACATTCCACTTGCCTGCGCGCCGGTATTAATTTTACCACTCTTCTTTGCAGCTGGTGTTTTATTATTTAAAACGAATACAATCCTTGAATAGGCAACGGTGATATCGCGAAATGCCATCGTAATAGGATGGATCGGAAGCACGTAACCCTTATAAGCGAGAGCTGAATAAACCAAAAGCCTGGCTATGCTGTCAGTGTATGGATCAATAGCTGAACCTAATTTTGTTACAACATTCAATCGTCTCGCAAGGAAACCGTCGAGTAGATCCGTTGTATGCATTACCATCAGCAACAAAATTGCAGCCGTTACCATTGTGTATGAACGTTCGGTCAGAAGCAGGAGGAGTACAAAACAAACCGACAAGGGGAGCCTGATGAGAGTCAGGAAAAATACAATTTTCATGTTCCTTGACTGATTCGGTACACTCACTCTATCCTCCTTGATAACTTGGTTGTTGAAATTCAATATAAGGTTAATTCGGCAAATGTAACCTTCAAGTCTATTCAAATACAAATAAAATTTACGAGTAAATTATAAATTGATACAATGAGTACTAACAACAGATACAAATATGTCAGTCAATATTCACTTCAGAAAACAGTAGTTCTATGACAAAAAATAATCGCCGTGTTTTGCACGGCGATTGTTCCCCAGGCCTACCGACTGAAGACGGAGCCCTTGCTCTAATCTTTATCTCAAACAATATTCACTTGAATTCTACCATTTTTCCTTAGTGCTGCTGATCTGTATTTTTCGATTTCTTTTTCAAATATACGCATTGTCATTTTACTGCATTCTAAACAAAGTCCGTGTGATTCTTCATAGTGCAAATTACCATCTTCATATTTATGAGCTTTAATGTAACCTGCAACTCCAACGCAATTTCCAAATTCTGTCATCTTCTCTTTCATGCTTTTTCCCATCAACATCTTCTACAATAATTATCGTCAATAAGAAGAAATCCTTGAGCGATTTGATTCAATAAGACTCCCCGCTTACTTCAAGTTTTTCTGAACTTTCACTCACTGGAATAAGGTTTTCTCACCTGTATGCAGTTATCCTTTTCTTCTTACTTGAACTATGGTGAAAGTTGAACTTGAGGTTTCCTTACTCCAAAGAGAGCCCATCTTGGGTTTTACTCGTTGAGATGCCTTCACAATGATAATTGGAACTTGAAAATCACTGCCGGGTTGCGTTATTGATAACATGAGACTTACTTTATTTCTTTGAATTTTCGCACTATTTGATAAACCAAATTAAAGTGATATGATGAAAAACCTTTACGACATACTATCTGAACGCGGATTTGTCGAGCAATGCACGGATGAAACCGGGTTGCGTGATCTGCTGAACTCCCCACAAACGGTTTATTGCGGTTTCGATCCTACTGCTGACAGCTTCCATGTAGGTAATCTTGTGCCGATTTTGGGATTAGCACATTTCCAGCGCCAGGGACATAAAGTAATCGCAGTACTTGGCGGCGCTACGGGAATGATAGGCGATCCATCAGGACGTGATTCTGAGCGTTCCTTTCTGAACAGTGATAAGCTGGAATCCAACCTGGAAGCACAAAGTAAGCAAATTGCAAAACTTCTTGACTTTGCAGGTGACAGGTTCGATACACCCGCAATTCTTGCCAATAACCTGGATTGGACAAAAGATGTCACACTGATTGATTGGCTTCGCGGAATAGGGAAACAATTTTCCGTGAACGCAATGGTTGCAAAAGAGAGTGTACGTCGCAGGCTGGAGGAACGTGACCAGGGAATAAGCTATACCGAATTCAGCTATATGCTCCTGCAGGCGTTTGACTTCCTGAAGATATCGGAAAAATACGACTGTCATCTCCAGGTAGGCGGAGGAGATCAATGGGGAAATATTACGGCTGGTATTGACCTGATCCGTCGTCACGGTGGGAAACAGGCATACGGTATAACCTTCCCGTTACTTACCACGTCTTCCGGTCAGAAGTTCGGCAAAAGTGAAAAAGGAGCGGTATATATCGATCCTGAGCGAACCAGTGTCTGGGATCATTATCAGTTCTGGGTACGGACGGATGATAGCGATGTGATCCGTCACCTGAAAATGTTTACTTTCCTGCCCATGGAAGAGATTGAAGAGCTTGCCGTTGAGGTTGAAAATCATCCGGAAAAACGAGAAGCTCAGAAACGCCTGGCATGGGCGGTGACTGCATTAGTACACGGTGAACAGCAAGCGGACAAGATGAAACGCGGGGCTGAAGCTTTATACGCCGGACGGCTCGAAGAACTGGACAGCGAACTGATTAGCCAGGTATTTGCTGAAGGTCCTACGGCAAACATTGATGGTTCCCGGCTATCCGAAGGAATTCCCTTAATTGAGCTGGCGGCTGAAGCAGGTCTTGTTTCAAGTAAAGGAGAAGCTCGACGGATGTTCAAACAGGGCGCAATGTATGTGAACGACCAGCGGGTTAAAGAGGATTATGCTATCACGGTAAAAGATGTTTTGGAAGCATCCGGGTCGATTATCCTGCGTAAGGGGAAGAAGAATTATCTTGTTGTTCAGGTAAAAAGCTAAAAAATATGGACGCTCGATATGAGTGGACAGGATGGACGAGGTGGACGATATGGACAATGAAGGCGGTGAGCAGGAAGGGCTTATTCCTAAGCATGGCGGCTACCGGAAACTGAAAAGTTTTCAAATTTCGCAGTTGGTATATGACCTGACTGTGCGTTTTTGTAATCGTTATATAGATAAACGAAGCCGGACACATGATCAGATGGTTCAGGCTGCTCGATCCGGAGTATAGAATATATCTGAAGGAAGCCAGGCATCGGGTACATCGAAAAAGTTTGAATTGAAACTTACGAGTGTAGCGCGAGCCAGTTTAGAGGAGTTGCGACTGGATTATGAGGATTTTCTGAGACAGAGAGGTTTGAATCAGTGGGCAAGAGAAGATCCACTCCGAAAAGAACTGGTTGCCCGACGATTTAAAACTGCTGATGAGATTGCAAGGTGGGTAAAGGAGATAGGTGACAGAAAAAGTGGACTTACTGGACGAAGTGGACCAGGTAGACAAAATATAAACAGTGGACAGTCCACTGTGTCCACTAAGTCCACCTACTCCGAAATAGCTGCAAATGCCGCTCTAACCCTGATCGCAATTGCCTGCAGCCTGCTCGACCGACAGATTGCAGCACAATCCAAAACTTTTGAGCAAGAGGGCGGTTTCACAGAAAAAATGTATCGAAAGCGGCAACAGGCACGGAAAAGCCGATGAGTGATCTCCCTGGAAATATCCAGACTCCTATTACCTCCGTCTTCTCATAGTAAGCAGGGGTCGTATCCGATAACCCCGACCATCATCCAGATCAATCCAGAATTCACCTCCACCCTCAACCACTACATGCGCTAACTGGGTGCCATCGAAGAAAACAGTGTATTCTATTTCTACATCAAAAGTTCTTGTATATTCTCCTGCACTGACTTCACGTTCAAAAGATGTAACAACGTTCACATCACCATCAAGGGGATAGGGAAAATCATCCCTGTTCTTATGTATCTGTATGTTATTGTTAGTCCAGGTGTGCTCTGCTTGCCACGATCTTTCAACATTACGAGCATTTGACTGGAAATTACCCGATATAGTCCGGTTTCCGTTGCCATTAAGGATTCGGATTGTATCATCAGGAGCGATCCCGTTAACCTCAATGAAATCACTGTGATTTATAGATACATGTCTCATAGTATCTTCACGCGCTCCTTCGATAGTCATCAGGCGTGTCAGACGAACAGTTGAGGCAGAATCATATATCTCGGAGGCATTATCTTCAGCATCATAGAAAGTCAAGTCTATAGTAAAAGTGAGGTTACCACGAGGGAATGTCGTATCGGCTATTTCCCGATCAGCCTGTTTCCCCGGCATCTGCATCATATGATGTCCACCATCACCCAGCGGATCCATCCAATATTGCAATATCCCCTCTTCAGGATCTGCTAACAGGGCGCCGAAATCCTCGGCTGAATCTTCATAATCATCATCGGTAACATCATAGCTTTCCGGTGGACCAATGGGACTATCTTCCTCTGAACAACCAATAATCAGCAGCCCAAAAATCAGGGGCAGCAATATGAAAAATCTTTTAAAAGTCATGACAACTCCAAATCTATAATTATTTACAAAATCAAGGCTCATCTTATTTGACGTGCCAGGGAATAATTGGTTTAATCTTAATGATATCCTGTTACTTCAAGTCAACCTTCGGAACTTCCTTATCCTCTTCGTCTATTTCATAATATTCTTCCTGCTTAAATCCGAATGCGCCAGCGATGAGGTTGGAGGGGAAAACCTCGGTCTTGTTATTCATCGACATAACCGAATCGTTAAAATACTGCCTGGCGAATGCGATCTTATTTTCTGTCGATGTCAGTTCTTCCTGAAGTTGTATCACATTCTGGTTGGCTTTCAGGTCGGGATAAGATTCAACCAGTGCAAACAGTGATTTCAGTGCTCCCGTCAACATGTTTTCCGCCTGGGAAGTCGCCTGTGGTCCCTGGGCTGACATTGCCATATTACGTGCCTGAATCACCTTTTCAAGGGTTTCCTGTTCATATTCCATATAATCCTTGACCACTTCAACCAGGTTGGGGATCAAGTCATGACGCCGTTTCAACTGTACGTCAATCTGCGACCAGGCGTTCTTCACCTGGTTACGTGTTTTTACCAGTCCATTGTAAGCGGCAACAACCCATGCGACCACTATAACTACTAAGATTAAAAGAAATGTTGACATAATCATAAAATCCCTCCAGGAATAGTATCTGTTTCTAAATTTCAAAGATAAAACATATTAGCTTTGAAAACCAAGAGACTTTTTTTGTATTTTAAACTTAGTTGTTCAAGTATGATATTGTATATCCGATAAGACGTGAGCATTAATTGCGTGCTCCATATCAGTGCATTTGCTTGAGGTTTATAATGAATAAATCGATTAAGTCAGATTCGAGTAGAAAAACCAGGCTTATAATTGCGATTGCTATCATTCTGATTGGTTCATCAACCTGGTGCTGGATTAAAAACAATCCTGGCAGAAAATCAGCGGAGAATGCGATGAGCCAGATCGGAGCGATTTATAATGCATATAAAATGTTTGAATGTGATCGTGACACAACAACAATAACTGTATCCGAACTGGAGGAATTTGGATATTTAGCAATTGATACCACTGCAAAACGAGAATGGAAGTTTTCAGTGAATTGGCCGGATTTAATTGATGCAATATCAACTGATGAGATGCCTGGTGGTGCGGGGAAAATAATCAAATATGATATACTCCAAGGCACATTTCATGGTTATAAATTGCCTAAAGAGGGTTACAATTTTGCACCATAGTTGATGAAAACTTTCCTTATATTTTGTCTATTATGTACATGTATGACTTGTATTTCAATCAAAGCGCAAGCATGGCTTGCGTACTCCATATGAGGAGAGGAAACTCAAATGAGAAAAGGCACTCCAGCCGAAGCTGCAAAAATCGCTGAGGCAAAAAGGAGAAAAAGGGATATCGCCACTATTATAGTAGCAATATTACTGATCCCTGCAATAATCTGGGGCGTTCAGATTATCAAGAAAGAGGCAGAAATCAAAGCGGTCAAGACTCAAATGAACTCCATCTATACCGGTGCAAAATTATTCACTCATGACAGGGGTTATCAACCGAAAGGAGTTGATCAACTGGAAGACCTCGGGCTTGTGGTTATGCAGGAGAAACTCCTTGGGAAATGGACTTTCAAAATGACCTGGCCCCAGACTATCGAAGCGGCAGCTATTGAAAACGGACAGGAATCGACTGACAAAAAAATAGTATTCAAAATCCCCGAGGAATTATTTTACGGTTACGGCTGTCCGCTTCATGGCGAAACATGGTGATATTTCACACAAAAGCAGGTTCCTGAAATCAGACCACTTCCTGTTATCTTAACCCTTCGCCATCTTTTCTACAATTTTGTGCGGTCCGCTGATGAGTAGAACATCGTTTGCGTACAGTACAGCATCCGGTGTTGGGACGACGCCTTCTGTCTCGTGGTCTGTTCCATGAGAATGATGTCGGACAAGCATAACCTCGATGCCTTTTTTGTTCCGTAGGTCAAGATCACGAAGTGTTTTTCCAACATAATGCGCCGGGACTTCCATCTCAGCCATTGAATAACCGGGCGCAAGTGATCCACTGCTGATCTTGGACGTGACATTAAGCAATGAGGTCATACTCCCCAGCAAATCACGTTTCATAATTTCAGTATTATATGAATCTACCACATCTGCACGGTGAATTGTCCCGATTATTTTTGTATGATCTTCAATATCCACCACGGGCAATTCATCAAGGTTTTTCCTCGCAAATAACCTTATTACCAAGTCAAGGGTATCGTCCGGTGTGACGCTTGCCAGTTCGAAATTTGCGATATCATTAACAGTTAGAATCGGTTCAAGCGCTTCAACGTCAAAAAGTACTGCCCGGATTTCATGGAATGAGATATAACCTTTGAGTTTCTCGTTGCGATCTATAACAAACAGGGTCGAATGCAAAGTCGTTTCAGAGATAGTATCCAGCAGGGGGCGCAGGCGCATATTATGAGGTACTGTTTGAGCATCGTCACGCATTATGCCTGCTACTTTAAGATCTTTAAGGACGTTGAGTTCCTTCCCTCGTTTCAGGAAGATCCCTTTCGAACGCAGTTTGATTGTGTAAATACTGTCTTCCATGAGCCAGTTGCTGATCACGAATGCTATAATTGCCGAAAGCATTAGCGGCAGTATAATTTCATAGCCGCCGGTGAGCTCAAAAAGGATGAGTATTGCCTGCAATGGCGCCCTGGTAGTGCCTGCCACCACTGCCGCCATGCCAACAAGTGCATAGGGTCCATAATTTGGAGACACTAAATCGGGAGTTATCCAATGCGCCCCGTTCCAGACAACTCCTCCCAGCATCGCTCCCATAAACAGAGATGGGGCAAATATTCCGCCAGACCCGCCTGAGCCCAGTGTCGCGGAGGTCGCTATAATCTTTGCAACGAGTATGACAACAAGTAATATTAGAGGTAAATTTCCGAGAAGAGCTTCTTCAATCAATTCGTAACCAACACCATAAATATGTGGTAAACCAACAGCGCCCATTGTACCGATGATTAATCCACCGATGGCTGGTTTGATGATATCCGGAATTTTAATTTTATCAAAAAGCATTTCAGTAGAGTGCAAACTTCGTGTGAAAGCCACTGCGACAAATGCTGCACCAACACCAAGTATAGCATAGTGAATAAGCTCGACGGGGCTTTGCATCACATATTCCGGCACTGCGAAAGCAGGTTCGTTGCCGAGATGCATACGGCTGACTGCTGTGGCAATAACCGAGGCAATGATTATAGGGCTGAGGGCGGCGACGCCAAAGTCACCTAAAATGATTTCCATCGAGAATAGCATCCCGGCGACGGGAGCATTAAAAGTAGCGGCAATCCCGGCAGCAGCTCCGCAGCCAACGAATGTTTTCAATCTTCGCGGACTCATCTTCAGCGCCTGACCAAGAGCTGATGCTACAGCGCTGCCTATCTGGACAATTGGTCCTTCACGTCCGGCAGAGCCACCGGTACCGATACAGATCGCACTCGCCATCACTTTCACTGCCGCAACCCGTGGTCGTATAACCCCTCCGCGTGTTCCAACTGCTGCCATGACCTCAGGCACACCATGTCCCTTTGCCTCCGGAGCAAATTTGACAATGAGAGGTCCAACGATCAGACCGCCCAACACCGGCAGCCCTAAACGCCAGTACCAGGGGAGAGAAAGAAGGTAGCCCAGCGTTGGCTCGATATGACCGAATCCGAGCTGCTGAACACCCATTATAGCATAACGAAATCCCACAGCGCCATACCCGCCAATCACACCGATGATGACAGCCATCACCAGATTGTAGCGGTATTCGCTGGAGGTAAAGTCGCTTACCACATCGCCACTTTTTCCGAGTGGAAGACGTTTCAGCAGAGATTGCAGATTAAACTTCAATTGCTCATCAAAATAGTTATCTTATGAAATAACCCGGATTCCATAGATTCCGGGTTGCAAAAATTGGAGTCTATCCAAATTAATTAACAGTAATTAATTTCTTATGAGATAATGCCTTAATACTACTGTTCAAGATTCAACCTTCTCGCCCAGAATGTTCGTAAATGTCAGAATTTTAATCTCAAAAGTCCGCGCCGGGGTCTGAATTTCAACGGTTTCGCTTACGCTTTTCCCTCGCAACTGTTGACCGATAGGCGACATTATGGAGATCATACCTTTTTTGATATCCATCTCTTCAGGAAGCACAAGCTCATAGGAGTATTCTTTCCCACTTTCAACTTCTTTTAAATCAACAACTGAATACAGCCCGACAGTTTTCGGATCAACGTCGTTTAAATCTATTCCTGACAGCTTCTTATGCCGATGCTGGAGTTGCATCAATCGCAAATGTACATATCCCTGTCGTTCTTTAGCAGCATCATATTCAGCATTTTCAGATAAGTCACCCTTAGAACGTGCTTCCTCTATTCGAATCGGTAATTCTACTTCGAATTCATAGCGCGCTTCAGCAATTTCATCTTCGAGCTTCTGCCGTACTGCCTGTATGCGTTCCTTCATTGTGTCCTCTGAAAAAATACAATGTCAGTAAAAAGTTAACCTGATAATAGTCAATACTCAGCAATGCTTATTACCGGATCAGTTCACATCCTTCCAGTTATCATGTCTGTAAATGACACAATGCTCCGTGTGAGTTGATCCACTACATACAACAGCCTGAGTATTCGTTCTATTCAAGCGAAAAAAATGGCATCGGGACTGGTTTAATCCAGTCCCGATGCTACAGTGAATTTATTAAACTATAATAGTGATAGCAATAGCGAACAACAGGTTACTTATTGTAAAGGGAGATTCTCAACATATATCATCACGACCTTTTTCTAATGCCAGACTTCAGAATCAACAGGACAGATCAGCAATGTAAATTTCCTTTAGAATCAGATTATTTCTATACCCTGGCTTCCTTCCATGCACCTTCAGCAAACTTGAATGTCATCACTATTGCCAGAAATACAAGGTATAATCCGAAGACTACCCAGGCGCCTATCAAACCCCAATGGAAAACAAAAGCTACAAGCACCGTTCCCGGAATAAAAAATCCCCAGGCTAATATTCCTGCTGCAATAAGCACCCAGCGGTTCATTCCCGCGCCTTCCAGTGCATTTATGAATACCATACCCGCCGCATCGAAAGATTGTACAAGTCCCATCAATCGCAGCGGAATTATCCCAGCTGCAATAACTTCCGGATCATCGGTAAAAATTCGGACAATCTGCTCAGGGAATATGAAAAATATCAAGCCGAGTGATCCCATTAACATTATACCATTTCTTAATGCTTCCCATCCGAACTTTTCTGCTGCTATCGGATCTTTTTCTCCGAGCTTCTGCCCAACCAGGGTAGCTGCAGCAACACCCACTCCCGCCCCTGGAAGGAATGAGAGAGACATGACTGTTATACAGACATTGGTCGCTGCCAGTTCAATAGTTCCTAATCTTGCCACTATCAATGTGAACACAGCAAAACCAAGCATCTCCGCAACAGCTCTGAGACCCGTCGGGAAAGCCAACCGAACTACTGAGTATGATACTTTCATATCCAGGTTTGAAGGTCGAAAAGTACGATATTTCTTTCTCCATTCAGGAAAAAGCGCCATTGACAGGAAGTACAGCGCACCAAGTGTTGTCGCTATTGCGCTTGCCAGACCAGCTCCGGCAGTTTCCATGCGCGGCATACCAAAGTTCCCGAAAATCAGCATGTAATTGAAAAGAACATTTGAACTGTTTATCAGGATCGCCACACGCATGTGAAGCTTCGTCTTTCCTATACCGTTGAAGAAACCCCTGCAAGCCATAATCAACATCAATGGAAATCCGCCCAGGAGACGATAAAATATGTATCCGCTACCTTCATGAATAACTGTTTGATCCGGGGAAAAGAACCTGAAAATATCACGCATCCCGGGAGCAATTATAAGTGTAATGATACTCCCAAGAAGAATTGCCAGTACCAGGCTGTTATCGAATACTTTCCCGGCGGAGTGGTAATCTCCCTCTCCGCACCTTCTTGCCGACACCGCCTGGGTGCCAACATTCAGCGCTCCAAACGAACCCAACACCAGCCATGACAGCATTCCACCCATCCCGGCGGCGCCGAGTGCAGCCGGGCCGAGACGACCCACCATCGCCGTATCGACCACGTTCAAAAGGGTCTGGGAAATCATACCGATTACCACCGGACCGGCAAGCTTCCAGACCTCCCGGGATAAATCCCGTCTTGGTAATATTCGTATTGAAGAAATCATAATTTTATCGTATTCAATCTAAATAATTATCTTTTTGTTTAATGCCGTCTTTGCGAGCGAAGCGAAGCAATCCCCCGTAATGAAAAAGATTGCGTATAGAAACAGATTGTTTCGTTGCGCTCGCAAGACGTCGTGTAGAAATCAACAAAATCGAGTAGGGTGAGGCGGAGTGATCTACTTCGCCTCATCCCTCTCACAGAACCGTACGTACGGTTCACGTATACGGCTCCTGTTTACTTTCCCTTGATATTTCAGACAGAACACCCTGTTTT
>JAVCCM010000003.1 GCA_030765455.1 Candidatus Electryonea clarkiae | reverse complement strand
TTTTCCCATCCTGAAGTGCAAAGGTTTTGGACTGTTTTAATCAGTATCCTTGCACAAAAGATAGGAAAAACAACGCTCAATCTCTCCCCTTATAAGGGTAATTGATTTATTCAGGAGACCCTAAATAGAAATATTTGATTGACATGCTCGTATTTAGGCGGTACGGCTTAGAACAATTTGTATCGAGGATTGACAGAATTATTGGAGCAAGGAGTGTTGTGATCAGTTGGTAAACCTTGAATTAGAGTGCACCATAATTGCACCATTAGTCAGAGTCAGACATTGCCAGCAGGCTTATTCCTTTTATTATCAAGTACCCCCGACAGGACTCGAACCTGCTACTTCAAGATTAGGAAGATTGTTAGTCTATATTCGATCTAAATACTATGATTCAAATAATTTGTCATCTGATCAAAATCGCTTTGCGAACCTGTACCAGTTTGTTGTCAATTTTTACCTTCAAAAAATATGTCCCACTTGAATAATCTTCTCCAAAAATTGTCAGCGAGTGCTTACCGGAATCGAGTTCCTGAAATGATAATAGATCGACAATTTGACCAAGTGAATTGAATACTTCAATATTGACTGGAGCTGCGTAGGGGAGTTTTACATCGATTATACCAATGGAATTAAATGGATTAGGATAAATCTCACTAATTTGAAATCCCTCAGGTAAAATTGGATTCAACAATTGTTCAACTTTGACTTCAACACCATCTCCGGAGAGCAAAACAAAAGTCTCACAGTGGTTTGGATCATTACTCGTAATAAAAAGTGTATCAGAAAAATGGTTTAAATCAGGCGGCGAAAAATATATCAGTATTGAATCTCTTCCGTTTCCTGAAATTGTCAACGAATCAAATTCTTCAGTAAGTCCAAAAACAAAATTAGTGTCATATATTTCTGCATTATATATTATCAGGTCAACTATCCCGGCGTTTTGAATATACATAGTTCCTATAGACGTAACTCCTGGAACAGATTCACCAACATAAAAGACTGAATCAGGTAAGATAATTTGCCAATCGGGTTGCCCATAACCTTGAAGTGGTATTCCCACGTCAATACGGTCAGGATCATTAGTTGTCAATGATAGTGTATCAACATAAATTATAATCGAATCCGGCGAAAATTGAATAATGAGAGTATCTGTTTGATTCGGCGGAATTGTTATCTGTTCAAATTCCTCTACAAAACTGAAGGGAGTGTTCACGTTTGCAGTCAGTATTTCAAGATCAGCATCACCGGTATTTTCGATCGCCATTCCCCAGACAACTGTTTCTGCGATAGGTACTCCACCAAAATCATGGCTGGAATCAGACAGAGTAATTTCACTGTAAAGAGTTAAATCAACAAAGCTGATTGAGTTCGCATTATAATTGGGTACAACGAGGAAATTCGACTCTATATTAATGTAGATATCAGCAGGACCACTATGACCTGATGATACCTCTTCGGGATCATCGCGAAATTCTTCCCAGCGGTACACTCTACCCGTTGACCAGCTTGAAACATAGACTTTCCCTGTTCCATCAACTGCCAATCCATCGAGATTGTCCAAAGTAGTATTTACCACCGTGGTAAGATTTCCATTATCAAGATTTATTGCCTGTATGGGCGAATTTACACGGAATGAACAAATCAGGAGGCGGTTATTATCTTCGTCGTAGAGAAGACCGTTTGGAACACTTAAACCTTCTGTAACATACTCTTCCGAAGATTCGTCTTCGATATCAATTTTGAAAATCTTGTGCTGATTGGAATCGCTTGAGTAAAGGTACGTACCATCGTTTGCGATATCATTTAATGCCACTGCTCCTTCCACAAGCAGGTTCATTACCTGGGTTCTGATATCAAGACGGTAGCCTCTTATATATGTCAAGTCGGTTACATAAATTATTCCGTCGAGAATAGTCAAACCTCTTGGTCGGCTCAAACCGGCGGTAATCCATGTTTCAGCATCACCTTCCTCGTCCATTTCAAGTAATCGACCATTGCCCATATTGGATACTATGTAGCGCTCATCCTCTTCGTCCCAAATTACACTCTCCGGGGCATTAAATTGTGCGAAAATTTCACTTGTTGCCATTGTAAGCAAAAATAGGCAACTGATAGATAATATTGACCTCTTGCTAAAATTCCGTACCATTCTCGTCTCCTCCCAAAGGGGCATTCAAAGCTGAAATAAGAAAACCCGATGAACCGACTCCTCAAATTATAATTTAACCGAGTTATAATTACAGTTCAAGGGGAGGAGAGATGCCAGCATTATAATAATCAAGAAATTCAGAGACAGGTTATGCATACAAATACATGTTGGAATGTAGATCCTTACTGCTTGAAGGTATAAATCAAAAGGGGAAACTATTTTTCACTATCGAAAAGATACCTGCTTAAGTGATACAAAGCAATCTCATGATGTGAACAATCATTTCGGGTGAAAAATGTCGAGATAGATACCTGAACAGACTATCGTTCTCAAGCGATTGTTTCATTTAGCTGAGGGTTATATCCGGGCACCAACGATTTGAGCTGCTGACGTACTTCATCGTCGCTAAGGTCGTAACAATTGTCTATAAACTTCTGCACTTGTTGAATATAATTATCAGCCGGTACTTGATTACGGCTTAAAATGAATACACCGGGGATATTTGTTACTTTCTCCTCGCCTTCAAGATACAGGTCTTCATGCAGTTTTTCACCAGGTCTCAACCCTGTGATTGCAATTCGTATGTCTTCATCAAGTTTTAATCCGGAAAGCTCGATCATGTATTTTGCAAGATCCATTATCCGAATGGGATCACCCATATCCAGAACGTAAATATGTCCGCTTTTTCCAACTGCACCTGCCTGAAGTACTAATTCGACAGCTTCCGAGGTCAGCATGAAGTAACGGGTAATTTCCTCATGTGTGACTGTGATTGGACCACCGGATTCAATTTGTTTCTGGAATAACGGAATGACACTTCCGGAACTCCCTAATACATTCCCAAATCGTACTGCTATAAATGCTGTAGTGCCGCTGTTACTCTTGCCAATGACAATTTGTTCGCATGCCCATTTTGTAGCTCCCATCACATTGGTGGGTTGTACAGCTTTATCAGAGGAAACCATAATAAAGCATTTAACACCAAATTCTACGCTGAGGTCTGTCAGCAATAAAGTGCTCGTTAGATTATTGAAAACCGCAGCAGTCGGATTCGCTTCCATCAGGGGTACATGTTTATATGCCGCAGCATGAAAAACCAGTTCAGGACGATATTTTTCAAATAGCCGGCGCATCATCTTACGGTTTGTGGCGTCTCCTACTAATCCAGTTATCGATAAATTTGGGAAATTGCTTTTTAACGACATTTCGACACTGTATAAATTATACTCACTGGAATCTATAACAACCAGTAATTCAGGATTCAATAATGCAATTTGACGACATAATTCACTTCCAATACTTCCACCACCCCCAACTACCACTGAAACCCTGCCATGAATTAACTTTTCAAGGGGTTCACGATCAAGGTCAACAGGTTTACGGCGAAGAAGGTCTTTTATCTCTATTCCTCGTAATTGATTGACATTGACTCTGCCATCTACGAGGTCTTTCAAACCGGGAATAATTTGTATCGAAACAGTTTCTCCCGCTTGATCTCCGATCAACTTGAGGATTCGTCTTACTTCCATACCGGACAGGGAAGATATTGCAAAATAAATATGTGTTATTGCACGTTTTTGAACGATATCTAATATTTTCGTGCCGTCACCCAAAACACGTTTATTGTGTATATATTGCCCGGACTTTAACGGATCATCATCAAGAAAACCTATAACCTCTATACCGGTATGAGCAGCGTTTATGATATCTCTCATCAGCAATTCGCCGGCACGCCCTGCACCATAAATCAAAACTCGCCTTACCTTCGCCGCTTTCAGATTCTGGCGACTTTTCATCTCGAAATATTGCCGGACAAGGAGGCGGATACCGCCGGACAAAACAACTACCAGGAGCCATTCCATAACAAAAATGAGGCGAGGAATGTGGATAGAGCTGGCAAAATATGTAATCAACACCATTGCAGCAGTACCAATAGTAGTTGCCTTGATCAAGTTGATCAGGTCAATAATACTGCCATAACGCCACATCATGGAGTGAAGCTTAAGGGTGTAGAAACTGATTATACGAACTAATAGAAAAACCGGGATCATCCATCCTAGCATTTTCAGTTCAATCATAGCTATGTCAGATGAAAATCTCAGGAAATAGCCGGTAATCAATGCTACAGCAAAGATAGCTATATCAATAGATATCTTTGCGAATAATCGCCAATTCGGTCTTCCTGCAGTAAAAATTGCCACGAAATAACCCCGTGAAGTTATATTTGTTAAAAGAGAATATTCCTATCAATTCCAACCGCTTAAGTATATTCAGTTTTCTATTTACTTCGCAAGTACTTTTGCTCTAAATCCGGAATCCGGAACCCTGTCCCATATCAATCTTACATGTAATAACCAACGCTCAAACTAATAATACAAAAATGAAACTTGAAATATGGTGTAGAAGATCCAATTCCCAATTTAGTTAATAATCTAATTATATTTAGATGTTCAGAGATTTTAATTCCTTGATTATTGATCGATAATCAGGGATGCCTGAAACGGGATAAAAGTGTCCTGATCTACTATTCTGTTCATACGCCGTCTCTATTTTCTTCTCAGAAATAAGCCTGATCATATAAAGCAATCTTTCAACCTCATCTTCTGTATTATATAATCCAAAGGAAACACGAACTGCCCTGGGAATTTCACTCCGGTCACCCTTCCGAATTTTATCACGCAGACCTGAGGCTGTCGATTCACTAATATTAAGCATCTGCATAACGAAAGGATGTGCGCAGAAACACCCGTTCCGCACTCCGATCCCGCCTTCATGAGAAAGGATTGTTGCTACAAGGTTGTCATTGATGCCTTTAAGATTAAACGATACGACTCCAAGTCTCCTGTTTGAATCAGAACTCTTTGTCAATCCAAATACCCTGGCGCCATCAATATCAGCTAAACCGGTCAACAGTTTCTTTGTCAACATTTCTTCATGTTCGATCAAAGTATCAAAGCCAATATTCCTGAGTTCACGTGATGCCGCTGCAAGAGTGATGGCTCCAATAACGTTAGGTGAACCAGCCTCTTCACTATCCGGGGGATTTGACCAGTCAACGCCTTCCTCCCCAACAACAAGAACGGCTCCTCCTCCACGAATAGTTGGTGCGCTCCTTTTGAAAAAATCCCTGGGACCAACCAATACTCCTCCACCAAAAGGAGCGTACATTTTGTGTCCGCTTAGAAAAAGGAAATCAATACGGGTCTCTTCATCATCACCCATCATATTTATTGGAATGTGAGGTCCTAACTGGGCAGCGTCAATAGCAATGGGAACACCATGCTTATGCGCAACTTTTGTCAGTTCCTTCACAGGCTGAATTGTACCCACAACATTTGAAGCCCCGGTAACACTTACCAATCTTGCCAGCTTCCCTTCTTTCTCTAATACCCTGTCAAGTTCATCCGGATCGATCTCGCCCTGTTGACTTACTCGCAGCCGTACTGTTCTGCCTCGCGCTCTCCAGGGCAAATCGTTGGCATGGTGCTCCAGATTGCTAATGATAAATGACTTGTTCTTATCAATACTGAATTTTCCCGCAAGGCGGTTTATAGCATCAGTCGTATTGCCGGTGAATATGGCACAATGATAATTTCTATCGGCATTAACGAAACCATTATTTCATCACGAGACTGTTCGTACCATTCTGAAGCAACCTGAGATTTGTATCCTGCACCGCGATGGATGCTGGCATACCAGTTCAATAGCAGGTCTGCTTCTTTCTTGACCATTTTCAAGGCAGGAGTCGATGCAGCGTTATCCAGGTTAGCATATACTACTTCCCAACCACCTGCAATCGTTACGGTTTGATCCACACCTACAACTAAATCTTTTAGATTGATTGAGTTCATTTTTTATTCTCGTGAATATTTAATAGAAAAGTAGCTGTATAGTTTGGTGTCATTCTGAACGAAGTGAAGAATCCCAATTGTTAAGTTTACAATCTACCCAGAAAGAAACTGAGATTCTTCACTTCGTTCAGAATGACTAATTATCAATAACTTATATCGTAAACTTCACAGTTAAATAGAAAAAATACCCGGACATTAAATCCGGGCTAAATATAGGCATACAGTAATTTGAATATACACTTACTCGGAATTATCCAGCCAATCCTCGCATGCTTGATTGATTGTCCAGGATGTCAGGTTGTGCATATTATATTCGCCCAGTCCTTCGTTATAGTCTCCATCGTAGAATTCTTCGTCCAATTTTTTTCCGGCAGCTTCTGCGACACCTGACAGCATGAATACATATTCATCTGTGATTTTTTTGTTGATAGTGACGTAACAAATAATTATTGTAGCCTCTCCGCCTGCAGTTACAGCACAAACAGCGAAGCCGATTTTTTTTCCGCTGCCTATAATCATTCTACCTTCGTTGTAGCTATTATCATTGCGCTGGATTTTACGTTGAGCGGTAGTCATCGAATTCTTTTCTTTGAATTCGATAGTTGCAAGCATCAAATCCTTACCGCCACTGTCCTTGTCTTCGACACGCGCCCAGATTTGAAATTTCTTTGGATCTTTTTCGAGAACCAGGGTGTAATCAATGCCTTCGGCTTCGTTACCCTCCGACAAAACAACTTCATCATCGGCGTGAATTATCGGAACAAGAAGTAAAACAGAAATAAAGACTTGAAGAAAACGAACCAAACCCTTCATAGTATCCTCCCTATTGTAAGGATATTACCAACGAATTCCCTGGCACAAAAAACAAGTATAAGATAGAAAGTCATGGTCAGGTAAACAATCAATCGAAAGTTAAAATAACGATTTTTTGATATAAGCGAAAGAGTAAATTTCAACTTCGACAACAAAATTATACTTCAAAGATACAAATCAAATATAAGCTAAACAATTAAACGGGAAAATACAATTTTGAATACTTCTACGGAATATTTAACTATTTTTTTCGGGAAATACCTAATTGATCTTTTAATATAATTTCTGGAAAATGATTATCTCAGATAAAAAAACCGGATTATGGTCCGTGTAATAATAATGAGCAGGAGTTCTTAATTTCGACATAACAATCTTTTGCGTCTTCTCGTATCCGCCGGCATCCATCATAACGAAGTATATGCCTGATGCAACAGGAATTCCCAGGGATTCGTTTAAATCTGGTTCCATGCCCACAGTGCCATTCGAGCATTCGGTGAGAATTTTACTTTTGCCTGTTTCAGGGTCAGAAGGATTTGTCCGCGGTGGTGCGCGTCATGCGCGATAAAATAACCGGTCAGGGCAACAATACCCCGTTTAAATCCCTTCACTTTACCCTCTTTTGCCATACTCCTGCGGATTAACTCTGCAATTGCTTCACCGGAACGTTCGAATCCATCAATCAATATTGTTTTATCGTGTCCGTGTTCACGGGTGATCTCAGGTAATGTTTTCGCCAGCTCTTTATCCCCTTGCTCGAGTTTTGTCCGTCGCACCCGGTAAACATGAGCCAATTGTTGACCGACGTCCGTCCGCCACGTGTGGAAAGAGTACACTCCAGCTCTTTCGTTGTGAGTTCGTCCAACAGGATCTGGTTAACCCTGTTATTAATCTGCCACATATCAACAAGCTGTTCGACCATGAAAATCTTCTTATACTAATAAAGTCCACAATAAATATACTTAGTCGAGTAGCTCACTTTCGATGAAAGTGAGTAGAAATCTGCGAAGAAAGAGGTATGAATACGGATCATAATATCTCTGCCTTAGCAGCAATATCTGATTGAATCATCGGCATAAAAAATGAAGATAATCTTTGTAAAGAATATATTTACATCAGTAAATAATATGTATGCTGTCCTCCTGAATTGCAAATTATCTAAGTTTTCCTTATATTAAGTATTACTAACGGTGGAATACTTTTCCAACGAATTTCTAAGTATTCGAGGTGGGATGATGGGAAATAAATTATTTTGGACTTACCTGAGCCTGGCAATCGCTTGCTTGCTCTTTAACCTGAATACACTCTTCGCCCAGGACAGCCTGAATATTTCGACGGTCTCTACCATGTACGGGCACAGTGCTTATATAAACAAAATAGAAATTATCGATAACTACGCTTATTTGATGTCGTCAGACATAGGGATCTTCGATGTTTCCGATCCTAATCATTTCATGCCGGTCAGTCGTATTCGATTCGATCATGAAATTTTTGACTTTATTCACAACGGAAATATCGCCATGGTCAGCCTGGAGCTGGACAGCCTGATCATTTACGATATCTCGGATAGAACTTCACCTGAATATATGAGCTCCATTGAGTTCGATGCCAATCTCCGCCAAATAGATATGGATGGCAACCTGCTTTTCCTCCGGACATCGTTCGATAATGACCTTATTCAAATATTCGATATTTCCGATCCGGAATCTCCGGAACTCGTACATGAGCAAGATGAATTACCCGGATATTTCGCGGTGGGTGGCAATATCCTGGCAATTACGGATGATGACGACAATGTTGACCTTTACGATATAAGCAATCTCGAGAATTTTATCTTTACCGGAACCTTTCCCTGCAGAAATCCCTACAAGATGCAGATCGACGGTGACCGCCTTTATATCAGAAGCTTACAAATCTATGATATTTCCAATCCTGCCGAACCTTTCCTGGCAGGCGAATGTGATGTGACAAGCACCTATATTATCCGGGACACTTTGCTATTCGAAGCCGATAACGGCTTAAGAGTTTTCAATATTGCAGACACGGCTGACATCCGGGAGTTGGGTTTTGCTTCCATGGATTTTTTCCGGGGACCGCTTGCAGTTGGTAGTGGAGTAGCGTTAATCGATGATTATGATAAAGGGCTTGGTAGATTCGACATCAGTGATGTGACTTCACCGGATTCCCTCGGACCATTCTGGTATCCTGAATGTATTAACCATGTCGCATATTCGGACAATCATCTATTCATCGGCGATGATAAAGGGCTTAGAATAGTCGATGTTAACGATCCAATGAATCCAGTCGAAATAAGTACTTTATATCTGGGTTATGGGAGAGGCGGTCTTGAAACGATTATCGATGGCAATACCGCATTTGTCAATTCCGACTGGCCTATACACATATTGGATATTTCTGATCTTGCAAATCCATATCATGTTGACACTTGCAGGACTGTCTGCGCTGTTGACGACATTGCTTATTATTCAAATCCCGATTTAGGCGATTTCCTGATCGAATCCGGTTTTCATGGCGAGCTGGAAATTTTCGATGTAACAGACCGTCAAAATCCACGCAGTATTTATAATAGTACACGCGATGATGTCTGGAATATCTGTGGATCGCTTTTTGTCGATGGTGATTACCTTTACTGGATTGGTTCTGAACATGGACTTTTCATTTACAATTTAGCCGATGAAGATACGGATTGGCCCCTTGCAACTTTCGTCAGCGATCGTTGGAATGATCTGGGGCCTAACTACAACAATAGATATTTTGCTGAAATCCTGGTACATGATGATATCGCATATATCTCTGAAGTAGGCTATGATGGAGCAGGCTTATGCCTGCTGGATGTATCCGATCCTGAAAATCCCGAAGAAATCTCATATACAGAAAAATACGGCTGGTCAGGCTGGATGCAGACATACGGTAATTTCCTGCTCTTTCCTTCGTGTATCTTCGATGTAACGGATATTGAAAACTGGATTATTACCGGGCGATTCACCGCGGCACGCCATGCTATAATTCAAGACGATTACGGCTATCTCGCCATAAGATCTCCCGATAATTATATATTTCACAATAATTACTACTTAACCATTGTCGATTGTTCCGAAGCCTTGAATCAGCCTCACCCTCCCATGACTTTTCACCTGCTCGCTCCGGCGGACAGTTCAACACTGCTGCCCTGGGAAATCGATCTTGCCTGGTCGGCTTCAAATGGAGTCGAAGAGGGCGATGACGTTACTTATGACGTCTATGTCAGTACAAGTCCTAATGCAAAAGGCACAATTGTCGCCGAAGGATTGCAGGATACCACTTTTCACTTTATCGCAGAATCACTTGAGGAATACTGGTGGACAGTTCACGCGAACGACACCAATACCAACGGTATCCGGGCGGTGGAAAGATGGAGCTTCAACACACCATTCACAGGAGTTGAATCAGAAAATAACAGCAACCTCCCCGAAACCTGGTCCATTTCCGCCATTTATCCCAATCCGTTCAATCACGTTATGACTATTACTGTCGGTTTGCCAGAAACATCGTATTTGAATGTCAGAATATTCAATCCACTTGGTCAGCAAGTGACAGAACTCGCTGGAAGTCGATTTTCACCCGGATATAAACAATTCACCTTCGATATGTCAGATTTCGCGTCAGGAATTTATTTTATAAATGCCAATGTCCCCGGAAAAAAGAATGAAACAAGAAAATTGGTCATGCTGAAATGAGAATTTGTGGATTTCCGGGGACAGTCGGGTAGTCGGAAATGTCAATATGGGACAATATTGTCAAAAAATATTTACCCCATCGCTTTCAGTCTTGCAATTCTTTCATCGATAGCGGGGTGGGTGCTGAGTAATGCCCTGGCGTTTGGTTTGAATTTTTTTAGTGGGTTTACTATATAGAGATGCTGGGTGGCGCGGTTGGCATTTTTTAGGGGCGTGGTTTGGATATGGCTGTCAAGTTTCTTGAGCGCAGAGGCGAGGGCGATTGGGTTTCGGGTGAATTCTACCGCGCTGGCATCCGCAAGGTATTCCCGGGTTCTTGAGATTGCCATTTGCAGCAACCGGGCGAATAGCGGCGCTAATATCATGAATACCAATGCTATCAGCATCATCCAGCCACCACCACCGCCTGATCGTCCTACTCTTCTTCGTCCTCCACCCCACCACAGGCTGTGACGCAGACCATCAGCTAATAGAACAATAGAACCGACCATTGCTGCCACAAGCATGGCATAACGGATATCGAGATTACGGACATGCCCGATCTCATGGGCTACCACCGCCTGGAGTTCCTCACGGTTCAGACTATTCATCAATCCTCTTGTAACCGCTACTGTAGCATGAGCAGGACTCCTTCCGGTGGCAAATGCGTTGAGCGCATCGGTTTCGATGACATATACCTGGGGCATAGGCAAACCGGCAGCGATACGCATTTCATCCACTACGTTGATCAACCGTAAATCCAAAACAGAGTCAGCAGGTCTGGCACCGCTGAAACCGAGAATCGCCTTGTCCCCGGCAAACCATGCTATCAAACAGTAAACGACTGCGATTAGTATGGCGATTACTATTCCCAATTTACTATAGCCGCCATACCATTCTCCGACTGCCCATCCCATTGCGACCATCAGTATTGGAAAAAGGATCATCAGGAAAACAGTACGCCAGTTATTGCCTGAAATCTCCCGTGCGAAATCACGGCGTGCGGGAAGTTTATAATCGTCAGGGGGAGGGTCATCCTTTGAGGATGCCTGGCGAACAGCGCTCATTTCAACGGCGGCTTTCATACCCGGAAATACATCTCCGCATAATCCGCACATAAGCGCATCATCGGCATTTTGTTCATTACCGCAATTTGGACAAGTTTTCATGAATCAATAGAACTATCGTTTGTCTGTTCAATGCCATACTTATAGAAGAACGTGATTATCTTGATATACAATATTGCAAGTACCATTAAGAATATCAGCAAAATAACAATGTCAAGCCATAATGCCAGGTCAACACCAAATTATATCAAATAAATGGTAATATCCATGTATTGCAAACCAAAGTAATGCTACAGAAAGAATCTCTAAAAACTTAGTAGAATAGTTCCTGGAAGTATATATTTTTGCTCCGCATTCACGGCAATTGAATTTTCCAATGAAAAATACATCATCCCATCGTATTTTAATACCGCAATTCGGACATCCAGGCATAATTCATTCCATTATTATTCAATTTGATGTATTACCAATCCACTCCTTAGCTTTGGCTCGAACCATGTCGATTTTGGCGGCATTATTTCTCCCGCGTCCGCTATTGCTATCAATTGCTCAATCGTAGTAGCATGAAGACTGAATGCAACCTGCATTTCCCCTGAATCCACTCGCTTTTCAAGTTCCTTCGTACCGCGTATTCCACCGACAAAATCTATTCTCTTGTCTTTCCGGGGATCTTCTATCCCAAGAATTGGACTAAGGAGGTTGTTTTGCAGCAGGGCAACATCGAGACTGTTGACCGGATCGTTTTCATCGAAAAATTCAGGTTTAACTTCCAGCCTGTACCATTTACCTGATAAATACATACCGAAGAGTTTAATGCGATCAGGCTCAACTGCATCGTCAGCTTTTGAGAGAAAAAACCTCTCTTCAACCTTTTCAATGAAATCATCGATGGAATTCTCATTCAAATCCTTTACAACTCGATTGTATGAAAGAATTTTCAGTTGATTATGGGGAAACAATACAGTGAGGAAAAAATTCCACGGTTCCGCACCGGTATAGTCGGGGTTGGCTTCGCGTCGTTTTTGCGCAATAATCGTAGCGGAAGCGGAGCGATGATGACCATCCGCAACATAAAGCAGCGGTACGGAATCAAAGAGCCGGGTGATCATTTCTATGCGACGCTTTGATGAAATTACCCAGAATGTGTGCTGTATTCCATCTGGTGCGGTAAAATCGTATTCCGGCTCTTTTTGCTGAATCATATCTATGACTGCATCAATTTCAGGACTCGCAAGATATGTAAGGAAAACCGGTCCGACTTGAGCACCAAGCGCTTCAATATGTCTGATACGATCCTTTTCCTTTTCTTCACGCGTATGCTCATGCTTCTTAATCTTGTCATCGATGTATTCCTGAACAGAAGCGGCTGTCACGAGTCCAACCTGGCGGTGATCATTCCAGGTCTGGGCATATAGATAGAAACAATGACCGTCATCTTGTATCAATATCCCATCATCGATGAACTTTCTAAGGTTTTCGCGCCCTTTAGCATATACTTCATCGGCATAAGGATTCGTGTCAGGAGGTAAGTCGATTTCCGGTTTGTTAACATGAAGAAAGCTTTCTGGATTCTTTTTTGCCATTTCCCGTGCTTCTTCTGAGTTGAGAACATCATAAGGCGGGCTGGCAACTTTTTCAGCAAGATCTTTTGGGGGACGAAGGCCGGGAAAGGGTCGAATTATTGACATTTTCAATCTCCAATTTCAAAAATGTAAATTTCTCCCAATATATTATAAATACTGGGGAAATACTAATGTTTGTAGTATCTTGATTAAAGTGTTTTTTTCTCTACCTGGAATATTGTGTTCCGGTTTACTAATGTAGTGACAAATTTGATTCACGGATCAAGTCAGAAGATGATGCAAGAGTAATCAATAATTCGATCAACACGTAATTCCGCAATCAAATTGTTTTCTTTATAATTTCAGTTAATATAGTAATATTTTCATTGATGTCTCCCTTAAAAACGGCAGTACCAGCAACGATTTCAGTAGCTCCGCAAGATACGATCTCTCCGATATTTTCAGCATTTACTCCACCATCAACCTGGATTTCAGCGTCAGAACCAAGTTGATTTAATATTTGGCTGACTTTCTCTATTTTCAATAATGAGTCACGAATAAATGACTGTCCTCCCCACCCCGGATTGACCGACATAATAAGAACCCGGTCTAATAGCGAATGGGAATAACGCAAGATTTCTTCAAATGCTGTTGATGGATTAAATGATACTCCTGCTTCACAACCGGATTCTTTTATCATTGAAAGCACACGGTTCAAATGCGGGCAGGTCTCCGCATGTACGGTTATTGCGCTCACTCCAGCTTTCGCGAAAGATTCTATCTGTCTTTCCGGCTCGATGATCATCAGATGAGCATCGATCCATGCCCCGGTCTCTTGAAACACGCTCGCGACGATATCAGCACCGAACGTAATGGGCGGTACAAATCGTCCATCCATAACATCAGCGTGTAAACCGTGCGCGCCGGCGGTTAGCGCTTTCAGAGAATACTCGCCGAGTCTCGAGAAATCGACAGATAACAGCGAAGGCAACAATTTTACTTTTCCGCTGATTCCGGGAATTTTATTCTTTTCTTCTGTCACAACTTTATACCTCTCTGAAAGTAATTCCCTTAATCTACCTGTTAACAATAAGGTCAACGAACGAGCCGTTTTCAACATCGGTTCCGGAATCAGGCTTCTGCATCACCACAGCACCGCCGACATGTTTTACATAGTCATCATATTTGACGCTGCCGACCTTCAACCCCGCTCTTAATATCAGGTAGCGAGCCTGCTTGAATGGTAGGCCAGCAACTTCAGGTACTTTAAAAACTGTAGGTTCTTTTCCCAGGCTGATCATGATTGTTGCATTATCATCGCGCCCGGTTTGTTCGCCAGCAGACGGGTTCTGACTGACAACTTTCCCTTCATAAGCGTACTTACTGAAGATGTATTGTACATCCTCGACTGTCAATCGTGCTCTTTGAAGTGCGAAAACTGCGTCATCTTTTGTCATCCCTATTACATCAGGTACTGTAGTAACCGGTGGACCGGCAGAAACAGCAACATGAATACGACGCCCTTTCTTAGTCGGGTTTCCCGGTTTGGGATGCTGATCAAGAATTATACCTTCAACCGCAGCAGCATCAAACCTTTCATCATCGACTATAATCTTGAAACCCTGTTTCCCGAAAGTCGCCTGGGCTTCAGCTAGTTGATGATTCAACATGTCAGGAACTTTCACTTCTTGACCCTTACGCACCATGATCGGTAAAACAACGAAATGTGCAATTGCAGCAAAAATCACCCAGACTACCATCACAATTGCTATTCGTCCAATCCAGTCAAATACATTTACGACGCGGAATTTCACTTCGTACGCCTCCATCGTACAACATACGCGCCGTCAACTTTATCGCGAGGAGGCCATGTGGCTGCTTCCCCTTTATCAAGTTTCCAGATTGCAGGAATCGTATCCGATAATTCATCCCTTTCAAAATCATTGCCAAGTTTTTTCTCGGTTATTTGCGCTCGCTTTTCATTTTCATCAGGCTCAAGGCTGCAAGTACTGTAAACAAGCACTCCCCCCGGCTTAACTCTCCGGGCGGCATGTTCAAGCAATTTGCGCTGAAGTTTTGATATCTCAAAAACACGCAATGGCGGTCTTTTGAGGAGGAGATCGGCTCTCCGGTGCGCAACACCTGTTCCGCTACAGGGTACATCAATTAGTACCCGGTCAAATTCACCTTCACTGAATGACACCACGTCTTCAGAAATTACTTTAACTCCTTCATGTCCCAGCCGCTTCAAACCTTCGCGTGTCAATTTATTCCTTTTCATACTCTTATCAACACCGGTAAGAGTCCCTTCGCCCTGCATAATTTCCCAGATCAGGGCTGTCTTCCCACCTGGAGCACAGCATAAATCGAGTATGTTCTCGCCGGGTTGCGGATCAAGCGCTTTTATTGCCAGTCCTGCACCGGGATCCTGAACGGTCGTTAATCCTTTTTCAAATGAAGGGAGTGTCGAAGGACGTATTTTTTTTGCATAAGCATAACCATCCCAGCCAGGAATTCCCTCCGGTTCTACTCCCTCGGATACAAGTATTTCAATCCAGGATTTATCATCGTTAGTTTTCAGCCTGTTCCTTCTGAGACCTGTAGACGGGATATTGCCAAAAAACTGAATCAGTTCATCAGTCTTTTCCTCGCCCCATTGCTGTACCCACTTGTTTCGCCATTGACTTAATATTCCCACTCCAGCATAAAACGCATTTACGGGACGCACCGTTTGTCCATCCTGTTTTTCCATTTTTGTTGCTTTTCTGAGCACTGCATTCACTAATCCTGTAGGTTTCTCGCCCATTATTTCCCTTGTAAGATTTACTGATTCATCTATTATCGCGTAAGCCGGAACCCTGTCCAGATAAAATATCTGGTACAAACTGGTAAGAAGAATAGCCTTCAACCGGTTTTGCATCTTCTTTACATCCGATTGAACAAGTATATCCATTTTTTGGTTCAGGTCACCATTATTTCGGATTACACCGAAAATTATTTCATTTACTAACGCCCTGTCACGATCATCCTTCAATGAATTATCATTTAGATATTGATCACGAATATTATCAATATTTTTATTGCTGTCTAACCATTTCTCAATGATCTTAACAGCTATTTTCCTCGGATTCTGTAAGGTAATCACCATCATTCCCCTAATATAGTACCTGGAGGAAGATCATACCCCCGTCTAAAATCGGACACCGACATCCGCTTTTTTCCTTGTCTCTGAATTTCCATAAAAGATATTGCCTTATCGCTGCATGCAACAGTCAGTGTTTTATCTACTTCAAGGATTTCACCCGGTATTCCGGTTCCAGGCACAACGCTCGGAAGATATAACTTAAACCATTGCTTCCCCAACAATGTATAGGCTCCGGGATAAGGTGTAACTCCCCGGATATGATTATATACTATAGCAGCCGGCTGGTTCCAATTGATATGACCATCTTCCTTCTTTAGTTTCGGAGCCCGAGTCACAAGACTCTCGTCCTGAGAAAGTGGTGTTAATGTTGAAGAAGCAAGATTATTCAAGACTTCAAGCATCATCTTGCCGCCGGCATTAGCCAACCGTTCCGATAGTTCACCTGCGGTTTCATCCGGCAAAAGGGAAAAACGTTTTTGAAGCAGTACTCCACCGGCATCGATCCTATCGGAGATCTTAATTATACTGATCCCGGTTTCTTCTTCGCCGTTGATTATTGCCCAATTGATCGGCGCTGGACCACGATATGCTGGTAGAAGGCTGGGATGGATATTCAGGGTTCCGGATTTTGGAATATTGAAAACCTCGGGGGGGAGTATCCTGAAAGCTACAACAACAGCAGCATCCGGTTTCAAGGCAGAGAAACTTGCAATGAATTCTTTGTTTTTAAGGTTTTTGGGGGTGAGAACATTCAGACCTAAGGATTCGGCTATAACTCTCACTGCAGAAGGTTTAAGTTTCCGCCCCCGCCCTGCTTGTTTGTCGGGTCCTGTCACAACTCCAACGACCTCATGTGGAGATGAGTGTAATGCCTCAAGTGTCGGAATTCCAAATCCAGCAGTACCAAGGAAAGCAACTCGCATAAGGTTATGCCTTTACATTTATTTCCTTCTGCTGCTCGCGAAGTCGTTTTAGTTTGCCCCGGAGCAATGACCGTTTTAATGGCGATATCCGATCCACAAGCAGGACTCCCTCCAGATGATCCGTTTCGTGCTGTATTACACGTGCAAAATAACCTTCAGTTGCTATTTCATGGAATTCACCGAAAATATCCTGAAAACGAACCTTAATACTATTGTACCTACTCACATCCTCTGTAATATCCGGTAAGGACAGGCACCCTTCTTCCCCAATGACAGACTCTTCGCTATGTTCAAGTATCTCAGGATTAATAATAACAAATATACGGCGTTTGTCCTCATCTCCCTCAACCGGTAAACCGATAACAAGAAATCGCTCCAAGATTCCTACCTGGGGCGCAGCAAGCCCTACTCCCTCATTGTCTATCATCGCTGCAACCATCTCAGTGGTGACTTTTTGCAGTTCTTCATCAAATTCGGTAACATCCTCTGAAACTTGTCTCAGAACCGGATCGCCATATATTCTAATCTTCATTTTAGACATTTGACACTCAGAAATTTTCTACATTCTATCTAACCAATGCAAAATCAAAGTTATCAGTCGTCCTTACAGGACTTAATCTTCTGGTTTACCAGAACCCATACTTGAAAGTATGGGCTAAAATCAACAGTCCCTTCGGGACAGACTAAACAATTCAAGCACATACAACTTCCTGCTCACAATATTCTATACTTTCTTATCGGATCCATCAGCTTTGCTTACCACACGGGCAATCGCCGCTCGATCAAAGATAAGTTTGGTATTATCACCAACCTTTACGATTAAAGAGTTATCTTTATCTCGAATGCCCGCAATTGTCCCATGCATTCCACCAATCGTTACAATATCATCGCCAGCCTTGATCTCAGACATCATGCCTTTCTGCTCTTTCTGACGTTTC
The DNA here is from genome assembly GCA_030765455.1 of Candidatus Electryonea clarkiae. Classification (GTDB taxonomy): domain Bacteria; phylum Electryoneota; class Electryoneia; order Electryoneales; family Electryoneaceae; genus Electryonea; species Electryonea clarkiae. The sequence goes on along the minus strand of JAVCCM010000003.1, from coordinate 46,071 downwards.
ATCTGGGGTCTGAGCATTAAGAAATAAACAACCACAATAATTAATATGAATGGTAGAAAACCGAGTATTCCTCCCGATACACCTGAAGGAGCTGAACCGGGGTCACCACCAGCCATTAATAATACTAAAGGAATGTTCACCTTTTTCTTCCTTGTTTTTTTATGTTATGAAGCAGAAATATAGTATTATAATATCAGATTTCCCACAATCTCTTGTTCTTTGCGATAAGTGTAGAGTCAATTGTAAAAACTATAATATTGAAGCAACAATGCATTAAAGTCATAATTTTGAACCTTTGAGCTGATTTTCACAACCTTATCATTTAAGAGAATGATATTACAGAGGATTAGTCACGATTATTTATTTGCGCAAAAGCTGTGGTTTTCGTACCTTTAACCTCTGAATATATGGGATAGTTCCTTTTAAATCTGCACAAATATTTCTTTTAATATCTTATATATTGTAAATATAGTGAAAAAAAGTAGTTCATCATTTAATTAAAACGGAGGTTTGGTGTTTTCATTCCATCCACCTGGAAAAAATGTGATTCTTTTCACGGGGAATTATGGCAGCGGTAAAACTGAGGTTGCAGTTAATGTAGTCAGCGCCCTTGCAAAAAGCGGCGAAAAGGTTATCATTGGCGATCTTGATCTCGTTAATCCATACTTCCGTTGCCGGGAAGCGAGAACACAACTTGAGGAACTCGGAGCAAAAGTTGTCGCCCCTGATGCAGGAATGAATAGCGCTGATTTACCAATTCTGCTGCCCGAAATCCGTGGTGCAGTCGAACATCCGAATGACATAACAGTTCTGGACGTTGGTGGAGATAATGTTGGAGCAACAGTATTATCTACTTTAACCCCGGTTTTCAAACGGATTGAATATGAAATGATTTTCGTTCTTAATCAGAACCGTCCATTTACTGATACTGTCGAAGGTGCACTGACTTTAATGAGCGAAATCGAACATGCTTCACGTCTGAAAATCACTTCTATTGCCGGGAATACTCATCTGATGGATGAAACTGATTTCCAAATGATAAAAGAAGGTGCAATATTTACCGAGGCTGTTGCCGGTGAAAAGGGAGTTCCAGTTAGTTTCATAACTTCTCTTGTCAGTGTTCTTCACAACGAGAAATTACTTGACTCGCCTGGGGAACAATTATGGAAGTTAATTGAATTTAAAGATTTCCCGGCTCCTGTATTTCCTATGGAACGAATCATGCTCCCCCCTTGGCTTGGAGGTACGCCACCGGGAATATTGGCAACACATTCACGGGATGGATTCGCAAGAATTTCAAAGTAACCCGGATTCTTGAATCCGGGAAAACGTTGCGAAGGATTGACAGGATTTTTAATTTACGATTATTGCATAGAAAAGTTTTTACCCTGATGCTGAAATTATTGTTAACACAATCTGGAGATAAATCATAATGCCGTTGGTTGAAATAAATCCTGACCGCTGTAAAGGTTGCGAGTTATGTGTAGTTGCCTGCCCACAGGCAATCCTCGACATGTCAAAAGAGATCAACACAAAAGGGTATTTTTACGCGAAGGTGATTGAACAACCTCGTTGCATCGGATGCAGACTCTGTGCGATTATCTGCCCTGACCTTGCGATTGACGTAAGTGTCAATGCAGTACAATATGAATTTTACTCGTATTAGGATTTAGAACAAATGTGTGTGTGAGCTTTATTATTTATATCGATTATGAATTAATGATTGATGATCAGGTTGGCATAAGTGTTACAACACCGTTTGATTTAGAAATTCGGATTTGAATTACCTGTTTTGTAGGAACAAGCGATTATGGCAAAAAAATTGATGAAGGGCAACGAGGCAATAGGCGAGGCAGCTATTCAAGCCGGGGCGATGCATTATTTCGCGTATCCTATAACTCCTCAAACCGAAGTAGCTGAATATCTGGCAAGGCGAATGCCTGAAGTCGGGGGAGTATTCCTGCAAGCTGAGAGCGAATTAGGCGCGAGTAACATGCTTTTCGGGGCTGCCGCAAGCGGTAAACGTGCTTTCACTACCAGTTCCAGTCCCGGTATCAGTTTGATGAGTGAAGCGATAAGTTATATCACCTGCGCTGAACTTCCATGCGTCCTTGTAAACGTTTGCAGAGCAGGTCCCGGCCTTGGGGGTATCTTGCCCAGTCAAGGCGATTACTTCCAGGCGACAAAAGGTGGTGGGCATGGCGATTATCGTCTGCTGGTGCTTGCGCCATCAACTGTTCAGGAAGCGGTTGAGCATATCATGCAGGCTTTTGATCTCGCTGACAAGTATCGCAATCCTGTTATGATTTTCGCGGATGGATTAATCGGACAGATGATGGAGCCTGTTGATTTCAGTACAATTAAAAAAGGTAAACCGGCTGATCACAGCAGTTGGGCGGCAACCGGAGCTAAAGGACGTGAACCGCATATTATCAAAACTCTATATCTACAAGCTGAAGAGAATGAAAAACATAACATTCACCTCGCTAATAAATATAAAAAGATGGATATAGAGAAGAAGAGTGAAATTTATGGAGGACTGGGCAAACCTGAGCTGATACTCGCCGCCTTCGGTACTTCTGCTCGCGTATGCAAAACAGCAATAGATCAACTGAATGAGGAAGGTATTGACATAGCATTGTTCCGCCCGATAACACTGTATCCATTTGATGATGTAACAATCTCAGAACTCGCAAATAAAAAACATGTAAAGCAAATCCTGACAATCGAAATGAACAGTGGACAGATGATAGAAGATATCAGACTCTTCACAAAAAGTATCAAGCCGATTCACTTTTTTGGAAGACAGGGAGGGATTGTGCCAAGCCCGGAAGAGGTTATTGCTGAAATCAGAAAGATCATTAGAAATTAGAAATTAGAAATTAGAAATTAGAAAAACTTTTGAGGAAGTCTTGTGAAAAGCAATGTTTCAATAGAAAAAAACAAAGATATAAGGAAATAATATCGATTAAGAATTAAGATAAAGCATTGATTGTTTTCAATTCCTAATTCCTAATTCCTAATTCCTAATTGGAGTATGTATGGCTGTTAATAAAATATTCGAACGCCCGGTAGCAATGCGGGAGAACATTACGCATTATTGTCCCGGCTGTACTCACGGCGTGATCCACCGACTGGTAGCTGAAGTGCTTGATGAAGAGGGATTGCGCGAAAAAACCTGTGGAGTAGCACCGGTAGGCTGTAGCGTATTGATGTATAACTATATGAATTGTGATTTTCTCGAGGCTGCGCATGGAAGGGCTTCAGCTTTTGCAACCGGGTTGAAACGGATCAGCCCGGAAATGATTGTTTTTTCATACCAGGGTGATGGCGATCTTGCCTCTATTGGTACAAATGAAATTCTGCACGCTGCTAATCGTGGCGAAAAAATCACTGTAATATTTGTCAACAACGCAATTTATGGTATGACTGGCGGACAAATGGCTCCTACTACTCTACCGAATCAGGTAACAACGACATGTCCTTTCGGACGTGATACAGAGACTGCCGGTTGGCCCATTCGCATACGTGAATTACTATCCAGTTTACGTACTCCAGCGTACATCGCGCGTGGCTCAGCACATTCACCGCAATGGATCATCCGTACAAAAAAATATATCCGTAAAGCGTTCAAATATCAGGAAGAAAATCGGTGTTTTTCATTAGTGGAGGTCTTATCGAATTGCCCGACTAACTGGGGAATGACACCGAATGAATCAACTGAATGGATCGCAGACAATATGATTCCATATTTCCCTCTTGGAGAACTGAAAACTCCGGAAGAAGTTGATGTACCAACTCAGACTATGATTGGGAAAGATAATTAGGAATTAGGAATTAGGAATTAGGAATTAGGAATTAGGAATTAGGAATTAGGAATTAGGAAAATTTTGGGGAAAGACTTGTGGAAATCAATGCCTAAATGGGAAAAGATGTTTTTTAGCTATGAAGAATGTACTTGGTCGTGACTTCATTTGAAAGAAGCGACATTTAGTAACAGGTTCAATTTTATGATTTGGGGATGTTGAGAATACCATAGATATTTATTGATTAAGAATTTGGATAAAAGCATTGAAGGTTTTTAATTCTTAATTCTTAATTCTTAATTGGAGTTCAAGATGCAACGTGAAGTAAAATTTGCTGGATTTGGCGGGCAGGGGATATTGTCTGCCGGGAAATTTTATGGCGAAGCCGGGATGGAGGAAGGTAAAGAAGTCGCCTGGGTGCCATCGTACGGTCCTGAAATGAGGGGTGGCACGGCATATTGTACAGTTGTAATCGCCGATCATCCCATTGGCAGCCCTATCGTCAACAATCCCCAGGACCTCGTTGCCATGAACCGTCCAAGCCTGGAAAAATTCGAACCGACAATTCGTGCCGGTGGATTTATACTGATTAACAGCAGCCTGATTCCGGACAGGGTGAAGCGAAAAGACGTCATTGAAATATTAGTACCCTGCAATGAAGAAGCAATGAAACTTGGCAACAACAAAGCAGCAAACATGATTATTCTGGGCGCCTATGCTCAATGCAGCGGAATGTTAAAGCTCGAGTCGATTATTGATATTGTCAAAACTGAATTCCAGCGTAAACCTCAGTTCATAGATTCAAATATTGCCTGCATAATGAGAGGGGCGGAAATCGCGAAAAGAGAGATGGAAAACAAGAATTAGGAAATTTATATAATATAGTAGTGCAATATTTTTACGCCTTTTCACATTTGCTTTAGAAGAAAAACAAGAAAAGTTTAGAAGAAGACACAATGAATTCTGAAACGAAAACAAAAGCCTCCAAGAAGAAAGCGGCTGTCCTGAAAAGCGACACGAACGGCAAACTGGATCAAATATTCGATTTGTACCCGCGTGAAGAAGACAGTCTGATAATGATTCTTCAAGAGGTACAGGACCGGTTGAACTGGCTGCCACCTGAAGCGCTTGACAGGGTTGCGGATGAGTTAAACGTCCCACGCGCCCGAGTTCAGGGAGTAGCGACTTTTTACAGGGCATTCAGCCTCGAACCTCGTGGCGAAAAAGTAATTAAGGTTTGCCTGGGAACTGCATGTCATGTTCGTGGCGCTCAAATCCTGGTGGATGAACTGGAGCGCCGACTTGATTTGAAAGTTTCTCATGGATGTACTAAAGACGGTAGATTCAGCCTTGAAACTGTAAATTGTGTTGGAGCTTGCGCTATGGCGCCGGCTATTGTCGTAAATGAGAATTATTACGCAAACGTCAAACCGGATAAACTTGACAAAATGCTGAAGAAGGAACAACAATCATGAGCGCTGCTTTAAGTTTTAAAAATCCTGAAGCTCTCCTTGCATATGCGGAAAAGGTAAAAAAATACCGTCAGCAGCGCACAATGGAAATTCGTGTTTGTGCCGGTCCCGGATGTATCGCTCGTGGAGGACGAGAGATTTTCAGTGCAATCAAGGCAACTATTGAAAAGAATAAAAAAGAGTTAAAAAAGAAGAATCTCGAAGTAGGGGTAAAATTTGAGGCAAAATGTACCGGTTGTCATGGATTGTGTGAAGCTGGTCCGGTTGTCACTTTCGAACCTTCTAAACTTTTCTACAGCAAAGTAAAGATCAAGGATGCCGAGGAGATTGTCGAAAAAACAGTACTTAATGATGAAATCATTAAACGGCTTCTTTTCAAATCCTGCGATTCACGCGGCGGTGATCTTATAAAAAAATATACCGATATTCGTTTCTACGCTCTTCAAACCAAGGTTGCCTTAAGGAATGTCGGTGTTGTTGATCCTTCAAACCTGGACGATTTTATTGCTGAAGATGGTTTCAAAGCATTTGTTAAAGCATTAACCGAGATGTCTCCCGATGATGTCATTGAAGAGATTGAAAAATCAGGTCTTCGTGGTCGTGGAGGAGCAGGATTCTCTACCGGCAAAAAATGGAGAAGCGCTAAACGTGTAAAGCAGGATCGAGTCTGGATTATTTGCAATGGCGACGAAGGTGATCCGGGCGCTTTTATGGACAGGGCAATCATGGAGGGTGATCCTTATTCTGTAATCGAAGGTTTACTGATTGGAGCATATGCCCTTGGCGCTACAGATGGTTTCATCTATGTGCGTCATGAATATCCATTAGCTGTAAAACATCTTCAAATGGCAATAAATACTCTTGAAAAAGCCGGGTTATTGGGGAAGAATATTCTCGGAACAGGCATGACCTTCAACCTCAAGATTTCGCGGGGTGGAGGAGCATTCGTCTGTGGTGAATCGTCTGCGCTGATGCGATCCCTCGAGGGTAAGGTAGGTGAACCCCGCGCTAAATATATTCGTAGTGTTGAAAAGGGACTCCTTGATCAACCGACTGTGCTTAATAACGTAGAAACTTTCACTTGTGTGCCTGCAATTATTGATAAGGGCAGCTCCTGGTTTGCATCTATAGGTCCGAAAAGCAGTACAGGTACAAAGGCTTTCAGTCTCGTTGGTAAAGTTAAAAACACGGGATTAGTTGAAGTTCCAATGGGACGGACATTACGAGAAATCATCTTTGACATCGGTGGTGGGATAATTGATGACAGACCGTTTAAAGCCGTTCAGACAGGCGGTCCCTCCGGTGGTTGTCTCCCAGTAGATAAACTTGACCTGCCGGTGGATTTTGACACCTTAAGCCGAGCCGGAGCAATGATGGGATCCGGAGGCATGATCGTGATGGATGATCGTACCTGCATGGTGGACATTGCTGATTATTTCATCCGTTTTCTTATCGGTGAAAGTTGTGGAAAATGTGTGCCCTGTAGAGAAGGATTAAGACAAGTGCATGAATTGCTTGACAGGATTATCCGGGGCGATGGTGAATTAGACGACTTGAAAAAAATTGACCGCCTGTGCCATACGATGGAAGTTGCAAGCCTATGCGCACTTGGAAAAAGCGCTCCTTATCCTGTTACATCTACGATAAAATACTTCCGGGATGAATACATGGCACATATTGAAGAGAAGAAGTGCCCGGCGGGAGTTTGTAAATCACTGGTTAAATATGACATTAATAAGGACTGCATCGGATGCCTGATATGCAAGAAACAGTGTCCGGTTGATGCTATCAGTGGTGAAAACAAGAAATTACACGTTATTGATCAGGATAAGTGTATAGTATGTGGTATCTGTTATGAAGTCTGTCCGGTGGATACTGTAGATATTATTTCCGGCGGAGAAATTGTAAATAGACGAGAACTCGAAGTTGTCAACCCATAGAATTATACGTTTTTCAACTAATGTGCGTAAATAGTTAGAACAGTTTAGATATTATGTTTCTCTATTATATCAAGAGAACATTTTTCAGTTGATTGAATAACTCGCCGATGCGCGTGGAGTTAAGTAAAATGCCCAAAGACAGATCTGAAAAAGTAAGAGTGACAATAGATGGTCGATCAATAGATGCTGAGAAAGGGAAATCTATTCTCGAAGTCGCTCGTGAATGTGGGATTGAAATACCGAGTCTGTGTTATCATCCGGGACTGGAATCTTTCGGCGCATGCCGGTTGTGCGTTGTAGAGATTACAAAGCCGGGATGGGAAGGTTGGAAAAAACTTGTTACAAGTTGTCTCTATCCCGTGGAAGAGGAATTAATCATCGATACACGTAGCGAGGAAGTTCGTGAAAACAGGAGTGTAGTTCTTGACCTACTCTTAGCCCGTGTTCCGGAATCAGATGTAATTCGTCAGCTTGCAGCCGAATATGGCATACATGATACAAGTTATACCAAACGTGAAGACGCCGATACCTGTATCATGTGTACTATTTGTGTCCGTGTCTGTGATGCAATCGGAGCAAACGCTATTGCAACACTATCTCGCGGTCCTGATAAATATGTAGATGTTCCAGATAAAGATGCATGCATTGGCTGCCTTGCATGCGCCCTGAGCTGTCCGACCAATGCAATTCCATTTGAAGAATTCGTAAATGGTAAGCGAAAAATATGGGGCAGGGAATTTGACCTCGTTTATGATGAAATTTCCCATGAACCCATTGGTACTCCGGAACAGATCGATCATTTCGCGGAAAAATCCGGACTGCCAAAAGAATATTTCCTGAAAAGTGACAAAGTCCGCAAAAAAGAAACAGCAGTAACATTTGCCAGAGTTCAGTTTTAAATAGGTTGGATCAAAATGTCAAAAAGATTATTTGTTACTCCGTATCGTTGTACTGATTGCAAAAACTGTGAAGTGGCATGCAGTTTTGTACATACACGCAACCCGATGAAACCGGCATTGACCAGAGTACGCGCTTACACACTAATGGGTGAAATTAAATCGGTAGTCCTCTGTCTGCAATGTGAGGATGCTGCCTGCCAGACCGTATGCCCTACCGGAGCCCTGACACGTAATCCTGATACAGGCGCTATTGACCGCACTGATGCATGTATCCTGTGCAAAGCCTGTACGATGGCTTGTCCTTTCGGGAATATTCACTTCGATCCGGCTTATGAGGAAATTGTCAAATGTGATGTTTGCGGCGGCGATCCAGCATGTGCAAAATACTGCCCGACACGAGCGCTTGTGTGGGCGGAAGAGCCTTCACCTGATCTTGATCCGGAAGAAGAAATCGAAGTTATGCCTTTGCCCTGGGCAATGACAATGCCGGCAAAATAGGAGATATTTGACTCATTTTTTTATCAACTATATAGTATTTACTCTTTTATCGAGAGTAACCCATTCAAACTAATAGCCCGTCCCAGGAATTGGAACGGGCTATTATCATAATGCTGTAATCCCTTATCAAGAGGGATTTACTTTTTTTACTTCATCAGCACCATTTTACGAGTCATTGTGACAGAACCGGTTTCGAGTTTGTAGAGATAAATACCACTTGCGAAGTCGGATGCATCAAAAGTGATGCTCTTTGACCCTGGCTGGGTGAAGCCATTATAAAGCGTAGCCACTTCTTGTCCAGTAATGTTAAAGACCTTCAAAGTTACATTCTCTGCAACTGGAATACTGAAGGCAATAGACGTTGTGGGGTTGAAGGGGTTCGGATAATTCTGGCTTAATGTGTAAGCTGCTGGAGCATTCACAGGCGTTTCTTCCACGTCATAAACACCGGGGCCAACCCATTCAAGCAGGTCATCCATCAATGTGACGAAATCTTCACTTGCATAGTAATAAACAATCCAGTAATCCGGATAGTCATCAGGATAAGGCAGGAAAGAATCAACCACCAGGGTGCTGAACATATCGAAAGCAAAGTAAGCAGTCTTCTGGTCACCGTCTTCTTTTTTGAGCGCCATTCCTCTGCCAATTTCAGCACCTTCAAAAATAACTTCGGCTTCAGCATTGGCAACTACAAAGTCAGCCCAGTTGCCACTGTATGCAGGATCGATGACGTATGCTTCATCAGCGAAGGCACCACTGACGGGATCACCTGAAACACCAAAGAATGCCGTATCAGTCGGTTGTACGTCATTGCTGCCACTTGCAATTCCGAAGCAGTCAAAAGCGAAGTCACCTTCTGAGAAGGTCGGTTCTTCTTCATCAGGAACCTGGGCAAAGAAATAATCCATGTCTGAGAAAATGATGTTGCAACCGGTCATGAAGCGATGGGCAAATGGAGAATCATCCCATTCACGCGCCGGCATATCGGTTACACCCCATCCACAGACAAAAATAGTATTCCACATACCACCGTTAACTGTGAACTCATCAAGACCTTTATTGTTTTCAACATCCCAGAGTTCATAGGAAACATCCACGCTACCAAGCGAGTCGAGGTAAGAGGTAAGTACGTCAATGCGTTCACCCATATTGTCAGCTACTACGAGCATATGAGCATCCGGGTTCATGAGTTCTATGACTGTGAAGAAAAGCTGACCATCCTCGTTAGTATTGGAGGCGTCTTCTGAATCAGTAGCTTCAATCCAGTAGTTGAATTGCGATCCTGAATCAGCAGCCGCAAGAGCGAATTCAGCTTCAAAAATATCATCACCATCGGCATCAGTCATATCATAAGATGTAGCATCGCCACCGTTCATGGATACCAATAAACTCGCTGTAAAATCGTTATCTTCTCCATCAATTATCTTGGCGGTGACTTTACAATCTTTGCTTCCATTTATCGTGTTGGGAAGCTGGCTCATTGAAGAAATAAATGGAGGTGCATTTTCGGTGTAAGTAACCAGCACTCTTATCATTAAATCAACAACTGTTGCACCTGCGATATTGCTGGAATAAGAACCCCACACTTCTTCGTAGTCTTCGTTATCCGTCCAGGGCCCACCCATCCAGGTGTATGTGAAGCGGCGACCGGTTACATCATCAGCTAATGGCTGGGGATGTCCATCATCCTGGGTTTTTACAAATCCAACCACGAACTTGGACATATCCCACTCAATACCTCCACCAACAGGTTCAAGATCATCCGGGTTAAACAGGTATTCCCATTCGTTTGAGCCAGTACAAGAGTTGACAAACGGCCCGAAGACAAGATCTCCAAGCGGACTTACCGGAGAAGTACCTCGATCTACCGAGCGTCCTGACTCACCTGCTTCATCGTTATAATCCCAGAGAAATGTCTGGAAACTACCTTCGCTGTTCCATTGCACCTGCGCTACATATATTGAGCAGGGCGCCAGTGGTTGAAAAACGACACACATTGTGTCACCCTGGGAACCTGAACTCAAATAGTACTCAGATACATCGTTACCATAGCGAAAAATCTCTCCCCGGAAGTCTTCATCTCCCCAGTCGAGTTCATCAACTACAGGTCCACGCGATTTGTGAAATTCAACTGGTTTAAGCTCGACCAATTCACCTGCAAATACTGCACCTGCAAGCAATAATGCTAAGCACATAACCATTGTCCTACGGAACATAAATCCTCCTTCTTTGTTTCACCTGACTTAGGTGTTTTAAGCACTGTTTTCTTTGTTTAACGTTACCATTAACGTTTTTTTATCTTTGTTACAATCTCACTCTAAAAACTTATCCAAACCACAAAATACAACGAATATTACCTCAATGCATCAATTTTGACTCTCAATTCAATTAAAAATTCACCAAAATTGGAGGCATATTTATATTCGATAACGTATGTATCGCCATTCTGAGGAATTGGATTTGCTTTGAATTGCAGGGTATTTCCTGTCGATTCAAAACTAACGACATCAAACATGTTTTCATGTGCATCATCTCCGGAAATCACTACAACTTCCGGAACAATCAAATTGAAATTTGTCAATTCAAGTTCAGCTATCCCGGTATTCCAAGTATCCTGATGCAGTGTCACAACTACTGTATCTGATGCCTCTTGAATCTGTGTAGAACCGCTGATAAAATTCCCGGAAATGTCATCAAGTACATACATACAGTTAGCATAATCACCACTGCCAAAGTAGGCTTCAGCTTTAACGAGCTTCAATTTGGTTACGTCAAAATCAGCTATCCACCGGTGTTGGAAGGCGTTGTCAAGAACAAGCGCTTCATCAGCAAAATCAATTGCATTTTCGAATTCACCATCAGCAAGATACGCAATTGCTCTTCCTGCATTCGATTCAGCTCGAAGGTCATTGGCTTGACTCGATGAAATTCCTCCATCGTCAGGATCGGCTCCCTCAAGCACTGAACTCAATGCAATCACATTATCGAAGTTCTGCAGCGCTCTGATTAATTCACCCCGTTGCGCGAAAGCATATCCCATTCCAAGGTATGCTTCGAGGTTTTTCGCATCAGCATTGGTTGCTTCAATAAAACAAGTAACAGCTTCCTGGAAATTTCCCTCTTCGTAATTAGACCAGCCATCTTCAACTAATCCCTCAACAGTTACAGGTGCGCCTGTTGGAATATCATCACTGGATGTTTCACAGCCCGGTATGAACACAACTGTTAAAAACAGCATCATGGTCAACAAAGTTATGATATTCTTTTTACTAATGTATTTATACATTTTTTTGTTCCTCCATTCCAACTTTATTTGACCAGTACCATTTTTCTTGTATTTGTGAAATCACCCGCTTCAAGACGAACGAAGTACATCCCGGACGCCAGGTTGGAACCCTCTTCACTGGTTCCATGCCAGACAATTCGGTGCGTTCCAAACCGCAAGTGAGAATCCAACAATTTTGCTACGCGACGACCAAGGATGTCATAAATGAACAGACTGACCTGTCCGCTTGACGGTAACTGAAACTCGATTGTTGTCGCCGGGTTGAACGGATTTGGATAGTTTTGTTTCAGGCTGTATTCAGTAGGGATCAGCAGGTTGGAAAGAATATCTCCATGTTCACCCGCCATTACACGATATGTACCAAATCGGGCAATTCTGGTTGAGATTGTGCCAGCTTCCTCATCAATACTGCCACCTACGTATGCCCAGGCATTCTCATGTAAATAATAGATACCTACCTGATTGTTTTCTGCAAGCTCCTGATCGTACCTGATAGTCAAAGTTGCTGGATCTTCAAGCTCGAGATTTACGGGAGCAACCCTGTAATCCGGGCTGACATTGATGCGTTCAAAATCATCCGGGATAACCGGCAGCTCGTCTAACTCCCCAGCCTGACCTACATCAGGAATTGTCGTGATATTCCCCCATGCTGACCTTGACAACGAATGTCTTGAAGTTCTCACTATCACATCCTTACCAAGCGCCAATTCACCGGGTTCACCCCCCGGCAGGCGATTTACACCTACAGACATCGTAGGGGCGTTTACTTCATTGCCATTGGAATAGTAGCCACCTAAATGCCAATAATACGTCCCTGCCTCCGGCATCCATCCACTGGCTAGATACAGATGATGATGGCTCATTTCATTATCAACCGTGGTCAGTTCAAAATTATCCGATGAGGAATAAACCAGTAATGTATCATTTCCATCTGAATCTGAAGATGCATACAATAGAGGCGCTGCATCAGCTTCCTCGTTATACAACTGGAGTTCTGTGATTACATATACGTCCAGTTTCCGGGATAGAGCCGGATTTTGAGCGATGAAAATACGGGTGAATTCAGAGGCAGACGATTCGTTTGTTAATGTGAATTCTCCTCCACCACTGGCAATAAGCACCCACATGGGGAAATCATCATCACCCGTCCCCAGAGTCCAATTACCTCCCGGTGACATAGAAGCAATACCTCGATTCAAGTCATCATCCCAGTTTTCACCTGAAAAATCCTGTATTTTGTATTCGTCACCCAGATCAGGAGAAATATTGGAAGCCCGCACATTGACCTTGCGGAATTTTATGAATGAAGCGTCTGAGCCTGCGAAAACCACCAAATCGTCATTTGTGGGATCAAGCGCCCTGTTAGGATCCAGGTCGCCGTATGAAGTGTAATAGTAACTGAAACCCAGTATGGGACAATTTTTCAGGTAAGGCGCTTTATCCTTCCCGGATGTGTCTTTCCATTTAAGTTGAGATCCTCGAACCGGTCCGCGCGTATTGATCTGTTCAAATTCATATATTCCGTGATCGCCTTGTGTTGCATCAACCACATCCAACAGGTTCGCAGTAGCAAAATCAAGAATTACTTCAGAAATGCCTTTATTCTTTAAGTATTCCGGAAGTTGATCCTGATGATCAATAATAACCTCATTTATTGCATTTAAACCTGCACGAGGTGAAGCGGCAATCTCCTGGATTATCTCATCTCCGCCATATTTTTCCCACAAATAGAGGAAGAACATATACATATGAGTATAATCTACACGGCTGTTATGGTCTGCTCCCATTGCGACAAGAATATTCCCACCAGCAAGTCCTCTCGCTTCACTCGCCCCGTAAAATGTAGGCTGGTCAACAATAACGAGGCTGTCCTCATCATTAAGCTCTACTCCTCTTCCAACAATGAATTCAGCCAGGTATGCCAGACCGACACGCATCCATTCCTGTTCATAAATATCTACTTTATATGTAACATACTGGGTGAAGATGTTGGTTAATGCGCCAAGTCCATCGTTGATGCTTTCAAAATTTGCCTGGTTATATACATAGTCAGGACCCGACCTGTTATCCCAGCTATAGACAATTTTGTCGGGGTTGTTGAAACTCTGAGGATAACAATCAACAACAATCAGTTCTGAGCCATTAGAATATTCAACATCGCTGCCAGGAAGATCATCAGGTCTGAAGTATCCCGGCTGCCACATCGCACCCTTGGAATCGTTTCTTCCATCTTCCCCATAATCATCATAAACATCAGCGAAAAGAATATTAACTTTCTCCGGAATCTTGTCTTCCTGACCATCGGCAAACAGTTCAAGAATTACCTCATACGCACCCTTATCAGGATTATTTGGCGATGAGTGCTCGAAATATTTGACTGCCGAATCAACTTCAGCCATAACCATTGGGACTACGCCTGTTGGAAAAGGAGCGAAAGTCGGAGGTTCGGTATCTCCATCGTAGTGGTCGATACCATTCAATTGATCCATTTCCAACCACTGACTATTTGCAATATACCATGTGGCGTGTTCTGATATTTTTCTGATTGAAGCGTGCTCCCGTCGCGGTAAAGAAGGGAAATATTCTTTTCCGCGAACGAAGAAATCCCGCCCATAGCCGATTAAAACATCAACTGCATTGGAGTCAGCAGTTAAATGTTCCAGATCAGTAATATTCAACATTTCCGGGGATTCGATACCATCACCGTTCATTAGAAATCCGGCTGAAAAATCAACTTCTACCGCATCCTTACTGCCATCAGAAATTGCATTTAGCGCCTCCACATTGGAATCGTTCAGATAGAAGATTATCCGGTTGTAATCACCTCGTACTATACTGTCAGCGCCGAAGTAGGCGCTATCGGCAGCAGATAAAGTAACACCCGCGAAATTAAGTTTATTCAAATCCACTGCTGAGACAGGAAGAGCTGATTGAGTTTCAAGTATTAGACGACCTTCCTGAAAATCGTAAAACAGGTATTTGGGAAGAGGCGGGTTCGTATCTGCAATATAGTCAATCTGGGCATCGCTGTTATTATCTGGAATCTGACGATTACCGTTCAATTTGTTCTGTTGATAAACGCTGAATGGCGCTACTTTTAATGTAGCATTCGCCCGGTCTCCATTCATCTCAAAATTGTTTTGATCGAATCTGTTAATATCAATAATTAATGCTTTGTTACCCGTAGTCCGTTCAAATTCACCGCCCGTTAACGAAAATTCATCGTCTCCGATCACAATGCTGAATCCCGTCAATTCCACCAACTGATCCAACCTGACGTCAAACAGTACATAGAGTTGGTTCAGAAATGCGTCATAAGATACTGAATCAACGTTAGGAGCTTTGTTGGAAGTTGACTCATCGACAAATACTAAATCCACAGAACCGTGACTGTTTCCGTTTCCCTGCTCACTGATTACTGCATTCGCCAGCAGTTCGATTTCGTATTCAACATCATCGTACCCGAAATAAAAATCTTCTACAGCTCGAGAATCAGGCACATTCATGGTAATTGTAACACCGTTACTGCCACTTCTAGTTGCGTCACCACCGCTGACAAATACTGAAACCGTTACCTCATTAGTGTCGGATTCGATACCTGAGCCGTTAAACCAGAATTTCGGCATTATTATGTAAGAAGCGACATTAGGATCAACAGCGAGGTTGAATTTCACTTCGAGTTCATTCAAACCGAGATCATACTGTGCGCTTTCAACAAGAAGCGGAACTGAGTCTTCAATATAGGTAACGACAAATGCATCAGATTCTTCAACAGGAACAAGAGGATTATAGTTTTCATCCACAAAGGTGAATGCACCAAAACTGACTGTTATGGAATTATTATCAAGCTGCTCGAATGCTGCCCTGTTCGTTCTTGAAAGTTCAAACGACAAATGTGTGGAATCTTCCCTGGTCATGTCCAGGGCGCTGGCAAAAGTGAAGCTGCCGCCCAGTGTATCCATGAAGGAAATATTAACCAACCGGATATTCTGCTCCATATCCAGTACCTCGTTACCATTACGATCTTCGTCAGGATTCACTGTACTGAGAATGCCGTCTCCGGGTCCTGGCCAATCACCATTGTCTGGATGATCTCCTGAAATATCCTCTGGTAACTGATCAAATTGCATGACTGAATTGAATTCAAAATGAAGCAAATTGGACGATGCATTATAGATTACATCAGTCAACATAACTTCACTTCCTGCAGCCGTAGCCATGTAGTCCAGCGAAATCCATCCTGCTGAGCATTCAATTCCATCCGAGTCAATTACCATTCCACCGGGGATATAAATTCGCATGTCGTCGTGATTCAGATCGATTTCAAGTGCCATCAGGTCAGCATAATCTCTTCCCCAACAATCAGCAGTAATTTCCGTTCCCGAATCGTTAACATATAGATAACGATCAACAACGCCGTTGAACATTGGGGTAATAATTAAGCTGGAGCTTCTCGCTGACTGATTTAAAACCAGTGCCCCTCGCAACGCAAGGTCTGCATTCTGCATACCGTTGTCATCGTCGATCAATATGCCATCGATAACAACTGATTTCTCTTCAGTCACTACCTCGGTATCGAAATATATCCGTATTTCGTTGGTTGCTTCATCATATTCAGCTCTATCTGCAACGGGTTGGGCAACAGCAATAGTGTACATTAGAAGTAATACAACCGGTACTGTCAATCCTTTACCCAAAAATCTAAACATATTATTTCCCTCCTTAGCTCAGACAGTTTATTAATAAACTTCTGAATGAGGCAGTTATTGTCGCATCAAAAGTTATAATGGACATTAAACCTGTGTACCATTTCAAGAATACCGAAATCACTAATAGCGTAATCGATTCCAAAACCTTGCCATCCCGATCCCATACCGGCTGAGAAACCTTGGGTATCATGTCCGATAGTATAACCGCCACGGAGGAAGAACAGTTCACGAAAACCATATTCTCCACCAAGGTTGTAACGTTCAATGTTATCGTTGGGATGTTCCAAATCGGCTACAAGTGTCAAACGATGCATTTCGTCTGTATATGGTTCGATTGCCATTCCAAGTTTAAACGTCATAGGGAAATGGTATGGCAGATATCCAGTGGGATCATTCAGGATTGTGCCATTGTCGTAGTCGTAATAGTTACCGTCAAGTTCAATTTCAGGTCCGAAATTACGGATATTCATGCTCAGCTTTACAGTATTCCAACGTGTATCGTATAGCGTTCCAATATCTACAACCCAGGCACCGGCAATAGTACCGTCAAGATCTTCACTGATGTATTTAAAGTTTGAACCGATCGAGAACTTATTCGTCAACTGCGTCGCTGCCGAAATTCCCATCTGCCAGTCGGTAACACTCCAGTATTCACCAGTACCATTAGGTTGGCTGACAGTCGTTTCTTCTACATCGCCGCTATTTAGACTTGCCGCGAAAACTCCAATTCCCCATGAGGGAGATATTTTTCGGGCGTATCCTACCGCATCATAACTCATATCCGCCAGCCAATTAACCCTTTCAAAGAAAACTGCGTTTCCCTCAACATGGGTCAATCCTGCAGGATTCCAGTACATCGCAGAGACATCATTGCTCAGGGCAGCAAATGCATTACCCATCCCAACGCCTCTCGCGCCAATTGGAATTTTCAGGAACTGGGTGCCTACTGTACCAACCTTGGCGAAGTCTTCAGCAGATCCGATAAGGGGTATCATGAGCGCAGCAGCCAGGACGAATACCACAATGTATCTTATATTTTTCATGGTTGTTTCTCCTCTATAGCCTTATCGGATGATTAAGAATTTGTCAACTTTTTTCTGATCATCCGGCGTCTCAACCACATAGATGTACAAACCGGAAACAATCTTTTGGTTGTTTCGACTGATCAGATTCCAATATTCAGCCCCGCTAGTAGTGCTGGAATGCATAATTTCATCTATTAAATCACCAGTCATAGTAAAGATTGAAATTTTGCATCGCGGAGGCAGATTGATGAATGAGATCCTATCCTCATAACGGGATTCGAAAATCGCCGTTCCTTTGTAAGGATTAGGTACAACTTTAATGTCATCAACAGTACCAATGAAATCGGTTCCATCGGGATTATCTATTTTTGCATCAGGACGTGGTATTACGGGGTCAGGAGCGCCTTCAAGGGATTTTCGATAGTTGGATTTCGCCGACTCTATCTGGTTTAGCCCCCTATCAGGTTTATCGGGATCGTAAGCAACAACCGAATAGAAGTATTTCAACCCATTTATCGGCGGTTCTGTGTCGTTGAATACCACATCTCCATTAGAGTCTATGAATACACCTCCTTCATCGGAATAACCATGGACTATATCTGGCAATTCGACTTTCACAAACTGCCTGTTTGGAGCAGCATGAGCCTCCCAATAACCCTCATCATGAATCGTAAGAGTATTGGATCCAACTATCAGCGGGCATATGGTATCGCCTTCAGAGTTCAAAAGATAAACCGGCTCGTTTTTATTATCAAATGCGGCTATCATCAACCAATTCTGAGCATTGTATTTGGAGCGATATATTTTATAACCCTCGAAGTCCGGTGTGCCAAGGAAATTGTCTATGGTAGTTTCCGCGGACGAATCCCATACCATATTTATCTTACGGTCTCCGGCGCTGTAATGCAGTTCCGGAATGGGTGGAGGGATTGGCAACAGGAAGTGCTTATCGCTTCTGATGGCATTATTGGTTACGCCTGTAAATCCAAGTTGTGCGATATCTGGTGTCGTAGGATCATTATCACTGACGAACTCCTCAGGTTTTGAGACAGGTGTACCAATCACGCCCGGATCACCCTGGAAATAAGAAATGAGAGCGTTATCAACATTCTCACGCAAACCCTGAATTCCCAAGCCCACACCTGTTACCATCACGTACTTTTTCGTCTCACCATCAAGCCAGTCATTATAAGGTCCGCTGGTGTACATATAGCGATAATCAAAGACCGGTGCACCGGCGGCATAGTCGAAAGGATGTGGCATGAAATGCAATCCTGCGGAAAGATCGTGCGTACCGGTCATATACTCATATTTTTCTATATCGCTGCCCGGGTCAGATTCCCAGTTCCACCATTGATGAGAAAGTGGTCGAGGCATTGTATCATCTTCTGCTGCATAGAACGGATCCATAGGAATATATAGCAATCGAGTTCCAATGAATCCTGCTACGGGTGTAGTGTTTGTTCTTTCCCCAACATCATTCTCACCACTTTGAGGATAATCTCCGTCATACATATAACTCATATTTCGGGAGAGCAAATATCCTCTTAAAGTATCACCATTCGCATCGAAAAGAACTTCACCGTCGAACTCTGTTTCAGGCTGTCCAATTATTGGAGGACCACCGGGAACCAGGTAAATCTGGAATTCGTCATAAACTCCGTCAGGCTCAGCGACAAATTCTTCATCACCGGGTGCGTCGGCATCAGTGTAACCATCCACGTATGGATTTCTGGGATCTGCCAGAGCCCAACCCCAGACGTCATAGCCGGTTATTCCGTCGCCATCAAGGTCTAACGGATCTACCCAGTCATAACGGAATTCATTCTGTCCTTCCGGCGTCCAGCCGTCATAATCAACGAGGTCGTCAATATTCGGCTGGTCAGGATCTCCCCCGGCACCGGCACCACAGTCATTGTCAAAGACCCAGGTAACCATAGCTCCGTTCAACGTGCCGCCTGAAGTATTCTTTATCTCGTAAAGAAAAATGATGAAATCATCATAATCGGTTAACGACCAGGCAAGACTTCTTTGAGAAATCTGGAACCCTATAGGTGTGTGCCCGGAATAGTCGGTCATGTCATCAAAAGTCACCCAGCCATCCTGGATAGCCTTTGGTCCTGAGCCGAAATAGAAAGACGATCCTTCGGTAGGATCAAATTCATAATTACCGAAGTCAGCGTGTGAACATAATGGTTCCCCGCCAACCATCGCAGCAAGCCAGAAACGACCTTCCCATATATAGAAAACTTCCGATCCGCCGGGCCATTCACCGGAAGGAAGGTTCGCGTTGGGATCGCCATAATTGCCATAATTCGAAATGGCTGACCATATTGTCCCGACATCGTGTACTCTCTGGGCTAATGCCGGACGTGCGCTGCTTGTCCTGACAGGTCCTTTTGTGCCTTTACCGGGTAATGACGCCGAAATCGATAGAGATGCAAATCCAAGGACGGCAAATCCGGTTAAAAACCATTTTAGATATTTTGACCTCACGGTCTTCCTCCTCCTTAGATATTAAAACTCAAATCCTATACCGAATTGGAATGATCTACTCCGCTCCCAATACAATGGATTATCGTGAAGACCATCAACGTCTTTATCGGGTTCGCCATTGTTATCAGCATCGTTAAACATATACCATTGAGCATCTGCGTAAGTCTGGAAATAATCCTGATCGATGTTCTGCCTGTCGAAGATGTTGTATCCCTGCAGATAAATCAGTGCGGCAAAATTATCGTTGAAACTGTATCGCTTCTGAACCCTACCATCAAATGTAAGGGTAAACGGGAGACGCTGATCGTTGATCGGTGGATCCTTGTCCCTGCTTGGGCTTGTGAAAGGTAAGCCACTTCCGTAACGACCGATCAGACTTAACATCCATTCATCCATCCAAGCCATATTGAATGGTTTTGTGCCTCTGGGAACCATAAGTTGAATCGTCCCGTTGACTGTATGACGCTGATCCCAGTCCAGGTAGCTTTCTGTCGTGCGAATGACGTTTTCAGCCCAGGCATTTTGATAGTTTTGCCTTGCAGACGAAGCTTTACCTTTCGATACGGAATATGTATAATTTACAGTACCGCTATAAAAACTGCTGAACCGCTTTTCAAGGCTTAACTCAAAACCACGTACGTTACCGTAATCAAGGTTGATATACAAACCGTACCAGTTGCGTGGATCATAATAAACCTGGCGGGTGTCAGTTAAACCTGATATGTCCTTATAGAAACCGGTACCTACCATAGCCATATCCGGAGTAAACTGATGACGTACAGTAAGTTCGTAGGATGTTGTACGTTCAGGCTCAAGGTTGACATTACCTATCAGTGGAAATGCACCTGAGAAATCCCAGTTTACGTTGGTAAAAGCATAGCGCAATATGGGGATTTGGAAATTCCGGCTGTAATTGAAGCTCAACAGGTCACGATCAGTGATCGGGAACGCAACACCGAGTCGTGGTCCCCAATAGTATTTTGGATCGACAGCAACAGGATTTTTGACTTCTCCGCCATTAACCGGATCAAGGACAGGATCCTCTATATCCGCCGGATATTGATCGAAGTTAATGTCAAATACGTCAAATCGCACACCGGCATTAATAACCATCCCCTCAAATTCCATTTTATCTTCAAGCCAGAAACCGTATAGTCTCGGTTCGGTATTGACGTTCTGACCATAAACATTACCACCGGAAGCCATATCTACGTCATGATCGAAAATTTCAATGAATTGAAGGTCGATGCCACTCTTTATCTGGTGATATTTATGCATCTGGCTGGTGACATTACCCTTGATATTCCAAACGATCTTGTAATCATTTCCCCAACGTGCCCTGTCATAGGTTTTGCCGGAACCATAATTCATAAAATCGTCGTTGTCCTTGGTATTACCGAAGAAGTTTATATCTTGCCAACGAAGCCATTCATCACTCGGATTCCCTTGTGAGGCATCAATATATCCATCATCGTCATTGTCCTGAAAGAGATCATGCTGGGAACCATAAACATCCCAATCCCAGATTTCGTTACCGTTCAGATCTTCGTAATCATATTCACCATTCTGGTTGAAGTCAAAGAATACGAAACCTTCTGCTTCTTTGTAATAATCCCGGTATTCATCCCAAATTTCCTGCGGGACATCGGCATTTGTAGAATATTTCAACTCGAGGTCGAGCATTTCGTTGCCGTTGGTATCTTCGTTGAATCTTTCACGGGAGTTATAGTGCAATTGAGTCTTGTATCGTGAGACGTTTAACTCATAGAAAGTCCTGGCGGATAATGTGTGATTCCATTTAGCAGAAAATTGCTCGGTATGATGTTCGTAATAAGGAACATGATTAAACATATTGTGAGCATCTAACTGAAAATTGTGATTCAAATCTTCAGTGTCGATCGCCCCGTCACCATCAAGGTCCTCACCCGGATCGATCACTCCGTTGCGGTTAAGATCCTCTGAATCCACCAATCCATTATCGTACCAGGGATTGCCATTTGCATCCAGGTAAACATATCCTGGATCTAAATCACCATTTTCCAGGTAAATGGGTTCGAACTGACCTAACCGGTCTTCAAAAGTAGTTCTGCTCCAAAGGTTTTCGTCGCTGCCTTGTCCGAAAAAAGTATATTGAGCGTTTGAAACAGCACCGCTGAAGGTCAACTTATGCTTGGGTGATAACTTGTAAGTTACTTTACCGAAAGAGCTTGTGAGTGTTGAATCGTCGTTCTCAAACCGACCTTGCGTATCGAAATACTGCCCGGAGAAAAGGTAGTACATACTTCCCATTCGTAGGCTGTTGAATAGGGGAACCGGACCGGAAACACTACCTTGCAGATCTTTCATCCTGTCCCGTTCGCCTACAAACGCCTCATCCTCACCCATATCGTTTGACCGAATGGATAAATTACCGTCAATCCGGTCTGCACCCTCTTTGGTTATCTGGTTGACAACTCCGGATAATGCGTTGCCGTATTCTACTGATTGCCCACCGGTGATCACATTTACTTCTGCAAAAGATACTTGCGGAATAAAGCCTTCATACGTCCCGGTCATGGGATCAACCATTGATGCGCCATCAACAATATAGCTTACTTCAGATGCTCGCCCGCCCCTGAAATTGTTACCCACAATTCCGGCAGACAATCTAACTATTGCCACGATATTTTCGACGGGCATTAGTTTCATATCCTCTGCAGTTCTCGTGGTACGACTGTCAGTCATATCCTTCTGGATCATCGGACGCTTGGCGATGTAAGTTACTTCCTCGCCTGCTTCCATGATTGTCGGAGCCAGTTTAGCATTAATCGAGGTAGTTCTGTCAGAACTGACTTTGACATTGTTGAAAATCACCGTTGTGTAGCTTAACATCGAGGCTTTTAAAGTGTAATCTCCGGGTGGAACATTAAGGATGAAAAAATTCCCATCGAGGTCTGTAGAGGCGCCAAAAGAGGTGCCCTCGAGGATAACATTCACCCCGATTAGTGCTTCCTGATTCTCCGCATCCACACAAGTACCAAAAATCTTTCCTGTGGATGCTGCAAATGCAGCTCCCTGAATCATAAACAATGCAATCAGCGAAGCAGCAATTGCTTTAGGTCGTAACATACCGAACCCCTTTCTTGATTGCCAAAACCTCACAGTTTGAACCTGTCACTGCGAAGATGACATGTTTATCTTTTATTGACAACTTTGAACGTTTTGGATCAATAATGTGCCCTGATCGGTTTTCAAGCACAAAGAGGCAGGAATGCATATACGACTACTGGACTAAATCACACGGTTCGAGTTGATGACTCATTCCCTGGGTTAAACCTGATATCCACAGATGTACATTTTTATATCTATGAATTACCCGGTCAATAGGGCAATGACTCAGCTTTCCGTATGAGTTGATCCATTACTCGAAAATTCCTAAAGAATTCCAAGTAATGAAAAAGGTGTAAGCAAAAAAATAATCAAATACCAATCGTCAGCGCTTCATCCTTTTCTTAATTTTTGCGTTCCGGCTCCGGCTTGCAGTAAATAAAAAAAATGATATCGACAACAGTAAAAATTCCTCTTGAGTTATTCACTCATCTACAAGATGCGAGTGAAATCACTCAGGAATCAAGTGAATGATACAAATATCGCCTTGTTAAATCAAGAAAAAACCTCAGAACAAACGAAATTTACGTGGTCAAATCTAAAAAATCACATCCAGCATCCGGATGTTTAAAAATATTGTTATTAGCTGTAATATCAATGATATCGACAGTTTTCATAAGTCAACAATTCATCAGAAATCATTGTTCGTCCTTTCTGTGGCTCCGGAGGCTATTGCCGGTTACATGGCAATAGGTCAGGGAAGCATCTCAAACCAGTGCAAGACTTTTGTAATGAATCTGAAATATTACTCCCCCTATATCCGGGATATTGCATACTGAATTTGCGAATCAATTCAGACCTGATTCCATCTTTGATAGACCGGCGATTATTGAAAACTCTGGATTATTATGTGAACGCTCTAAGATATTGAGCTGGAAGTGCAATATCCACTTTCAACTCTTTTGCAGCTTGAATTGCCCAGCGTGGATTGCGCAGCATCTCCCTGGCAAACAAAACGATATCAGCCTGATTATTATGAAGAATCTCCTCCGCCTGGGAAGGTTCAGTTATCAGCCCAACTGCTGCTGTTGGGATACCAGTATCGTGGCGTATTTTTTCCGCAAACGGGACTTGATAGCCGGGTTTCACCTTCACATTGGCATACGGAACACTTCCCGCTGAGGAACAATCTACCAGATCAACTCCTACTTCAGACAGCTCTTTTACAAATTGAATCGATTGATCAATATCCCATCCGCCATCCACCCAGTCAGTACATGATATCCTCACGAAAAGCGGTTTGTTCTCTGGAAAAACTTCGCGTACTTCACGCGCCATGCTGATCAGGAAACGGGTACGGTTCTCAAAACTTCCGCCGAAACAGTCTTCACGTTTATTTGATAAGGGAGAGAGGAATTGATGGCATAGGTAACCGTGAGCCATGTGAAGTTCCAACACTTCAAACCCGGCGGCAGCAACTCGTTTTGCTGCGGATACCCAGGCACCAAGTAGTTGATCTAAGTCTTCATCATTAATAGAACGAGGTACAGGGTCAGTATCAAAAAACGGGATAGGTGAGGGAGCTATCGTTTCCCAGCCTCCTTCATCAGTACTCATAGCTTTTCCACCTTCTCCAGGTGGTTTGCAGGAAGCTTTCCTTCCCGCATGCGCTAACTGAATTCCGGGAACCACTCCCTGTGATTTCATAAACTCCACTATTGATTTCCAGGCTTCGGCTTGATCTTCACTCCACATCCCACAATCCAGGGGTGTAATCCTGCCACGTGGTTCTATTGCTGTAGCTTCGGTGATTATCAAGCCTGCACCACCAAGAGCGAGTGAACCGTAATGAGCATGATGCCATTCGGTCGGTAAACCGTCATTTGCGGAATACATGCACATGGGACTGACGCCAATCCGGTTCTTGAAGGTGACGTCTCGCAATTTATAGGAATCAAATAATCCTGCCATTTTAATCTCTACATTTTTGATGTTTTGTATACTTCATGCGCTACAGCATTAGTCAATAAAACCCGAAAGTTTCAACTTTCGGGTTTTACAATAGTCCATGATCCTCAGAATATCGCTATTATCTATACAATGTTCCTGCTTCTTTTCTCTCACGCAGATGTTTCAACATATCGTCTGTCATAGCGTCCAGATCCCATTTCGGTTTCCAGCCCCATTCTTCCTGCGCGGCTGAATCGTCGATTGAGTTAGGCCATGAGTCAGCGATTGCCTGGCGGTAATCCGGTTCGTAACCAACCTTGAAATCCGGAATTCGTTTACGTATTGAATCAGCCAGGTCTGTAACAGAAAAACTCATTGCTGCATGGTTGAAATCGCTGTGGTGGATCAACTTGTCAAAATCCGCTTCGGCTAATTGAATTGTACCTTCGATAGCATCCGGCATATACATCATGGGGAGACGAGTATCTTCTTTGACAAAACAGGTATATTCACCTTTGTCCACCGCTTCATAGTATATCGCAACAGCATAATCGGTGGTTCCGCCACCGGGGAGGGTTTCGTAGGAAATAATACCCGGGTAACGCAATCCTCGAATATCCAACCCAAAACGTTGTACGTAGTAATCACAGAGCAATTCACCGCAAACCTTTGTAACGCCGTACATGGTGGATGGTTTCAGTACTGATTCCTGTGGTGTGTTATCAAGTGGAACCCCCGCGCCCCAGACCGCAATCGAACTCGGGATGATAATCCGTGCCATCTCATACTTTATTCCAAGTTCAAGTAGATTGATTGTACCGTTCATGTTCACATCCCAGCAGAGTTGGGGGTTCTTCTCCCCTACTGCTGAAAGAATCGCTGCCATATGATAGACCGTGTCAATGTCATACTTCTTGACAATCTCTTCTATACTGTTAATATCATTGACATTAATGAAATGGAAGGGACCTGAGTTTTTTAACTCTTCCGATGGTTGAGTTTTGCGTCCTGTTGCGATAACGTTTTCAGCGCCGTACCGATTCCGCAGTTCCATTGTCAACTCAGAACCGATCTGCCCCACTGAACCTGTTACAAGAATCTTCTTCATCTCTTTCTTCATGGATTTGCTCCCAATATTTATGTTTTTCTTCATGTTTTTTCAGGTCACGGAATGTAATTTCCAACCCTCAGGTTTGCAAGTAACTTCACAGAGACAAGGTTACATTCAATCACAGAATATTTACTATATCTGTATATACATTATTGAATCATCTTTGCGCCTCAGCGACTTCGCGTGAAACAAATAAAAACCTCTCACGCAAAGCGGGAAAGACCCAAACTACAAGCATATATTTGAGACAGAGCAAAAAGATGGTTCGGCTAAATAGAGAAGAAAAGGAATTGCGCGACTCATTTGAGCGCGGTGAGTGGCGTTCAATGGAAGGGCGGAAAACCGAATCCGAACGTTATCGCGATTATGCGCGAGCCACCTTCAAGAAAGACGCTCGAATTAATATTCGCATTTCGAAGAAAGTCCTCGAGGCGATTCATAAACGCGCACTGAGGGAAGGAATTCCTTACCAGAAATTGATTTCTAGTATTTTACACAAGTATGCTGAAGGAATCCTCGTTGAAAAAATATAGGCCGAATTATTGATTCAGGGGAAGAACTGTACGACGCGCTGATTGCTCTGCCCGTTGTGGATTATGACCGACAGTAGACGGATTTCAAAGTATCAGAACGAGTATTAACGTTTTATAAGGAGTTGAATAATGCCACAACTTGTCAAAGGCGGCAAACACATTTTCGGTTGGTCTCATGTGGGAGTTACAGGACGCATCATTATACCTCCTGAGGCACTGGAAGAGTACCGTTTGAAAGAATCCGAGAAGCTGATCCTGTTGCCCGGCAGTAAAACGTCAGGTGGATTTGGGCTGGGAACTCTAGAATCTGTAAGAAAATCTCCACTGGGAGTTGTTACTGAAGTTCATCCTGAGCTGGGTGAATTACAAGTGCCGGAAGGAGAGGTTATCGTGTACAGGGGGAAGCCTTATTGCTGGGTTGAACTTCAAAACGGAGGCGTAATCATTCCGCCGGAAACACTCGAGAAGTACGGGATCAGGATTAATGACATGTTACTGGTCATAAGAGGAAGCGGTCTGGCTGTTGGCTTTGCAGTGAAAGGTCCAATAATAGAGGAGGCGAGAAGACATCCTGAGCTAAAAATATTCAAGCCGGAGATGAAGATATAGGAAAGAGCAACGCAATATCACAATTGTGATTTGGATGGCGCGTTTTATTATTCTTGATATCCCTGCTGGTAATTGAAGATGCATGAAGATAAATTCTGCTGAGGTTAAAAAGTGAGGGATTGCCCAGAAAAATCAAGGCAATCCCTTTTTTGTTATAACGGTTTGACAGGTACGCAGATATCTACGATACATTTGTTTTCGGGGTGTTCTTTGGGGTCGTTCTGGTATAGTTCGAAGCAAGCGCCGTCATCCGGTTGATACCCACTCTGGGGGAACCACCCACCGAAGAAAGCGTTCCATGCTTCCTCGTACTCGTCATTGGAAAGCTCAAACCTGGCGACTGCGTATTTACCAGCATCGATTTTCGACTTGCCAATTTCACCATCTACTTTCGTATCCGGTGGGATAGTAATGCAGGCATCTGTCCTGAGCTTACTTTCATCGGTAATCTCAGGATTGTCATGATACATTGCCATCATTTTCGTCTCGGGAAAACGCAGCAAATTTCTTGGCCCTGCCCAGGTCATTAACTTGTTGAACAGATTCTCAAATAATGCGGCATCACCCTTGTAGGGACCTATGTGACGAACATAAGCCAGGTGCATCTCGGGCAGTTCCTTCACCTCAACCTGAAAATCTTTTTTCGTTTCTACCTTTTTGTTTTTCACTTTCATCCTCCATATCTGGTTATGAGTTACATTGTCAACATAAGAGGAGGATATTTCGATTTCTTTACGAATCTTGTCAATCGTTTGACTGTTATTGCTTTCTTTTTTGCGATTCTTGCGATCCAGACGGTAGCCGCCTGCCCGCCATTCACTTGCTGACATTTGAAATGCATCTTTGAACGCCCTCGCAAAGGCAGCCGATCCGGAGAAACCACAGTCCAGGGCAATTTCCGTAATAGAGATCTTTGGATTATTCACCAATTGAGCAGCAGCTTTCTCTACGCGAATTCTTTGAATGAACTGGTTCAAAGTCTCACCGATCATAGCATGGAAAATCCGGTGAAAGTGATAACGGGAGAAGCAGGCTACTTCAGCTAAAATATCAAGTGTAAGTTCTTCAGTTATATGAGAATTAATGTAGTCAATCACGCGGTTGATTCGTGCAATATATTCTTCATTTTGAAATTTCTTCACAATGGCATTTCCATGATGTTTTTGAATTAAGATTTAAGTTTTTGAAAAGCACCAGGCAGTGTTTATTTGAAATATGCAAATTTTCCTGAGATACTGTTACCAATATACTGAAAGATGAAAAGGAGAACACATAACACAAGGATCAGAATTAATCTAATCGCTCCGCGAATAGTTCCAGCATTGAATCCCAACTGTAGCCTGGAATCTTGATTCCGGGAAATCTAAATGCAAATGGAATCTTTGAGCTTCAAGCAATGCAAGAAAAATTTTCAATCGGTTATTCTCCCAAGTTTCGGAAATCAGATTACACTGCATATCTCATTGCCTCGAGAACCTGTCTTGACTGTTAATTACTCTATATGTATATTGCGCATCGCTTGAGAAATATGTCACCAACTCACAAAAAGATAAACCGTTGTTACAAAGGACGTAAGGAGTAGATATGTACGGAAAAATAAAAGATGATCTTATTACGGACCTTAGTGAAGTCCGTGATGCCGGGTTGTACAAGGAAGAACGATATATTCACGGTCCCCAGGGCGCTGATATTAATGTTGAATATCCCGAAAGCGCACCTACTGAGGATGTGATCAATTTTTGCGCCAATAATTATCTTGGTTTGTCCAGCCATGCCAGCGTGCTTGAAGCGGCGCAGAAAGGTTTGGATTCACACGGATATGGAATGTCCTCTGTCAGGTTTATCTGCGGAACTCAGGATATTCACCGTGAACTCGAACAGAAGATCGCCAAGTTTCTTGGCACTGACGACACGATCCTTTATTCATCGTGTTTTGATGCAAATGGCGGGCTGTTTGAAGTATTTATGAAAGGTGAAGATGCGATCCTTACTGATGCATTAAACCACGCTTCAATTATTGACGGTATCCGCCTCAGTAAAGCCAAACGTTATATTGTCAAGCATGACGACATGAACGACTTGGAAGAAAAACTGAAAGATGCCCAGAGCTGCCGTTACCGCATGGTCTGCACAGATGGCGCATTTTCAATGGACGGAACCATAGCACGTCTTGACAAGATTTGCGATCTGGCTGAGAAATACGATACAATGGTGATGATAGACGACAGCCACTGTACAGGTTTTCTTGGTAAAACAGGACGTGGAACTCATGAATACCGTGACGTAATGGGAAGAATCGATATCATCACAAGCACACTCGGTAAAGCTATGGGTGGAGCATCCGGTGGATTTACATCAGGACGTAAAGAGATGATCGAGATGCTTCGCCAACGTTCACGTCCTTACCTGTTCTCAAACAGCGTCGCCCCGGTAGTTGTCCGTGCGGCAATCCAGGTAGTGGATATGCTTTCCGAGACCACCGAACTTCGTGACAAGCTTGAGTCGAACACAAAATATTTCCGTGACGAGATGACTGAAAATGGATTTGAGATCACACCCGGTGATCATCCTATTGTCCCCATCATGTTGTATAACGCAAAATTAGCGCAAGATATAGCCCGTGACCTTTATTATGAAGGAATCTATGTAATAGGCTTTTTCTACCCGGTAGTCGGGAAAGGTCTCGCAAGAATTCGTGTCCAGCTTTCCGCCGGGCATGAAAAAGAACACCTGGATAAAGCAATAACAGCCTTCAAGAAGATAGGCGAGAAATATGACATTCTTGGCAAAACCAAGGATGAGATTATCTCTAAATATGGTGAATAGTTAAACTATAGACATTCAAATTAAGGCTCAATTTATTTGAGCCTTTTTTTTTGGATCGAAGAAATATTACCATATATTAAATAATTGTAGATTGCTTAGGAATTAAGTTTAGAGTTCAAGCTTCAGCTTGCGCACACTGAAGTGTGAACTCTATACTTTACTGTTTGAAAACATATTAGTATAAATTCCTTATTCCCACCATATCCTGGAGGATGACATGCGCTTTAGATTACCTCTTTCTTTCACTTCGATTTTACTGTTGACACTGTTATGTGGATGCCAGGGAGAGGATGGATCCGACGGCGCTGAAGGCGCTGAAGGACCTATCGGTACAGAAGGCCCACCGGCATATGAAGAGCCTGCCTACACTTATCTGGGTGGGAATGGGAATGATTGCAGACATTGCCATCAATATATTGTCAGCAATTGGGCAGGAACTAACCATCAGGATGCATTTGTTGACCTGGGAACAGACAATATAAAACCAGGTTGTTTGCAATGTCACACTACAGGCTGGGATTCTGAGGTCAGTGATGATACTATTTCCGTGAGAGGTCCTGATACCACTGGATTTGATGACTACTTCATGGTCGCTACAAATGAAGCTTTTGATCGACGTGCCGCCCTGGCAGGGGTGCAATGCGAAGCCTGCCACGGACCATTAGGGCCGGAAGTCAATCAAAGCGATGAAGATATCTCCTTCTCCACAAGACAGGAAGATGATAAGCATCTATCAATATGCGCACCATGCCATGCGAGACATTTAACGAATTGGAATTCCACCGGTCACGGTACTGCTCAAACCGGTTCGATTGAGGAATTCAATAGTCGGCAATCTTCGCAGGCTGAAAGTTGTCAATCATGTCATACTTCAGAAGGATTTATCAGGGCAAATGATCCCGCTTATGCCATTTATGACTTTCCTGACCAAAAGAGTTTCATTGGCTGCGTAACCTGTCATGATCCCCATTCAGACGAAGTTGAGCATCTGCTTCGTAAAGTCGGAAATATAGAGGTTGAATACCATCCAGCCCATGAAGATGGTGATCCCGGAATACCAATGTTAGGCAGACCTGAGGCCGCGGAGTTATGCTCCCGCTGCCATCATGCTCCAAAAGATAATGACGATGTTGAAAATCAGATTAGAAACGGTGATCCTGATTTTGGGCCTCACCACAGCCCGCAAATGGATATGTTTATCGGCGCCGGGTGCTACGAAATTGAGGGAAAAGCGTACATACGAAATCATTTGCACAGAACTAATATCGAGGATAAATGCGTAAAATGTCATATGAAACGCAAAGTTTACCTTACCGGTGAGACTCAACAGCATGTCTTCCATACTTTTGAATTAGAAGCCGGGAACTGCGCTCCTTGCCATATTGGTTTGACTGATTTCGATTATAACGGTACTCAAACAGAGATACAGGCAAAAATGTATCAATTAGCTGCAGCACTCGGTTACGTTACTACTACGGATTTCCTTGAAAATTTTGACAGCCAGGCAACGGGTGTAAGAATATGGGAGCGTGAAGCCGCTTATGCATTGTTCTTCGTCTATAACGATGGCAGCAAAGGTGTCCACAACCCGGTGTATGCCCTGACACTGCTTCAGAACGCGATAGATTATATTGGAGAAAATACCGATTAGCATCCTTTGAAAAGGGATCTGCAAACAGAATAAAACTTATCTGATATTTCATAAAGGACGAAATAAAGTAATCCATTTATTTTAAAATGTGGGTCTAATACCTCGAAGCTTGCATCGTTCAAATTAGATTGTCGGGACTTGGGTTCGATGGAAGTCCCGGAAAATCCTTTTTAATGCCCCGCTGCTTGCCGCGGGGTAGTTTACTGTATTGAAAATACTTTATTTTAGTCGTTTTGGATTACTCTACCGAATTCTCGCCTTGGAGGACTGGAGATACCCTGCTTTTTTGTTAGCTCCTGCTAACTATTGTCCGGTATCACCTCGACCTTTCCAATCTCAAAATAATACCTTTTAACATATTAGAACAATATCCAATGAAAACACACAACATTAATATACTACTTAGTGATTTGTTTATCCAGAATATATCATTATAATATTCGCATTGAATTTTACATTTTATTATTTTTTAAGAGATCTATATATTATTCCCTGGAACACTACAATTAATTATTATTTAACTTGCATAAGTTTTCTAATTACAGACAGTTTGTAATGTTTGACTCGGGATTGGTCGTTGACGAATGCATATGTATATATCTGGCTGGAGTGTTTTTTGGGATTTTCTCCCGCCTCCGGGATATCTCCCTAGAAAAATATGTATATTTCCTATAGATATTGTGCAATTAGATTGTTATTTTTTTATCGAGTAATACTCGATATGATGCATTTTTGTTTGTTCTATTGTTCACATTATGTATCAACGGAAAAGTAAATGGGGATAAGTTCATATTCTAATTAAAGGGAGAAAAGATGTTTTTTCGTTTATCGTTTGTACTTCTGACCGCAATGTTGCTTTTGTTCATGTGGGGTTGCGAAGGCGAGCAAGGACCTGCCGGTGAGCGGGGTGAACAGGGTGATACGGGTGAACAAGGACCAGGCGCTCCTGTGTACAATTACCTTGGTGGTGAGGGTGAAAGCTGTCTGCATTGCCATAGTGAAAACGTAACACAATGGGAAGCGTCGCATCATGCCGATGCTTATGAAACGCTTGTAGATGCTTTCTCCGATTCTAATCCTTACTGCTTGCAGTGCCACACGACAGGCTGGGATTCTCCTATCGCTGATGGCGATACGGTAATTACCGAGTACGGCCCTGATACTACAGGTTTCGATGATTACTGGATGGTTGATACTCCTGAAGCTATGGAACGTATGGCTGACCTGAAGAACGTTCAGTGTGAATCTTGCCATGGACCACTGGGTGGAGAATTCAACGAGAATCATGCTGAAGTCGAATTTGCAACTGGAGACAATGTTGAAGTTTGCGCCAATTGTCATCACCAGGGCGATGAGTGGGCGAATTCCGGACATAATGTGGTTGGAAATCCGGATAATGATGTTACGACGATTGAAGAATTTCGCGATGAACATTATGCCGGTGGCGATTGCGGCCCATGCCATACGTCAGAAAATCTCATCATGGTGACCGATGAAGACTACGCAGGCTGGGAACCGGATGAATACAACATGATCGGATGTATTGCCTGTCATGATCCGCATGGTGGAGAAAATCATTACCTTCGTACCACGGCTGATGTTGACGTCCTCTATGACGCCGAGGTTGAAAGTGATAATGGCACTATGACAGGCTACAATGGTGGTCAGATTTGTGCCCAGTGCCATCAAGGCCGACGCACTACTGAAGATGTCGTGGACCAGATCGATAATGGGAACTCACGCTTTGGACCGCACCACAGCCCTCAAGCAGATATGTTCATAGGAATTGGAAGTTATGAAATTCCAAGTGATACAGTTAATAATGTTGTATATACCTACAATCGCAGCTCTACGCATCAGGGTCTGGATGATGGCTGTGTCAGTTGCCACATGACAACTATCCCACGCAGTGATGGGGTTGATCCGTTCTACGGTCATGATTTCGCGGCTAATATACGAGGTTGTACTACTTGTCACCCCAGCGCAACAGAGTTTACCGACATTGACCTGGGTAGTGGTGGAATGACAGGAATTGATACGAAAATGGCAACTTTACTTGCACTTATCGGCGTCGATGAAGGTGATCTTGGTGACACCACTGCTACGACCCGTGCACAGCGCGAAGCCGGTTACGCGTATATGTTTGTTCTGGAAGACCAAAGCCACGGTGCGCATAATCCAGAGTATGCCAAATCACTGCTTGACAACGCGATTGATTATCTTACCGTTATGAATGCAGAAAATGCAAAAGGTGATTTAGCCAACAAGTAACTAAAGTTATGTGGCTGATAACGGTTAACTATTGTTGATTCAAACGCCGGGATTTTTTAATCCCGGCGTTTTTATTTATCCCAATTCTCGAATAGTTTTAGATAAGAACGATCAGCTTTGTATTAAAGAGATTTTTACTGATTAGTGACTGAGAAATTAGAAATCTAAGCATTAATAATGTGGAGGAAGAATTATCTTAATAAGAATCATATTTTGATTTTCTATACAGTCCATGAACGAAATAACCACAGAGGGCGCTGAGCAGACGCAAAGGACACAAAGATCTTATCTCAGTGTGCATTGCGTGAACTTAGAGTGCTTTGTGGTTTTTATTTTTGCCACATTAAAAAATCCCTTTCGACGAAAGGGATATACTTGTTAAAAGGTAGCCCGGACGGCTTCTGTCCGGTGGAATCAATAACATTTACCTTACCAATAATATCTTTCGCACTCCTTCAACCTGATCTGCAACCTGGTATCGAATAAAATAAACACCACTTGACAAGTTTTCACCATTAAATAGCAGTGTATGAAAACCGGATGAATAATTACCGTCAGCCATTGTTCCGACCAATTGACCGGAAATATTATAAACCTTGAACGACAGGTCACTCTTGATAGGCAGACCAACAACAATTTTCACTTCTGGATTGAACGGATTTGGGTATGGATTTGATACGGTATAGTTTTCTGGAAGTAAGTCTATTTCGCCAACATCAGTAATTGCGAACACGGAGTATGTAAAAGGTGTATCGCAGGCTACTGTATCACCTTGTGATACAGCTTCAATCTTCCAACTAACGTCAAAATATTCAATGAAATCATATTGGTAAAGTAACAGAGTATCAAACAGGTTGACTACTAACATGGTTTCAACCAGTGATGAATAGACTAACAGTGTATCATCCAGAGGACTGAATTCATTAATATGAAAATAGGCTGTATAAGTGACTTCATCTTCGGGATTTGGATCAAAAGAGGTTGACCAGATATGTTCGATCTCAAGACTATTGTACCCCTCCTCAAAAAAATCTGATCCATCTTCTGGCAGCAGGAGGCTGAAAGCTGATGGTGGTTCTTGTCCCTGTATATTTACTTCGAATTGTCGCTCTTCTGAATAAGTCCCATCCGTATTGAGATCTGCGGCTCTAACACGCCACCAGTAGGTCTCGCCATTCTCGAGATCATCAATTGTCAGGCTGGTGTTATCTTCTACATTTAAAATCCGGACATCTCTGAAATCTTCATCCAGTGCAAGTTCGACTTCATACCAGAGGATATCGTTGTTGTCGTTGTCGTCAGATTCTTCCCATGACAGTTCAACGGAAAGGGTATCGATTACAGCGTCATCTTCAGGTTCGAGCAAGTCGAAATTATCCGGTTCGTCGGGAGTATATTCATCATGACGGTTGAACACGCTGTTATTCCCTGTGTGACAATGAGAGCAACCATTGTCATTGTAATTCTGGTGGTTGTCCGGAGCACGATGGCAGGAGAAACAAGGCGTTCTGCCGTAATTGTCAATCCCTCCATTAGCACGGTGGCATTCATGGCAAGTGTTCTCATGTTCATCGTGATGGATGACATGAACAAAAGAATCAAATGATTCGTCATAGTCATGGGTGTGACAAACTACACAATCACCAAGGTTTGATGTGCCGTGATGACTAATATTATCATGGCAATTGGTGCATGACAGATATCGCAGTGACTTTGTGAAAGTTGGACGAACCTGGTTGAACTGGATATCAACTTGCGGATAACGACTATACCAGATGTTGTTTACAACCCTCTGGACTTTGAACAGAATAGTAGCAGTTCCGCTCCAGTCAACACCATCGGGAAGATTGATCTCTATCTCACCCGTTTCCGGATCGAATCCGGCATCTTCATCGTAACCCTCGCCATAACTGACTATCTGATAATTCACGTAGGGTTCAACTCCGTGAAAATCATGACGGGGACCGGAAACCCAGAGCTGAACAGTCCTGAAACCATTTTGTTCCACCTCATCCACATACAGGGTATCTTCATCATCATCAGTCAGGATTAGTGTTGCCGTAAACACATCCCCCGCTTCGAAATAATCACCGTCAGGTTCACTCAGAGTTAATTCAGCATTTAATCCTGTTGCAGCAACGTAACCGCACCCAAACAGAAAAAGACAGACAGCAGGAATTATTTTCCACGTTGCCTGTCTCCTAAAACCACCACAAAAAATTCTCATCATCAGTTCACGTAAATTATCAGTTGTCAAGTGTATCTACATGTAAAGTTAGAGAAATATTTCTCAAAGAACAAGTTCTTGGTCATGTTGCATGGAATTAATATTTAATAATCGTTTGCGATAGGACCCGAAGCTAATTGTCAGAAAGTGTTTTAAGGATTAGCTTGGGTTGCCTATATACAAGGTTTATTCATATATTTATAAAGATCAGAATTTTGATTCTCAACCTGTTAAACGTGCTGTAGTTTATAATGCATTGTTAAATTTATTTCTCTCTTCGTATTAAGCGAGATTACTGTAAGATTGAGATTATTTTTGCTGGGAGAAGCTGTGAAAAACGCAATTATTTCCTTTCGCCTTGCCTTTATTATTAGCATCATCATTTCTTTCAACCAAAACAATTCTTTTGCTTTGACACTTAGTGCGCTGGACGGCACTGAAGCGGAAATTTTTCGAGATAATTATGGAGTGCCGCACATCACCGCTGAAACAGAAGTGGGTTTATTCTTTGCTCAAGGCTTTGCAATAGCTCAGGATAAAATGTTTCGGATGGACAAATGGCGCAGGGCTGGTGAAGGCAAACAAGCGGAATGGTATGGGGAAGATTACATTGAGATTGATCGATTTCGAAGAATTATTGGATATTCAAATGAGGAACGGACAACGATGTTTGAACAGATGTCCGATGATACTCAAGAAATTCTTGAATCCTATGTCGCCGGGATTAACACATATATGGATTCATGCAGGACAAATCCTGAAATATATCAACCTATTCAATATGAGGACTATCCGCTCGAGACCTGGACAGTTGAGAACAGCATAGCAGTTGCGGAATGGATGGCTCATGCTTTCTGTGAAGGCGGAGGAGAGGAACTGGAAAGACTGGCGGAACTCCAGGAACATGGTGAAGATTGGTTCAACGAAAACCGTCCGATCAATGACCCGGATTCTCCGACAACTATCAGGGATGGCGTTCAGGCTCAACAACCTGACTGGAATTACTCGGGATTACATGTTAATCCGGAGGTGATACAACGATGGATTGAGCAAAAACGACTACTGCAGTGGTTGCGAGACCAGCTTGGGTTGCCACGTAAATTTGGCAGTTTCACTGTTTTGGTCTCGGTTGATAAATCAAATTCAGGAGAGACAATGTTGATTGGCGCGCCGCAGATGGGTGAACCGCATTATGACTATCCTAATACCGCCTGCGAAGTAGAGTTGACCTCTCCGACTATCCACGCCGGAGGTTTATCCCTGCCTGGAATTCCTGGCGTCATTGCAGGAAGAACGGAACATTTTGCTTGGACTATTACCAGCGGCATAAGCGACAATTGCGACGTATATATCGATTCAACTCAGGATAATTCATTCAGCAGGTATTGGTATAATGGGCAATGGCGTAATTTTGAAGTAATTGAAGATACTATCCGCGTGAGTGATGGAACTACAATACCACTTACTCATTACCGTACTGTACACGGTCCAGTGTTTGAGCAGGACCTTGATGCATATCAGGTGTTCTCTTTGAAGATGGTTCTATGGAAACGTGAAATCGAGTTTGTAGAAACTTTTATTAACATTAACCGTGCGCAAAATGCCCAGGAGTATGAATCTGCAATAGAGAATGCCCCGCTAAGTTTCAACCTGTTTTATTCAGGTGATGATGGGACTATGAAATACTGGCATATTGGGCAATATCAAGATCGTAGTGACGGAGTCGATCCACGTTTGCCACATAAAGGAGACGGAAGTGAGGAATGGGGCGACTTTATTCCTTTCAACGAATTACCCCAGGCTGACGGTGATGATCAGGATTATTTCGTCAACTGGAATAACAAGCCGGTTTCATGGTGGAATAACGGTGACAATGTCAGGTGGGTGGGTGAACACCAAGTTACAAGAATAGATAATTATATAAGTCCGATTGAAGAAATAACGTTTGAAAATCTCGGGAATCTCCCGGCAACAATCAGGTCTCGCGGCAATTATACTCAAGTAATCGAATGGACTGACCCGGTTGCCGATGTCAACCTCTGCCCGCCCGGACAGAACGATTTCATCAGTATTGCCGGTGATTCAAGCGAACATATGACTGATCAATGGGAACTGAACCTTGTTTACGGATATAAGAACTGGTTGTTCGGAGATGAGCTTAAAGTCAAAGATCAAAACAATCAATTACCAAACGGGTTCAATATAAAAGGTTTCTATCCGAATCCGTTCAATCCCACAACATCGATAACGGTTTCTCTTCCTTATTCAGCAGCTTTGGATATCCGTATATACAACATTCTTGGCGAGTTGATAACCGATCTTGCTGGTGGTAAATTCGAGACAGGGAACCATATATTTGTATTTAATGCAGGAGATTTGCCGAGCGGGATATATTTTGCCAGAATTACAGCAGGTGATGATTTTGACGTTGTACGTAAACTCGGACTTATCAAATAGCTGAAGAGATGGAACCTCTAAGAAAACTCCATCATTGGAGTAGAAAAATGTTAAAAGATATCGTTGAAGTTAAACCTTTAGAAGAACATAAACTGTTTTTAAAATTCGAAGATGGAGTTAAAGGCGAGATAAATATAGCAGAAATGATAGAGTTCAAAGGCGTATTTACACCATTAAAGAACAAAGAATTTTTTGATCAGGTTCAAATCAACCGGGAATTGGGTAGTATATATTGGCCCAACGGAGCTGATATTGATCCGGATGTTCTATACGCTCAAATTAGTGGAAATCCTATTCAATTAAATGAAACCAAGGTTGTATCGATTCAGGGGACATGAATGTTTTTGGCTGCAAAATAGAGCATATCATCATCTCGACTCAATTTTGAAATAACAATTCTTATCAAAAATTACATCGATTTGAACATTCAAATTCACTATTGTAACACATACCATAATTGAACAATTGAAAATTCATTTTTACATGAGATTATAAATGTCAGTTGATTACAAACAAAATGCACTGGGACGATTTATCCCAAACACAGTAAACGGTAAAGAACAAACTCCATTTCTTGGTGTTGGGAAGTACAAACCTGTTGGCAATAAGGCGGCGCCACCCCTGGCGACATGTGCTGATTATCCGACTGATGGGAACAAGGTTGTCGGATCGTTACACGAAGCGCTGGAGAAAGTCGGGTTACAAGATGGCATGACCGTTTCGAGTCATCACCATTTCCGTAACGGCGACCTTGTGATGAACCGGGTCTTTGACGTTATCAAGGAGATGGGCATCAAAGACTTGATGTGGTTTCCTTCGGCATCCTTCCCCTGTCATGCACCGTTGATTGAACGGCAGAAAGACGGCACGATTCATCATATCGAGGGCTCGATGAACGGTCCCCTGGGTGATTATGCCAGCCAGGGAAAGATGCGTGGAACAGGAGTTCTCCGCAGCCACGGTGGACGATGGCAGGCTATTCAGGATGGCGAGGTTCATATTGATGTCGCGGTTATAGCTGCTCCTACTGC
The DNA here is from genome assembly GCA_030765455.1 of Candidatus Electryonea clarkiae. Taxonomy (GTDB): domain Bacteria; phylum Electryoneota; class Electryoneia; order Electryoneales; family Electryoneaceae; genus Electryonea; species Electryonea clarkiae. The sequence continues at coordinate 6,187 of JAVCCM010000003.1, read as the reverse complement.
CGACCAATTTGGAAACTGCACCGGTGATCGTGGACCATCAGCCTGTGGATTACTCGGTTTTGCATTGGCTGACAGCGTTTATGCTGACAGGGTTATCGTGGTAACTGACAACCTGGTTCCGTTCCCCTGTGTACCCTGGCAGATCCAGGGACAGAATGTGGATGCGGTGGTTGTGCTGGACAAAGTTGGTAATCCTGAAAAGATTGTCAGCGGCACTACCAAGATCACCCGCTCACCTGACCGCCTCTTAATTGCCGAATTGACGGCAAAATTTGTCAGGGCTGCTGGGATTTTGCGCGACGGCTGGTCTTTCCAGGCTGGAGCTGGAGGGACTGCGCTGGCATTCGCAATATTCGTTAGCGATATGATGCGGGAATTGGGAATAAAAGCTCGCTTTGTCAGGGGTGGATCAACCAAATATCTTGTTGAGATGCTCGAAGAAGGATTAACTGACTTCATCCTTGATGGTCAGACATTTGATCTCGAAGGCGTGAGAAGCATGCGTGAAAATCCGAACCATATCAACACCAGCCCGTTTACCAGCTACAATTACCACGGCAAAGGAAATTTCGCCAGTTTAATGGATGCCGTTGTCCTTGGCGCAACTGAGGTGGATATCAATTTTAATGCTAATGTTGTGACGCATTCGGATGGACGACTGCTGCACGGCATCGGCGGTTGGCAGAATTGCCTGTTCAGTAAATGTACCATTCTCCCTATCCCGAGTATGCGTGACCGTGTACCGGTGATTGTTGATGAGGTGACTACTATAGTCGGTCCCGGTGAACTGATAGACGTGATTGTCACGGAACGAGGTATCGCCATTAATCCTCGCCGAAAAGACCTGATCGATGCAACCAAAAGCAGCGGTTTGCCGATAAAACCAATCGAACAGATCCGTGATGAAGTATTTCGTTTGACGGGTGGTCCTCCGGCTAAACCTGAATTTGTCGATAAGGACATAGCTATTATCAAATGGGTTGACGGAACAGTGCTTGACACGGTGAAGCAATTAAGAATTAATAATTAATAATTATGAATTGAAAACCTTTCAAATATCAAAATCTGTTCATTTACCCTTTGCGACTTTGCGACTTTGCGTGAAACAAAGTTTTTATGTTTAGGAAAATATCATTATGAGATTGACCGGATTACATCTCCTTCTTACCTATCGTTGCACCTATGAGTGCGATCACTGTTTTGTTTTTTCTTCACCCGGCTCTGAAGCAACTATGACACTGGAGCTGATAAAAAAGGCGATCCGGGAGGCAAAGGAACTTGGAACTGTTGAGGATATATATTTCGAGGGTGGAGAACCGTTTCTATACTATCCTGTCCTGCTTGCGGGAGTAAAGTATGCCAAAGAGTTGGGATTTGAGACAGGGATAGTGACAAACGGATACTTTGCCACTTCAATAGAGGATGCCGTTGAGTGGCTCCAACCTCTAAAAGAAGCCGGTCTTGACTCCCTTTCGGTTAGCGATGATGATTTCCATGGTTCCCTGGATAATCCTGATTCACATCCAGCTCGGACTCAAGCCGCAGCAGTTCAGTTGGGTATCGATGTCGGCGCGATTTGCATTGAACCGCCTAAAGAGATAAATGATAAAATAAAAGGTGAACCGATTATCGGTGGCGGTGTCAGGTTCAGGGGCAGGGCGATTGAGAAGCTATCGGACGATACCCTGCCACGTAAAAAATGGGATACTTTTACCGAATGCCCGGATGAAGATTTCGAATCTGTCGGACGGCTTCACCTCGATCCCTACGGATACCTCTGGTCCTGCCAGGGACTGGTATTCGGAAACCTGAACAAGTCGAGCTTGAAAGAGATCATTGAGAACTACAGTCTTTCTCAACATCCGGTTTTTCAGCCACTTTCCTATGGTGGTCCGGCTGAACTTGTAAGAAAATATGATCTTGATTTAAGAGGTGATTACCTTGATGCCTGCCATCTATGCTACCTCGCGCGGAAAGAATTAAGAAAGAAAGAAGGTTTCAAAGATTTCCTCGCACCGGGACAGGTTTATGGAGAAGTGTGATCCAAGATGTAGCGGATCATTTATCTAACCTTTTCCCTATTTTATCAACATAATTTTTCGCAACTCTTTTGTTTCTCTTGGACCAATAGCTAGAATGAAATAGATACCGCTGGATAATTTTTCAGCGTTGTATCCGATGGAGTGGTAACCTGCAGAACGGAATCCATTGGATAAAACCGATACTTCTTGACCATAAATATTGTAAAGCAGCAAAGAAAATTCGGTGGATTCCGGAAGTCCAACAACTACGGTCAGAGATGAGTTGAATGGATTTGGGTATGTAGCCGAAACCGAGAACTCTTCCGGAATACTATCATCTGATTGTTTGTTGACAGCGTCCTGATCGACAAAATAAAAAGACCAACCGAATTCATTTCCGCTTGCCCAGGTCACCTGGTTGAAATAATTTGCTGCGGAAACCCTCCAAAACACGGTACTGTCCATTGGAATATAATTGTCTGCCAGACGGACAGCAAAGAAAGTATCGGACATTACGGTAGTGCGTGTTTCTTCCCTAGGAAAATCAGACCTTAAAGAAATCTCGACGATATAATCAAATTGTTGGTTCTCATTGAGGTTATGTGATTTTTGCCAGGCAAGAATGATTGAATCACTTTCAATGATCGAACCATCAGCCGGTAACAAGAGTTGAAACTCAGTCGGAGGTTCAGGATTGAGATCGTTCTCCACCCATCTGATCTGGGAATCTTCAGAACATAATATATCAAAATCACCATCTTTGTCGAAATCAGTTGCCATCATGAAATCTGCTGGAATTTCTCCTTCATTAACTTCTCGCCTTGCAAAATTCATCCGACCATCATTTTCCCACCAGTCGAGAGCCTCATCTTCATATTGGTCTCTTCCAGTTGCAAAATCAACATCTCCATCTCCGTCAAAGTCAGCAGCGCATATCACATCAACTTCAAAATCATCTTCAATTGAGATTTGAGTAAATTGCATATCACCATCGTTCTCAAGCCACAAAATATCTGTGGTATAGTCACGCACACATGCAACTATATCGATATCTCCATCCAGATCAAAATCAACCCCATGAAAGCCCTCAATTCCTCCGGCGTATTCCAGACTATGTCTTTCAAACTCCTGATTACCATCGTTTTCGAGCCATTCCAGTTGATGTCCACCACTACTAAGGTAATATAGGAGATCGATGTCTCCGTCTGTGTCCATATCGATGCACTGAAGAAGATAAGGTGAACCGGGAATTGCAATTAAATGTTCAGTAAATCCATTGTTATTGTCATTTTCATACCAGGCAAGAGGTGAACCATTATAGGCACAGCAAACAATATCAATATCGTCATCGCCATCTAAATCAGAACAACGAATATGTTTTGTATTATTCAGATTCTCGGAAAGTTCTATCCTGTGGAAATTAAACTCTCCATCGTTTTCATAAAGTAAGGGAGGAAGATTATATGCTGTGGCGAGTATATCCATATCACCATCCTGATCTACATCAGCAGCCGTAGCATTCCTGAGCTGCTCCACATTACCATCGACACGGTGGATTTTGAAGTTCAGATTATCTTCATTTTCCCACCAGGATATATCATCGGAATAGTAGGCTGTTGCGAGTACATCAAGGTCACCATCACCATCCATATCTACGCTGATTGGATAACTTGCCCGTTCGAAATAACCAGCCATATAATGTTCGTTCCATTCACCATAATTAATATTTTCGTACCACATTATGATGTCCTGATGATGACCCATAGCTATGATATCCATATCTTGATCTAAATCCAGATCTGATATAATAAGTCTTGCGTAATCTTGCACACTTTCCGAAACCTGAACAACGGTAAATTGCTGTTCTCCATTGTTTTCCAACCACACGATGTATGGATTATCATAACCGTATCTTGAACCGCAAGCGATAATGTCAGTATCATCATCCTGATCATAATCGACTCCTATCGCATATTTAGGACGGTTCATAGTGGCAATGACTGAAGACTCGGCGAAATTGTTTTCTCCTACATTATCCCACAATATTACAGCTCCGTTGTCGTAATCGATACCTAAAAGATCAAAATCCTGGTCTGAATCCAGATCAACTAAAGATGTATAAGCAGAATTATCTGTCTCCTCAAGTATAATATGTTCTTCAAAAACCATTTCGCCCAGGTTTTCCCACCAGGAAACCTGATTTTCAACACTGGCGAAACCGAAGAGATCATAATCTCCATCATCATCGAAATCTATCAGCTTGAGTTCTCGATCTCCCTGAAGGTCTTCATTAATTACATGTTCCGTAAAATTAAGCTCTCCATCATTCTCATACCAGACGAGTAAGTCTTCATCACGAACAAGTCCTATCAGGTCAATATCCTGATCACCATCGAAATCATGCGCTATGGGGGATTTGCAATGTATCCTATCAGAGATTTCGTGTTCAGTCAACTCTAAATTGTTGTTTTCATACCATCTGAATCCATAAGAATATGAAGAACAGAAAAAATCTGAATCTCCATCAGCATCCAGATCGACAGGAAAAATACCATTAATATGGATTAATTCATAAAGCTGTGATTGTACAAAACCTTCTTCGCCATCGTTGTGCCACCAAGTGATCTCGGTATTATTTCCTGAACTGATTAAATCCATATCACCATCTTCATCATAATCCAGAATATGAATATCAGATACGCTATAATAATTTTGAGTAATTTCGTGATCGGTGAAAGAGATTTGTGCAGAGATGGATTGAGCAAGGAATACAATACAGACAAGAATTGCCGATAATCGGAAAAGCTTCATTATTAACTCCGCTCTATGTTGATAATCAAAATAATTATAGAAAATGAAATTGTCAAGGTATTGGAGCACAATCTTTATTATTTAATGGATTATGTCTCTATTGGCATGATTGCTGAGCAAAAAAAACCGGCAGAAGCCGGATTTTTACTAAGAGGGAATATGTTCTAATAGGGCAGTATTGTTATTTCATCAGTACCATTTTCTGTGAAAGACTTACGTTTTCGCCATCAAGTTTATAGAAGTACATTCCTGAGGCTGCTTGTCCACCACGGGAATATTTACCGTTCCAGACTACTGATTCCTCTCCAGCATGTTTCCTTTCGATTACTTTTAAACTACAATCCAATGTAGTATGTCAACGAAAGGTAAACGCACCTGCTTTTATAACATATGAACTTAACTCGCTAATTATCGGGATAAGGTGTGAGATAAAGAACATCCTTCAAGCTTTCGGAAATATCATTCATTGTATCCCTGGACAGAGAACCGAGAATACGCATAATTCGTTCTTTTGATATTGTTCTGACCTGGTAAGCTAATAAGAGGCTGTTTTTATTCAATCCACCTTCTCCAGCCTGAATGAGAACTGCGCCGATATGAGACCGTTTGATGTGCCGTGCGTCAGTAAGAGGTGCGATTATAACGGTTTTAAGGATATTGTTTGTGGCATTCGATGAGACCACAACGCAGGGTCGTGCAGTTCCGGCTTGTTCAGATCCAATGATTGGTTCAAGGTTGACAACGATTACCTGCCCACGAAACACCTTTGTTATTCCGGCCATTCTTCTACCTCTGTTACAGCCCAATCACGGGTAATTTCGTCGCTAATCTCTTCAAGAATTGTGCAAGTTTCAGCAAGTTTTTTCTGGCGTTCTTCCCATTGTTTTTTCTTAATAAACTTTTGAATTGCTTCTCGCCCGATTTTGGCAACAGTAGTTTTATTTTGTCGTGCCAACCGTGTTAGAGATACGTGCAACTCATCAGAGATGGGAATGCTGATACGTTTTCTTGATGGTGCTGAAAGATATGAATCCATTTCTTCTCCAATATTGCAGCAGATATGTCAGCATTATTATAAGCAATATAATAGATTTAATGCAAGTATATGCTCCGTTATTTGACTGATGGTAAGTTTACCGGGAGTGTTTGCATCCTTTGGTAAAAGAAATGCCGAACACGCTTTCGTTGTCATGCCTGACAAACAAGTAGTTGTGTTACACTCACAACTTATAGCAGTGCTAACAAATAAGTTCGCATGACTATAAGGATTATCATTTGATACATGTGAATGTAGGGGCAGGATTTATCCGCCCAGTCCAATTGACTCAATCACGGGCGGATAAATCCTGCCCCTA
>JAVCCM010000110.1 GCA_030765455.1 Candidatus Electryonea clarkiae | reverse complement strand
TTTTCCCATCCTGAAGTGCAAAGGTTTTGGACTGTTTTAATCAGTATCCTTGCACAAAAGATAGGAAAAACAACGCTCAATCTCTCCCCTTATAAGGGTAATTGATTTATTCAGGAGACCCTAATTATTCTATTAAAGATAGAAATCCTACTGCTCCTCTTTAGCTTTTGGAGGAGCAGTCAGTATTGGATTTTAAATCATAAAATTGAAATTTATAATGAGAAATAAATACTTTTGTACATTGACCTTTAATTTTATTGCAATAGTTTTCCTACCTTTCTGTGTACTTGCTGGTGACTGGTCAAATACAAGGTCGTTTACAACTGAAGATGAAAAGGGTGTATCTGATAAAGATGGTACAGTCCCAGTAGATTTCGTACTTTCTGAACCGTACCCGAATCCGTTTAATTCAAGCCTCTCGATAGTGGCACCATATTTAAGAAATGGAATACTTAATTCGTTAAAAATATTATCAGTATCAAATTTAAAATCTTCAGGTAGACTTTCTTTTGACATTGAATTCTCCTCTTGTAATAGTAACGTGGCCGGGCATTCTTAAATTCATATCAAAAGCTCAAATCTTTCACATAACGCCATGTACCCCAAACCGCCTCGGTTTCGTTATAGGCGCCGTCACGAGTTTCGTGTAATGCATATACATCCATATCCAGAGGCTGTCCAACCAGGAATGTCCATGTGATCTTCAGGTATTTTCCAACTTGTTCCGGCCGGGTTGGGTGTTCGGTTATGAGCAGGATTGCCAGGGATTCGTCATTTGAATATTCCACGACATCAGCATACACGTCACCCATCTCTTCATCAGTCCAGTCAAAGATCAATTCATCATTAGTCACTCTCATAATATTTGCCTGGTTGAAATCATTGTAGGGGGGCGATGAATGCCAATTGCCGATAATTGAAATATCATCAATGACAGCCCCGGCTACAATTGTCCATACGTCAAGGAAATCAAAAAGATTTTCATACGAGTCGAAGTGTATTTGTACATTCCATCCTGCTACATGACCCATCTCCTCGTTCTCAAAATACCAGAACCTCGGTGTGGAAAATTCATCATTGACTCTAAAAGCAGTTCCGGACATTTCTCCTGATTCAGGATCATACATCCCATCGCCATCGGCGTCATTCCAACCAAGCGCTAAGAACATATCCCAATCTTCAGGATCGCCCGGCATAGATAAAGACCATGACGTATCGTTAACGGCTGTAATTGTAGATGGTCGCGCGTTGTCTTTCTCCATGTCAACGACCTTTTCCGTATCACCGCCTTGTTGAAACAGACCGACATGAGTTATCGCGTTTGCATCAACGCCAATAACCGTCCCGGAAATTGTTAATGCTCCAGCTCCATCCGGTCCTGTCGATGAATCATCATCGCAACCGAAAAAGAACAGGGCGCTTGTTAGCAAAACAAAAACACAACATTTTATAAAAATGGTTTTCATCACTCCTCCTTATGAAACCTGACTTGCGAGTCAAGTCAGGCCACCCACTCTTGTGAAACCTGACGCTGAAGGGTGGCCCGACTGCTTGCTGTCGGGTTTCACCTGGGTGGCTTGGTAGAATAAACCCGGATATCGAGCTATCCGGGGCACCCAACTTTCTTCTCTACTGAGATCAGGCAGTTTCTTCTTTCTCATCTGCCTTCACTATCCCTGATTTTGCCAGACATAATCCCACTAACACTATTGGAATACAGAAGTATGTGATGCCGAAGGGTGGCCCGATTGCTTGCTGTCGGGTTTCACCTGGGTGGCTTGGTAGAATAAACCCGGATATCGAGCTATCCGGGGCACCCAACTTTCTTCTCTACTGAGATCAGGTAGTTTCTTCTTTCCTCTCTTCTTCTGCCTGCCGTGATTTTGATAGACATAATCCCACTAACACTATTGGAATACAGAGGTATGTGATGCCGATGTCTGACATGTAGGCGCCGAAAGTCATTTTCATCGGACCGCCAAAGAGCATCAGGGGTGCGTCAATCAGGATTGAAATCAGCATCCAGAGTAATCCGACCTTTAAACCTTCGCCCCTGGGATCAGGAGGTACGCGTTTCATGTAAAGCGACCCGAACACAACCGCCGCGCCAGTGACGGCGACTGCCATGATCGATTCGAATAACGGTCTGTTGGAATCATGAATACCAAAGATGGCAAAAGCCACGATAAACGGCGTCAACCAGACAAGGACGCCAAAGCCAATTGCTTTACCCCATGAGGTCATTGTTGTCTCCTTTTGTTTTGTAAGAGATGCATACTCTCTGCCCGGTTCGGAGACCCGAGCCTACATTTTGTTTCACGCAAAGTCGCAAAGGTGCAAAGAAAAAAAGTTGACATTCATCGCAATCTTGATAATGCAAAGATATAGCTATATTGTTTCATGCGCAAAGTCATGAAGGGTTAAAGATTGATTTATTGGCAATTTTTGCTGGCTCTAAGAGGCAGGAGGAAAAAACCCGGATATCGAGCTATCCGGGGCACACGCCAGAGGCGCAGATCTATCCGGAGAACACAAGAGTACCATGCGTTGGGTGACCTTGCTGGTTTAACAGTAGGATTTAATACCGGGGTACACACTAAATCAATTTGCACAAAAAAGATTGATCTGCTCCCGCGATAAATTCTATTTACTGATAAAACAAGAAAACCCCGTTGGGCAAAGCCAACGGGGGCATATAAAAACTATTGATCTTGCTCAATCATGGATTTCCTATTCAACATCCGGATTGGGATTATCCTCAGAATTCGATCCTGATTCGAGACTGCTTTCGATATCCTTGATCAAGTCTTTTGCTCGTTCCAGGTCTTCTTCATTTACCATTATACTGGCTGGAACGACCAAACTGAAGTTCTCGCCTTTGACACGAAACAAAATATTTTCCGCATCCAGAATCGATTTTATTACTGCGAGTTCACCCTGGTCGAATGTGCTTATCAGTTTTTTCAGTTCCATCTACAACTCCTCTTTGTTTTTTTCCTGCTTTGGAGGGACAGCCTTACTCCATATGAATATTTGATTTATCATATATTTAATTTGAATGTGATGTTTCCGTTTGCCGCTTCTTAATCCACTCATCAAGCGTAATTTTCGGAGCGCCGAGAAGGTCATTTGCTTCAGTAGGATCACCTCTCTCGCCAACTTTTTCGAAATAAGCCGCGAATTTACCCGCCCATTTCATTGCATCATTTCCCTTCAGTGAAGCGATTATATTTATCATCCAGTAGGGGAGTGTAGTGATTTTTGTCAGATCAGGACGTAAGGCTGCGCAATATCGTTTAACTGCATCATGCATGAGGACACCTTCAGGACCATGAATGAAGAAGGTTTTACCTGCAGCATCCTCGTTGCCATAGGATGTTGCGACCATTCTCGCGTAATCTTCTGCGGCGATGAAATGGTAGGGATTGGGCTGTTTTCCGAAGACAAAGGCTTTTGTTTCCTTGACGAAATTTGGTATTACTTCCATAAACCAGGTGGGACGGAAAATGGTGAATGGAACTCCACTTTCACGGATACAATTTTCGACATGAAGCTTGGTTTTGATCATGGGAAACCAGATATGTTCTTCGCAGACAGATGTACCTGAGATATACGTGATACGCTTAATTTCTTTGCGGGATGCAGCGTCAACAACGTTTTTCCCCCCTGTGAGTTCGATATCACCGGAGAGATTGATATGAACACCGTAACAACCTTCAAGAGACTCATCCAGACTATCAATATTATTGGCTTCACCACTGACAATTTCGAAAGAATCATCAAAATAACATTTGGCTTTTTCCGGATCTCTTGCCAGGATCCTGACCTTGAATCCATTATCTCTAAGATGATATGCGACCGGTTTTCCCAACATTCCTGTCGCACCCACAACCAGAACGGTTTTATCCATGATATCTTCCCCATTATTATCAATAATATCTATCTTTTACGCAGACAAACCACTATTTTCATAATTAACAAGATCTGAAAGTTCTTTACCAGAGATTCGAAAGGTAGTCCATTCGTCCATTGGTTCAGCTCCGATATTCTTCGAAAATCCGATCATAGGTTTGTTCCAATTTAGAACAGACCACTCTATTCTTCCACAATCTCTTTCTTTTGCTAATTTGGCGAGAAATGCAAAAATCAATTTACTTATGCCATTTCCACGGTGTTCAGGCTTGATAAATATATCCTCAAGGTAGATACCCGGTTTACCGAGGAATGTAGAAAAGTTATGGAAGAAAAGCGCAAATCCGACAGGACATCCTTCTAATTCCGCAATAATCACCTCGGCTGTGCTGCGTTCGCCAAAGAGCGATTCGTGAAGGATGTTTTCATCAGCTACGACTTCATGAGGCAATTTTTCATATTCAGCTAATTCTCTTATGAATCGGAGAATGAGACCGATGTCTTCTTCCTCTGCAAAACGAAGGGTACATCCGGGATTTTTTGATATCATTATATTCTCCATTTACCAAGTTGCCTGGTTCGGGGTCCAAGCCTACCAAGATATAACTTCATTCTGTTTCACGCAAAGTCGCAAAGGTGCAAAGACATAGGATAACCTGCCTGGTTCGGAGACCCAGGCCTACCTTCATTTAAGCAGCATTATTTTCCGTAAGAAACTTTTTCCTCCGGCTTCCATCTGGATGAAATATAATCCACTCGCCATGTTTATTGCATTCCATGTAACATTATGCCATCCTGTCCGGAGGTGTCCCTGGTGGAGCACTGCTACTTCCTGTCCGAGTATATTAAATACCCTTATCTCTGCAATACCACTTTGGGGCAAGGCGAATACAATCGAAACAGAAGAGTTAAATGGTGACGGATAAGGCTGGTTAAGCAAATATTCAGTCGGAAGGATTTCCAAATCATTTTCAGACGTCCCTAATGGAGTGCCATAGATTTCAATATCATCAATATAGAAGCCGGTTCCTTCTTGAAAGTTGTTCGACTGAGCCTGTAATGATAGTTGGACACGATCAGAGGCATTGTCATTAGACAATTCAGCGGCGAAATAGGTCCATTCCGGACTTCTTTGAAGAAGAACTGCACTTAAAATTGTATCAGCACCACTGTTTACCAGCAAACTTACCGCATCACCATATCCCATATTGCTTTTATATCTGAACGAAATCCACGCCGGGAAAGTGAGGTCAAATGACCTGCTGATAGCAGTGTCATTACTGTACGGAAGATATGAATTTCCTTCCCTGTCTCCCCATCGAAATGAATGAGATGGGGAATATGAATCAAGGCTTGTGATATGCCATTGGCGTTCCGTAATAAACCACAATCCTGTAATTCCTTCCTCAAATGTTTCCAGGAATGGGAAAAAACCGACACGGATTTCAAGGATATCGCTGCCATACTCCTGTTCTTCAGATTCAAAATTGACGGGAAGCTCCAACCGGTAAAAATCAGGACACTGTGGCGAGATACTGATTACGAATGGATCGTCAAAATCAACGTCTTCACCGGCATCCAAACCGTCAAGATTGACATCACCATCGGTAATAGTTGCATACTGGCTGTCCGGCAGCAATAAAGCATTGAATGCGCCTATTCCGTTCCTGCCAGTATTTTTTATTGTCAGATAGACCTCAATCGTCTCGCCGTGTTCAGGATAACCATTATCGTTGCCACGATTTGTATCATCCGAAATAGCCAAATCTATAATTTCAAGTTTCGGACTGTGAACATCAAGGTTCCTGGCATCGAGCCATTCGTTGCCGTCATCATCCTCAAAACGGAATTGCAGATAAATGGAATGAAAATCTGGTGTGCCGGAGTCAACGGCAATCAAAAAGCAGCCTTCGCTCTCTATCGAATGACGCGATTCGATATTACCAAGATCCATTTCGCCTTGCAGTATAGTTACCAGCGGATCGTCTGAAAGGAGTTCGACCATGATATTCTCAGCATCTACAGGACCAAAATTTTTGGCTGTTATGCTAATAGCAATTGTTTCTCCATTATTAACATTTCCGTCATCATTGCCTTCACTTTCATTGCTGCCATCATCGAAAACCTCCATACGAACGTTCTTGATTGCGGCTGTTTCGGGACGTCGTGAGGTGGTTATCCTATAGGCTCGTTCATCTCTAATTCCAGCAATTGCATTCGGACTTGTTCCCGCGTAACGAATCTGTAATCCATCGGATGCATTGAAATTCCTTATCCCGATCGTGGCGAAGTTTTCCTCCGCACCCACTTCATGGATAGTACGATAATAAAATTCTATATCTCCGTCCCCGGTGGGCGTTTCATGTATTAAAGGATCGTAAAGAACCGCCTGGAAAGAGTTCTCGTTATTTCTGTTCGCGTCAACCAATAACAGCATCCTCGACCACTGAATAATTATTCTTCCTTCCCTTTCATCATGATACCAGACAACTTGTCCACTGCCGGTAATCAGATCATCCCAGTAAGGAGCGATCATATTCATCGGTCCCGGTCCGTCAGGCAGGTTCCAGTTCCTGAAATTGATTTCGCCCGAATGCCCCATCTTCAACCAGCCATTTGAACAGACGGTTATCTCGTCATAATTCTCGCCGTAATAAGTAAAAGTGAATGGTAAATCCAATGCCACAGAAACATCACTTTCATCTGAACCGTCCCATAAGTCAAGCACAGTCCCTTCACCATTGAAATCAGGATCAATTTCAAACCATTCAAATGCTGGAGCGTTCCAATATTCAACATCCCTGTTATCGTAAACGAGATAACCGTGACTATCCGGTCCATAAGGATCAGAAATTCCTGCTTGACCTGGAGTGTAATTGGCAACGCCGTTGTATGACCTGCCTGATTCTGAAGTGGCAACCCAGGCAAAAGGCAATGGGAACCCAGGAAAAGCAAACACATCAGTTGTAAACACAATATCTGAAAGAACAGGCATTGGTGCGCCTGGCGGTAGTTCAGGTAACTCTGCAATACCCTCGATAATCGTTAAATTCGGATGTAAGGAGCTAATTGTCAGGCTATGAGTGGGGGCTTCTTGATTCCCGATATTAACAAAAAACGGACTAAGAGCAGCCTGAATACCTGGCATTGCACCGAGCATATTCTCTTCAAAAATAGTTACTTCAGGAGCAGAGATTTTGAAAGGAAGCCGGACAAATATTTCTGTTTCATCAAAATCAAGAGAAAGAACTAAGCCGGGATCCCACCCATGATCTATATCAATTGGTATTTCAAGCCGGTAGTTTTCTGCCGATGCCTGGGAACCCGGGATTCCAAGTTCTGGGTATTCTGCTTCAGCATCCGTGATATCCACCCCACCTTCTATCGCATTCAGTTCACCTGTAAAAGCGCCCGCCTCTTCATTGCCGACATGATGCAAATAAGGCGTCAGTGTTACAATTGCCCCAGGGAGTGGCAACCTATCGAGTCCCAGGGAATCAAGAGCGATAATTATCGGCTGCCTGATGACCTGAACTGTATCTACGGATGGGATTTTATTAAATCCGGTTGCTGTGACCAGGAGTGCTCCCAAGGGTGGAGAATCATCGGTTAGATCAAAGCGCACCCTGCCATCCATTCCAGTGATCAAACTATACGGTCCCCAACCTTCGCCGGTTAATGTTACTTTAATTCCATCACGTGCCACGCCTCGTGAATCGGTAACATTTACAGAAAGATCATTCGCACCAAACCCTAAAGCACTGAGAGTTGAAATTCTCAAAGGTACCGGTTGATTGGTCCGATACATTAGTCCCGGATCACCAAGAATGTTGTAAGTAAAAAAATAGAACCAGGCTGATTCGTCCTCTAATCCCTCATTGCGGTTATTTGGAAATCCATTCCAAACAGCCATCTTGCCACGAAAAACCGCCGGACCAAATTTTGTAATTCCTTCCTGTAGAACACCCTGGTAAATTCCCATATCCAGGCAATTATTCCACCTGGTATGAGTGTTCAGCTCACTCGGACCTACAAAGGCAACCGCTCCTCTGTGTGAATTTGGCGTTCCTGCTCTCAAGAATGCTTCTCCGAGGCATGGATCGGTTTGATTATCAAACTGTCCACCGCCACAAACGATACTTGTCACCACGGGCATCATCAATGCATTGTTTAAATCACCGGCGTCCAATGATGTAAATGCGGGAAACTGCCAGCTATTCGGACTGCCAAACCCCCTGTAATTGACCCACCCTCTCCCGTTATTTATTGCGTTGTTAATAGGACCGGCAGTCATTGTGGGAGGATACCATACGCTGTCAACCGATGTGAACCCGTAATTCAGCATCTCCCGGCGAATCCAGGAACTTGTCAAGCCGGTAGAGCTATAATGACTGTCACAAATGACCAGTCCGCGAGTCAGCCATTCAGCATTCTCCTCCATTCCTTCACCCATTTCATAGGAGACTATTTTATTTGAAATAGTCAACGCCTGAATTGAAGAAGTAATAGAAAAACGTCCGACCCATATTTCGGGCCAGTGATCATCACCATTAATCAATGCATAAGGATGGTCGGTAATAACGAATTCTGTGAAATCACTCTCAACGTAGTCACCGGGCATATTATTATTATTGCCTGCAACAGGATCACCCACCAGCAATAAGAATTCGGGTTTTGGATCAAGATCCCGAAAAGCATTCCTGATCATGTTCCTGACAAGCGTGAAGGAAGGGTTGTTATTAGGAATTTGAATGATCTCTACTGGATATCCACATTGCCGTTTCCATTCGATCCAGGGCTGGAGATTTTCAATATAGGCTGCCGGTGTCGCAAGCAGGTAACCCCCGGAATTTACTTCAATGCCAATCTCATCAAGTTCATCGTCTGACATAAAATGACGATACGCCTCACGGAAAGACTCTGCTATCTTATTCGGAGGTGTCTCACCAGGAATCCTGATCTTTTCCGCCCTGATAATTATTTCAGTCAAGGGATACCAATGACCGGAAACATTCATAAAAGGGGTAACAGTCACAGGGGTGGCAGAGATATCTCTGAAAATAATACGATCTTTTTCTTCGACAATCGCTGAGTTTGAGCCTAACTTTGAATCAAGGAATATTTCAATATTTGAAGGAAATGGTTCTTCACTTCGAACCACATCAAAATCGATTATTGAATAGCTGAATCCCATCCAGGTTGGCATTAATTCACGGTATGATAAGACCGGGTCAAGCCGGTCTTCATCAGAATTCAAAAACGAGACAACATCTTCTTCAAATCGTTCTACCCCGGCATAATCCCAGCTAAATGATAAAGAGATAGAATTTTCACCGGTTGAATTTCTAACAAATTGAGCGCTTGTGCCAATTACCTCAGTTTTGACTTGATTATAAGCGAATATTTCAAATGAAAATACAAATATGAATGCAAGTGAAATCAAAGCATGCTTTTTCATTATAGCTCCGGGGATGTGGGAAATTTGTTCAAAAAAGTCTTGCATAATTCACAATGAGAACAAATTGGTCTATTAAAGTAAACTTTGAAGTATGCAAATTCCAGAATAAAATCATCCTGACCGGAGAATTTTGGTACAATCTCTTGAATTCCAAGCCTTGAATGAAGCAATTATTGAATAGATTTTCCTGTTGACATGAATCATAATAATTCTGGAAGCGAAGCTTCTGGCACATGACTCGAACTATGTATCTACTACACCTGTGTGTTGTTTTTGGAGCCCATATCAGTATCATTTCCTTCAATGCTGCTTGAAATGCTGTCCGGGTTTTGGCGTATGTGATTAGCAAGATTAATAATTTCAGCGCGAGTCACATCTTCTGTTGATGTAACTTCCTGGCTTAAATCAATACCTCTTCGACTCAAAACTGTGTTAATCGTTCTCATCAGGATCATTATATCTAATGACAGGCTTTGATGATCAACGTACCAAACGTCATGTTCGAATTTTTGTTCCCAAGAAATGGCGTTCCTGCCAGACACCTGAGCCCAGCCCGTTATGCCGGGTAGAACTTCAAAACGCCGTAACTCCTGGGGAGTACAGTTTTTGGTCTTATCGGGAAGTTGCGGACGAGGTCCTACCAGGCTCATGTTACCCTTCAGAACGTTGATCAACTGGG
This sequence comes from Candidatus Electryonea clarkiae, assembly GCA_030765455.1. Classification (GTDB taxonomy): domain Bacteria; phylum Electryoneota; class Electryoneia; order Electryoneales; family Electryoneaceae; genus Electryonea; species Electryonea clarkiae. The sequence continues at coordinate 20,524 of JAVCCM010000110.1, read as the reverse complement.
GTAATTCATCAAGACTTGTCTTCCTCAAGAACCTGCCAACCGGTGTCAATCTTTCCTCATCAGGCATAAAATTTCCTGAGTCGTCATATTTTTCCACCATTGTTCTAAATTTATACATTTTGAAAGGTTTGGCATCATATCCAAGCCGATGCTGCCTGAAATGAACCGGTCGCCGGTAAGTGAGCCATACAAATAATATACAGAAAAGGTAGATCGGTGAAATCACGATGAATACTAATATCCCCACAATAAGATCAAATATTCTTTTCCATTTTGGAATTTTCAAGAATCACCGTTCCCGTCAAACTGTAATTGTTTCATTCACAACGAAAATAAACTCCGATTAAGATACAATAGTTGTGAACATGCCGCAAACAAAAAATCAGAATCTACAAAAGGGCTAAAATGGAAATTCTATATTATAATACTGTTGCTCTGTGTACATTCTTTCTATTTGTGATTATCATATTGCACAGCATAAGTTCTGCTGTAATTTATAGCTTATATCATGATATTTTTGTCCTTCTTGAATCTATAGCTGTTCTTGAAAATTCAATGGATTAATTTTTATCGGAGGTAAGCCTCCCTGCTCACCGTTAATATTAATGAGCATAGGTGACATGCGGGTGAGATGCCTCCACTCCGTATCATTTGCGGCTTTGGGAAATACTTTATGCCATTTAGAAAGCGTACCAAAAAGATATTGTACCTGGTGAACAATGATTGGTTTTTCCTTTCGCACCGACTTCAACTCGCTCGATCTGCGTCTGATGCAGGCTACAAAATTGTGGTAGCGACAAGAGTAAATAATGAAACGGATGCGAAAATAATCATAAAGGAAGGTTTCCGGCTCTATCCACTCAGACAGTTCGCAGGAGATAACATTAATCCTCTAAGAGAGATGGCGGCTGTATTGGAAATCGCTGCAATTTACCTGAAAGAAAAGCCCACCCTGGCACATCATATTGGTTTAAAAGCTGCGTTAACCGGCTCAATTGCTGCAAGGTTTACAGGAGTACCTGCAATCGTAAATACTTTCACCGGTCTTGGATATCTCTTCACAAGAGATGACAGCAAAGCGCGTGTGATTCAGAAGATTGTACTACTTTTAATTAAGTTGGCAGTTTATCGAAAGAACGTCAACTTCATCTTCCAGAACAGGGATGATCAGGCAAAACTACTTTCAGGAAAAGTTGTAAAAAGCAGTCAGGCATCATTAATCCTCGGCTCAGGTGTTGACATTGATGATTTTGCGTTCTCGAAAGAACCTGAAGGAACACCAAAGATCGTTTTTGCATCAAGGATATTGTGGAATAAAGGTATTGCTGTACTTGTAGAAGCAGTAAGACTACTAAGGCAGCGTGGATTGTCATTTGAAGCGGCAATAGTCGGAAAACCTGATCCCGGTAATCCACAAGCAGTTCCTGAAGAGCAACTCAGGCTCTGGCATGAAGGCGGTGACATAGAATGGTGGGGATATCAAGAAAATATGCCAGGAATAATTAAGAACAGCAACATAATTTGCCTGCCTACTTTTTATGGCGAGGGTTTGCCAAAAATCCTGCTCGAGGCATCTGCTTGTGGGCGGGCTATTGTCACTACAAACATTGCAGGTTGCAGGGACATTGTGAAAGATGGAGTCAATGGTTTACTTGTACCACCTGAAAATGCAGTTAAACTTGCTGATGCTCTTCAAACTCTGATTGAAAATCCGGGCACCAGGGAGAAAATGGGACGGAATGGAAGGGAAATTGTAACATCAGGTTTCACGCTTCAAGAAGTAAATCGCAAGACATTATCAGTCTATGAAAATCTGCTGAAAGAATAGTTATTTATATATTTACGAAATATTGTTGTACACCAATTCAAATCCATCGCTGTATAATTTCCAATTTATTTATATGAAGGTGTCATTCCTGCGAAGGCAGGAATCCAAGTATAACAACAGTTTACAATCTTGTGGATTCCTGGATCAATGCGCCAGAGGTCGCACAAGGTCCGAGAATGACATTGCTGAACAGCCTGAAATGCGGTGATGACAAAGCGCCACAAAGCATGTGAACTGATCCAGTGGATCAGTTAAATCTATTAAAAATCTGTGGATCACGTCCTATCATATTATTGAATCCGATTTGATATTCAACAACAGAAATATTCTATTTTAACCTATTGTTCTCTGAGAAATGATTTCATCTACTATATCCTGGATTATGTTGGTTATATTCTGTTGTTATTGTCAAATCAGGAAAAGATCAATACCTATATGTAAGAAGTGATTTTTTCAGCCTCGGAGAATATCAGTGCACCGTTTGCTTTTTATCAGCTCAGGAGGAAATGGATTGAGCAAGATTGCCGTCTCACTGGCACAATCCATTGCTCCTAAAGATTGGGATTTCTTTTTTGCGGAAGAAAGAAAAGATGACGTAGATCATCCTTTTGTTATAGATATCCTCGCTGCAAACGAATATGAAATTCCAAAAGAAAAATTCATCCGGTTTAGTGATATTCCTACAGACAGATTTGATGTCGTAATAACGCTTGATGAATTTTCACGTGAGCTGTGCCCGGTACTTCCTGAACTTCCCATTAGATTTCATTGGCAGTTGAAAAACCCCCTGGAAGCACGAAAATCCCAAATCAAAGCAAAGTATAACGATGCAGTTGAAAAGATCAGAAACGGTATCTTTTCAATTGTAAAACATGGAACGCTCGATGCTATTGCAAATGCACGAATCACCTTTGGATCACTGATCTCCAACCTTACGGAGGGAGTCCTGGCTCACGACTTGACCAGAAATATTTTTGTATTTAATCATGCCGCAGAATTAATTACGGGATATAAAGCGGAAGATGTGCTTGGCAGGGATTGTCACGAAGTTTTTCCCAGACTATTCTGTGGGGGTGATTGTTCGTTCTGCGCGGAAGACATCAAATCACACAAAAAATTACGTTATCCACACAAACTCGTACGACCGGATGGTGTTTCCCGCGATCTTGAAATGTCAGTAGTAACATTGAACACCGATAATAACAAGGTCCTTGGGGCATTGGCAATATTTCGGGATATTACCGAAATTACTTATCTCCGCAAGAAAGCTAACCGGTACCAGGGATTTCATGGTATTATTGGACAACATCCTTCGATTCAAAAGGTTTACGATGCCATCGAAGAACTTGCGACTGTAAATGTTCCGATATTAATCCAGGGAGAAAGTGGTACAGGAAAAGAGCTGGTCGCAGAGGCATTAAACCTGCTAAGTCCAAGGGCCAAGAAACCATTTGTTCCGATAAACTGCGGAGCGCTGCCGGAAGGCACCCTTGAAAGTGAACTGTTTGGTCATGTTCGCGGGGCATTCACTGGAGCTATTCGTGACAAAAAGGGACGGTTCGAACTCGCAGACAGTGGCACTATATTCCTTGATGAAATTGGAGAGATATCTCTCCCCCTCCAGGTAAAACTTCTGCGGGTACTCCAGGAGAAATCCTTTATTCCGGTTGGTGGAGAGAAATTAGTAAAAGTAGATGTCCGGATTATCTGCGCCACCAACCGTGATTTGAAACAGATGACAAGAGATGGAAAATTCCGTGAAGATCTCTATTACCGCCTTGCTGTTGTCCCCGTAACCCTCCCTCCTCTACGAGAGAGGAAGGGAGATATCCCATTGCTGGTAGAACATTTTTTCGACCGATTTGCTGATGATATTACAAATAAACCGGCTGGCATTTCTCCGGAAGCACTGGTAATTTTGACGGACTATCCCTGGCCCGGAAACGTTCGTGAGCTTGGAAATGCGATCCAATATGGAATTATAAAAAGTCACGGCAGGATAATCCAAGTTGAACATCTACCACTTGAAATTACCAATTATTTCGAAATTGAAGATCAAGGAAAAAAACGCCCGGGGCGTCCGGTGAGTTTGACAAAAGAGCTTGTTATCGAAGCGCTCACTCGAACCGGGGGCAATAAAGCCCGTGCCGCACGTTATCTTGGAGTCAGCCGCACAACAATTTACAGGGCGCTTGAAGAGATTAATGTGTCCAACAATACACTTGTGTAACATAATTATTATGTACACTTTTCTCCGTTACCTCCACCTTCACTTAGAATACATTACCCATTGTATATATAGATAATATAGATATTATTAGAAAATCCTTGAAAAAATCACTGTTACATAATTATTATATTCTGTACATTGTGTACTCCTCGGGTTACTTGTAACCATTGCACTATAATTAACAAGGTTATTCCCTTTAATACAATACCTTACATATAATTTCCTCTCATTCCTGCGTATTCTGGCATAGCTTTAGCTAATAGTACAATAAATTATTAATGAGTAGAAAATGTCCCAGAAATACAATACCAACATAATTGAAGTACTGCGCATCACTCGAGAGATGATGCTTCTTGCAGATCAGGGCGATCATGATCGAAACGATCCAAGCTGTGGTGTGCTATATGGCAATTTGAGAGACAGCGCGTACAAGTTACGCAGGCTTGCCGAGAAAGAACGTCTTCTTCACTCGGAAAATGGCAAGTGGGACATCAACGATAGTACGTCATTGCAAAATATGACTGCCGATTCATAAAGAAACATGGGGAAAGAACATGCCTTTGAGCAAAAAAATCAATAATTCAACCCTGTCCCTGATAAAGGGAGATTTAACGGATCTGGATATTGAAGCATTCGTTTTCTATGCAGAATCCCATCTGAAGCTGGGTGCAGGATTCGGTAATGCTATTACCATGCGGGGTGGAGTTGAAATAAAAAAAGAACTCGATACTCACGAGCCGATTGAAGTAAGTGAGGCAATTATTACGGGAGCTGGATTACTTAAAGCAAATTATATAATTCATGCGAATGGGCCAAAATATTCAGAGGAAAATACTGAATCCAAGTATGAAGCCACCCTGAAAAATTCGCTCAAATGTGCAGAAGAAAAAGGCATTAAAAAGATAGCATATCCTCCCATGGGAACCGGTTTTTACGCTATTCCACCTCCTTACTGTGCACAAACAATGGTAAAGATTTTTTCAGATTACCTGGAAGGTGAAACAACCATTGAGGAAATTACCATTTGTGCGATGGATACTCGTGAATACGAACCATTTAAACCGCATTTTACTGATTAATACTTACAATATTGGATGATGTCATGCATGAGATAAGCAATCAGCTACATTTTGCTGAACATAGCCTTCAGGAAGTCGCGTTAATATTTATGGCAATTGTTTATACGTTACGGGTAGTCTGGCTGGTAAGATTTAAAGCTGGAAAAGAACGTCAACCCGCAACTGGATTAGCTGGAACAACGCCAAGAAAGGGAATTCTCTATTCATGGGCGAATATCGCTATGCCCTGGGCAATGGAAAGCACAAGGAAGAATTTCTTTATTTATGTTCAATTTGCGATCTTCCATATTGGGGTCGTATCTGCAATAACACTTTCATTTTTCATCCCTTATGCTCCTAACCTGATGGCTAACCCTGTCCTGATTACAGTATTTCAGATTTCTATCGGCGGCGCTTTTATAGTAGGAGTTATGAGAATTATTCGCAGATCAACTGTGAAAGTGATGAGACATATCAGCACTCCTGACGATTATTTTTCATTATTACTACTGACGGTCTGGTTTGGATTTGCGTTTTTTGCAGTCCCCAATCAACCGCAAAATGGAGAAACTGCTTTGGTGGTTTATTTCTGGCTGACAGCATTTTTCCTGGTTTATGTACCATTCAGCAAGATTTCACATTACCTGTATTATCCCTTTACAAGATATTATTTCGGAAAAAGTATGGGATACCGCGGTGTATATCCTATGGTCAGAAAGGGTTGATACAAGTTCAGGATTATCATAAAGCAATTGTAAACTGAAGTATAAGGTATAGTTCAATTGAATATTTCAGGTTGCAGGCATTTTATAAAGTAGAAACATAAGTAGAGAAACGGAGATATTAATGAGTCGGGTAAGATCCCAGAAGGCAGAGTTGGTAATTGAGCGACTTGGCAAGAAATTAAATCGACAAATTGTCGGATCACTGGTAGCTTGTGTTCATTGTGGAATGTGTACCGACGCATGTCATTATGTACTAGCGAATCCTGATGATCCATCATATGCTCCTGCAGCAAAGGCGGATAAACTCCGCAAGCTGTTTAAGCGACACTATGACTGGACCGGTCGCGTTATTCCCTGGTGGGTTGGTGCAAAAAGTATTTTCACCGATGAGGAACTGGAGGATTTGAAGGATACGGTTTTTGGAAAATGTACCAATTGCCGCCGTTGTTCGATTAATTGTCCGATGGGAGTTGATTTCGCCACATATAATCGTATGACACGCGGACTGCTTGTTTCAGTCGGGATAATGCCTGAGGGTGTTGCGGTTGTCAGTAAAGACCAGTGGGAAATCGGGAATCAGATGGGAGTATTGACCGAGGATTATCTCGATACCCTCGAGTGGATGGGCGAAGAGATGCAGGAAGAGCTTGATGATGAAACCGCTATCATTCCAATAGACAAGGAAGATGCTGATATCGTATATACTATAAATCCACGTGAGGTTAAATACGATCCTCGAACAATCTCCGATGCCGGGAAAATTTTCCATGTAGCAGGCGCAAACTGGACGATGCCAAGTGAAGGCTGGGACATGACCAATTTTGGTCTTTTTTCAGGTGATGATGCGCTTGGTGGTTCAGTAGCAGCACGTGTTTACGATAAACTTCAAGAAATTCGCGGCAAGAAACTTGTTATATCGGAGTGCGGTCACGGTTATCGATCAACACGTTGCGAAGGTCCTAACTGGGCGGGAATGGATATCGGTTTTGAAATGGAAAGCTCTGTAATAACAATGTTAAATTTTATAAAGGAAGGGAAAATTCAGGTTGATAAGACAAGAAACACCACACCTGTGACTTTCCATGATTCCTGCAACAATGCCAGAAGTTGCGGATTGTTTGAAGAGCCTCGAGAACTTCTGAAACTTGTCGTGACAGATTTCACGGAAATGTATCCTAATCGGGCTGAGAATTATTGTTGTACCGGCGGCGGCGGTGCAATGTCGATGTCTGAATATACTCCTCAAAGGTTGAAATCTGGCATTGTAAAAGCCAATCAACTTAAAGATACTGGCGCAAAAATCGTTGTTACATCTTGTCATAATTGTGTAGATGGATTAAACGATGTCATTAAGCACTATAAACTGGGTATGGAGGTAACCCAGTTAGTCAACCTGGTAGCTAATGCACTTGTGATTCCTGAGAAGAAGGTTGTGCCGGTGGTTGAGGTGGCAGAGGCTGTCGTTGAAGAAGCCATTGCAGAAGAAGCAGTAGAGGCAGAAGAAATCAAAAAAGAGCTTGTTCTGACCGGACGCAAAATACTCATAGTTGATGATGAACCAGACATCAGAACATTCTTTGGAGCGGTTCTTGAAGATAACGGCGCTATTATTCTCGAAGCTGGTGATGGTGACCAGGCAATCGAGATTGCAAATAGCGAAAAACCCGATTTGATTACTCTTGACCTATCGATGCCAGGAAAAGATGGCGGAAAAGTTTTCGAAGCATTACGGTCAAATCCCGAAACTGAGCGGCTGAAAATCTGTATCATAACTGGAAGACCTGAATTAAGAAAATTAATTTATGATCAAGAACTGTCCAAGCCGGAAGGTTACCTGGATAAACCGGTCGATGAGGATACACTTGTTCTGAATGTCCGAAAGATTCTTGAGTTATCTTAAATGTTTTTTTTACGATTGTTTGTGTAACGTCAAAATTGCCATTCAATTAGTCTTATAGTTGATATGGGATTATCATGGAACTACCATTTGAGGAGATGTTCGATACCTTGCCCTGCTATATAAGTGTGCAGGACAAAGATTTGAAGGTTATAGCCGGGAATAAACTTTTCAGGGAAGATTTTGGTGATTATTCCGGACGACATTGCTTTCAAATGTATAAAAATCGACCGGAGAAATGTGTTCTGTGCCCTGTTGAGAAAACATTTCAGGACGGAAAAAGGTATCATAGTGAGGAACAGCTTCGCTGTATTGACGGTAGACAAGTATCTGTCATTGTAAATACAACTCCTATCTTTGATGATAATGGTGAGATTACGGCAGTTATGGAAATGCATACCGATATCACCGAAATCAAGGATCTGCAAAAAAGATTCGAGGATAGTCAAAACCGTTACAGGGAACTTTTTGAAGAAGTTCCCTGCTTTCTTTCCATTCAGGATGAAGATCTTACCATCGTCGATGCCAACCGGTTACACCGGGAAGCGTTCGGCAATGGTCTCGGATTGAAATGCTACGAGGTTTACAAACACAGGAGTGAAGCCTGCATTCCATGTACTGTATTAAAAACATTCAATGACGGAATAGTACATACTCATGAAGAGGTAGTTACCAAAAATGATGGTACTACCATGAATGTACTGGTCCACTCAACACCACTGCGTGATGATAGAGGTAAAGTCACTAATGTCATAGAAATGAGTATCGATATCACAGCCATTCGTGAACTTCAGGGTCAGCTTACTTCCATCGGTTTATTGATAAGTACTATTTCGCACGGTATAAAAGGTGTTTTGAATGGGCTTGATGGAGGAATATATCTCGTCAGCCAGGGACTCAAGAAAGACAATCAAGCTCGAGTGGAAAAAGGATGGGAAATAGTACTCCGCAATGTAGGTAGAGTTCGAAGTATGGTGCTGGATATCCTGTACTACGCTAAGGATCGTGAGCCAAACTGGGACATATTATCTGCACAAACGGTTTTTGAAGATGTTTTCTCACTGGTAAAAGATAAAGCGTATGATTTAGGTATAGCTTTTGAAAATGAGATTGACGAAAATGTCGGTGAGTTTGAAGCAGATGAAGCTGCCATGAGATCCCTCCTGGTAAACCTGTCGGAGAATTCCGTTGACGCCTGCCGTGTTGATACTAAAAAAGAACATCACAAAATTATCCTAAGGTTAAGTGGATCTGACAGTCATATCCTGTTTGAGATAGAAGATAATGGGATCGGAATGGATCGTGAAACAAGCGAGAAAGCATTTTCACTCTTCTTCTCCTCAAAAGGATCAGAGGGAACCGGTCTGGGTCTGTTTATTGCGTATAAGATAGCGAAATCTCATGCCGGAAACATCGAACTAAAATCTGAAATTAACAAGGGAACCCGGTTCATTGTAAGTATTCCAAGGAAAAAGACGGCTGAAGCAGTTGATGAATCTGTCTGGTTGGGACAGGAGCGTCGTAAACCTCATGTTGAAGGAGAAGAAGATGTCTGAGAAAAAAACTATCTTGATTATTGACGATGAACCTGATACCACCACATACTACTCTGCATTACTCGAAGATAATGGGTATGACACTATTATTGCTGAAAATGGTGAAGAAGGTTTAGAGAAACTGAAAGAGAAAACACCTGATCTTATTACCCTGGATATTTCAATGCCTGAAATGTCAGGACTCAAATTTTACCGCTCCTTAAAAGAGAATGATGCGTTTAAAAATATTCCAGTCGTTATAATTACCGGCATATCAAAAGATTTTGAGAAGTTCATCACAACCCGCAAAAAGGTTTTGCCACCTGAAGGTTATATTTCAAAACCAATTGAAAGAGACAAAGTACTCAAACTGATCGGAGAATTAATCCAACAATAACAAGTTGCTTGATTATTAATAATAGTTGGTTAAACCATTTGTCGCTTTTCAGAATGATAATAAATAACTGTTTATGTCCTATTAGGTGCATCATTCCAATTTTGGAGAAACCTGGAAGTTAAAAACTATGAAGAATCTATCAATCCATAGCAACTGTAATCTTTTCGCTTTACATTATTGAAGTGGCTAAAAAACTTTTTGATTCTTATGATTACGTTAGTATGGCACTCTCATAAAAAGATTGTGCGGTAACAAACCGGGAATTTACCGTACCCCCCCCCTCCACGGTATTTCCCGGTTATTTTTTTGAGTAAAAAAAATGTCTCTTTCTTCTTTCATTCCAGGGAATTATTTTGCAAATTATACTATCAATAGAAACGGAGTCGGGTACTTTCTACACATATACGTTTGAAAGGGGAAAAGATGTCGAAAAGAATTGTAAGCATTCTCATTGCTGCTGCCCTCGTTTGTTGTTCAGTTTCACTATTAAGCGCTCAACCTGAACCGGAATTTCAGGACGATGTTACAAACTTCGATAACTCATATTGGACATTCTGGAATTTAGAAGATTACGGGACAGTGCTGTATCATGTCACCGACGGCTTGAATGAATATTTGACTTATCCCGGCGAAGAACTCATTTTCGATTTTGAACTTGGTGAAAATGAATCAATGAGAGAATTGGGCAAATATACATTTGACGGAGATGACAACTATGAAGTGTTCGTTTCCCAGCAAATTGGAGATGACTTTCCATGGACCTATCACCATTATGTAAGGGATGTAAGTACAGGTGAAATTGAACAAGAATGGAACGAGGAGGGAAGCAGTTATGCATATAACAAGTTTTTCTACTGGGACTTTCCGGTTGCTGTTTACATGTTCGGGATGACAGAAACGGCTCCCGGCGGAGTGAATTTGTTTACTCTTTACCAGGTGAATGAAAACAGCGGTGAACTCGAGGATATTTATGATTACCAACTACAGGTTCGCCAGACAATTACAGAAGTCTCGATGTATAACTATGATGAAGATGACAACCTTGAGATTACTATACGTTCAGAAGTAGGTGAAAATTATCCATATTCTATTAATTACACCATCCTCGATATTGAAACCAACGAAATTCAATGGGCGCTTGATGAGGAAGGAGTTTCATATAACTTGAGAGCGGATGTCTTTTATGGAGCTAATTGGGCTAATCCTCGAGTTAAAATCGTAGTGACTGAAAATTACGATAACGGAACTATCCTACTGAAAGTGTACGTCCTTGGTCCAGAATATGATGGATTAACAGAAGTAATGTCCCTGCCGCTTGATGCAACATTGAACCAGAACTTCCCTAATCCTTTCAATCCTTCGACTACGATAAGTTATAGCCTTGAAAAAGCAAGCCAGGTGAAAATTATGGTTTACAACATTCAGGGTCGAATGGTTGACGTTATTCAGAATTCACAGCAAAAAGCGGGATTATACTCGGTACCGTGGAGCCCGGAAAACCTTGCCAGCGGAGCCTATTTTTATCAGCTTGAAGTCAATGGAAAAGTTCTCGGTGAGAGAAAAGCGCTGTTGATAAAGTAAATGAGTAATAGCCGAACGAGATTATACATATAAATGAATACTGCTACCTTGGGAAGACCATTGCCTTCCTAAGGTAGCGGTATATTCTTCCACTATTAACAATTTGGGCTGTGAACAACAGGTTTACCCTGTGAATTTCTTGCACAGCACATAAGTGACACTAATCACAATCTGAATAGAAGCTGAAAAAAATTCTGGAATACTGCTTATAATAACAATAAGTTAATATTTGTGGTACGATGATTGCTTTTAGAAAAAATAGTTCTCTGCACAAATAGTGTGCGAGATAAAGAACGGTTAACTTTGATAGGGAGAACAAGATGAACATGCCAACCAATACAATTCTTATGGTTCTGCTATTTTTGGTTTTTTCTACAGTAGTATTTGCAGAAGAAATCCAGCAACAATCTAATTATCAAACAGCTTTTCAAAATCCTCAGCATCTTTTTCATTCAATCAGTGAATTAGATCAAACCGGTGGACCAGACGATTTCGGTCATATTTATACTGATAGCGATGAGGATAACGGTCCTGAATTCGATTGGATTGATATCAGCGAAGACGGAACTGAGATTACCGGGATGGAAGATGATAATTTCCAGGGTCCCTATGAGTTGCCCTGGACATTCAATTTTTATGGTAACGAATATGATGAGGTTTATGTCTGCTCAAATGGGTATTTGATGTTTGGCGGTGGAAGCGCGGAGAGTGACAACCAGCAGTTTCCAGATGATGATGACCCTAACAACATTATTGCTTTCTATTGGGATGATCTCGATCCATCTGAAGGATCTGTTTATTACGGAGAGGATGAAGATGGAAACTGGATCTGCCAATTCGAGGGAGTTCCTAACCTGGAAGTTGATCAGGATGTCACTGCCGAGGTGATCCTCTTTGAAAGTGGGGATATCAAGTTTCAATACGATGAGGCACCTGCCAGGGATGACTCAATGAATATCGATTTCGAGACCGTAGGACTTGAAAACGCTGATGGTGATGACGGATTGCAGGCATCAGGAGACTGGTGGAGTTATGCGCGCGAGGGACTGGCAGTAATGTTCAGTGTAGCGGAATATAACACACAGGTTGAAGGTATTATTACAGACGCGTCAAACGGTGATCCGGTTAGTGATGCCGATATCTCCTTTTTCTATCTTGACGGTGGACAATTTGAATTTACTGCAACGACTGACCTTAATGGATTTTACTCTTTGGATGAAATGTTCCAGGGCAATTATGCCGTTTGGATAAGCGCTGAAGGGTACGCTGATTATATAGATCAAAACATGGCATTTGAAGAGGGTGAAAATACTTATGATGCAGAGCTCTCGTCACCAGCTGCAATAGAACTTGATCCTGAGAACATTACTCTTAATGCTCCATCAGGAGGTGAAGATACCGAAATAATGACAATATCGAATGTTGGTGGAGCTGAACTGCAATATTTCATTTTTGATCGCGACTCTATTCAAGGTGGATGGCTGACTATAAGTCCGATGGAAGGTATGGTCCAACCTGAAGAATTCGATGAGATTGAATTTAGTGGTGACGCGAGCAACCTCGAGACAGGCGAATACCAGGAAACTATTTTCCTCTTTTGCACTGATCCGGAGAATGACTTTATACAGATTACGGTATCATTTAGTGTAACAGCAAATCCTCCCCCTGAATTTGATCTGATGTCCCCGGAAGATGGTTCTTCCAATGCATTAGGTGATATTACATTCGAGTGGGAAGAAGCGGAAGATCCGGACTGGGACTTCGAAGCGGTATATGATCTGTATGTTTTCACCGATCCTGATGACAGGGGTACCCCGGTTTTGAGAAATTTAGATGAACCTCTTGGAATTTATGAAGTAGATGAGGATGGTATTTATTATTGGACTGTACGTGCCAGATCGAACGAGAATGATGGGACCTGGGCTAATTCGACCTTCAGTTTTGATGCCGGTTTCGATTCTCCAGCCCAATTCGATCTGCTTTCACCTGTAGATGAGTCCGAACATGTTCCCGGTAATATCACTCTAAATTGGGAAGAGGCAATCGATCCTGATATGGGTGATGCAGTTGTTTATGATATTTATATATCAACTGACCCTGATAATATGGACGATCCATTTGAAACCTCCCTCAACGAAACATCCTATAATTTTAATGCTAACTACCTGGCAACATATTACTGGACAATTCACGCTCGTGATAGAAACACAAATGGTACCTGGTCGGTATCTACCTGGAGTTTCACAGTATCCGAGTTGGATGCCGAAGAAACACAATCTATCGGTGTTCCAACCCAGTTCGCAGTTACCAAAATTTATCCGAACCCATTCAATCCGGTGGTAAACGTGGTAGTTGCAGTACCCGAAGCAAGTTTAGTCCAAGCTGAGATATATAATGTGCTTGGACAAAAGATTGCTGTTTTGCAACCGGGACATCTGCAACCGGGTTATCACAACATGAGCTGGCGTCCGGAAGGTCCGTCAGGTATCTATTTCATAAAAGTCTCATCCACATCAGGCTGGAGTGAATTACGGAAGATGATTTATATGAAATAATCTCATTCAGTATATTCGGAAATTGCCGAATACATACGTTCAAGATGATTATTAAGATTCCTTTCATTGAAAGGAATCTTTTTTGTGCCCTGTAAGAAGTTGACACCTGCTTTATTATTGTGATTCCTAAAAATTATACGACTATAGGAGGGCGGGCGTCCCTGCCCGCCATTGATAAGCGGAATACAAATTTGATCGACAGGTACACCTCCCTCCTGCCCCCTGACTCTTATCAAGAGTTGCATTAAAAACACAGCATAATCTCCTTACATTGAAGCCAATGCTTTCAAATGATTCAAAAAACATAACCGCTTCCGGTCTGACAAATCTTTTTATTGTTTACCTCGTATGGGGAAGCACCTACCTCGCAATACGGATTGCTGTTCGTGAAGGAAGCGGGTTCCCCCCTTTCATGCTTGGAGCAACGAGGACACTCGTTGCCGGATTGATTCTTTTCCTCTGGAATTATTGGCGCCGATCGAGATTACTGCCCACTCGAAATGAGCTGAAGATCCTGATCATAACCGGCATATTGCTCTGGATCGGCGGCAATGGATTGGTCAACTGGGCGGAACAACATGCACATTCCGGATATGCGGCTCTGCTTGTGGGAACTATGCCCATGTTTGTGGCTATCGTAGAAGCGATTGTTGACCGCCGTCCTCCATCGCCAAAATTCATTATTGCATTGTTGATTGGTTTTTCAGGACTCGGAGTTCTCACTTATCCCGTTTTACAGAATGGGAGTAAAGCTGACCTACTCTCAATTATCGCTCTCCTGTTAGCTCCATTGAGTTGGGGTATCGGGTCGGTAATCATGGTACGTAATAAAATCGGACTTTCACTTACTTTGATTTCGGGATACCAACAACTGATTGGTGCGATTGCTTTTTTCCTGATTTCATTCCTTCTCAAAGAACCGGTCATGAATCCAACCGGCGAAGCATGGGCAGCCTGGGGATACCTGGTCATATTCGGGTCGGTCATTGCTTTTACAGCCTTTCTATCCGCCTTGAAGGCGCTACCCACATCAATAGTGATGACTTATGCATACGTCAACCCGGTTATAGCGGTATTCCTTGGATGGCTGATATTAAGTGAACCTGTAAACCTTTGGACAATTGCAGGCACTGTTCTTGTCCTGCTGGGAGTTGCAGGTGTTTTTCATCAGAAAAGAAAATGATTTATCTAATCTGGACAAGCCAGAACCAAAAATGACTACAGGGATGCACAGGATTAACAGGATATATTCTTTGCGACTTTGCGTTAGAAAACGTCTTAGTCATATTGAATCATGCTCTTGTAAATAATAAGCATCTATCATTTTCTGCCAAAATAATCACGAAATTGAGAGTTCAAATACTAAGAAAGTGAGGATATTCCCCTCAGGCTTCCTTTTCGTTAGCGCCCTTATGAAATGGTCAGTAATGTTTTCAATATTTCTCTCTTTTTTATACCCTAAATATACTACTAACTTGACTTATCTTCTAAGATATTGTAGAATTATAGATATAACTGTATTGATATCAAGTGATTCATCTATCCACCCTAATGTTTATACAAGCACGGAGGAGCGTTATGTCCAGGTCAAGAAGCTTCATTCCAATCGTTATCCTGATTTTTTCTCAAATTTTTCTTTTTTCAAATGCCCTTGGAGCATCATCTCCGGCTACAGATATATCACAACCATTCCAGGTAACAGAATTCGTGAAGGAAAGCAATGGGTTCTCGCTCAGTTTGGATTTTGCGAAACCTTCCTGGGAGATAGTCGAATCAGGCGACAGGCGGCTTTGGTCAGCCCAATTTGAAAATGGTGGAATGATTAGTGAAGAAAGTATGCCTAATGTTCCTTCTGCAGGCAGGCTGTTTCGAATACCGCCGGGAAGCGGTGTAACTGTTGAAATCACGAACGTGGAATATGAAACCCTTACTGATATTGACATCGCATCCTACTTGGGTGGAGATGAAAATAGCGGATTCCCGACGCTGCCTGACTCGAAGGACGAATGGTACCCAAGGAAATGGGCTGAGATAAGCGAACCGGCAATCATTCACGATTTTCGTGTCTCTTCTCTTATGACCTACCCGGTACAGGTGAATCCATACCGCAGGGAAGTGCGCATTGCTTCAAACATTCAAGCAAGCATACGGTTTGACGGTGCTGATGATAGAAATACTATTCCCCATCATCCCACCCGTATCAGCTCTGCCTTTTTGCCCTGGTATCGCCAACTTCTTGACTGGGATGAATCGGAATTGGACGAATACGAACTATATCGCGGAAGAGTCCAGGTAGTTCTCCAGGATGACAACACTCTTTTAAACCTGATGGAGCCCTGGTTCGAATGGAAACTTCAGCGAGGTTGGGAGCTGGAACTTCTAACCGACAGTGATGTGAATTGGAACGCAGGCTCTATCAAGAGTGAACTCCAGGACAGATATGACGATGAACCTTTTGATTACATAGTAGTTATAGGCGATATGTCAGGACCATTCGCCGTTCCCCCCGGACGGGGACAGGGCGATCATGAATACGCCAAATTAGCCGGTAATGACAGGTTAGCAGACGTGATGATTGGACGAATCAGCGTGGAATCAACACAGCAATTAATGATTTATATTAACAAAATGCTCTATTATGAGAAGGATCTTAGCGAGGTAGATACTGACTGGCTGAATCGGGGCGCAGTCTCAACATCAATGACCGGTCTCACTTCGACACGTTTTACCGGACGTTATATTTGCCAATTAATGGAAGAATACGGTTATACCCAGGTAGATACCGCCTGGTGGGGAAACTGGTCAACTACAATGCGGGAAGCTCTTGAAGATGGTGTTGGATATTTCAGTCACAGGGGAATATCCAATCTCCAAGGTGTAAATAATGATTATATGACTCCACTTGTTCTCGAAATTACCTGCAGCCCCGGTAATTGGGTAAACACTACCGGTAGAACCGAACAATGGATGCGTGCCGGTTTTGTTAACACACCCAAAGGCTCAATCGGTACAATTTCAACTGCGACAGCCGGAACACATACCAAATATAATAATATCATGATAGGAGGAGGAGGGATCAGCGCTTTCATATATGGTGTTCTGACTACAGGACAGGTACAATATGGCGCTAAAAAAGCTCTATTTGATAACTTTACACCATTTGATAACGGCGGTGTAGCTAACTTCAGCCAATGGCTGAACCTGATGGGAGATCCGACTGTCTGGTTATGGACCACCGAACCGATGGAACTTACGGTTGATGCTTCAGAGACTTTCGAGCTGGGTACTAACAGTTATGAAGTGCTCGTTGAAAATGAAGACGAAGATCCCGTGGAAGGAGCTTGGGTAACTCTTTATAAAATGGATGATAATGACGAAATAATCGCGCGAGGGGAAACAGATTCTGACGGATATGCCGTTCTATATGCCCCAATAGAGAGTACTGGTGAAGCTGTATTGACTGTCAGTTCACAACATTTTATGCCGGTTCAGATTGATGTGGACGTTGTATCTCCGGAAGATAGAATTGGATATGAATCAATCACGTTTCAGGATGACGGTAACGACGGGACAGATGGGAATGACAACAGAATACCCGAGGCAGGGGAAACGGTAGGACTTATCATAACAGCAGTAAACACAGGTGAATCCAATCAAGCAAACGTTCAAGTTACCGGTGAAAGTGATGATGATTGGATCGAAGACGTTTCCGGTACGGTAGATTTCGGTACAATTAATTCCGGCAACTCCAGTGAAGGTGACGGACTGATTCTTGTCGAAATAGCCTCAGAGGCACAACATGACTGGATTACACACATCAATCTTGAATTCGGCAGCGACGAACATACTTATGATGATATGACTCAAATCAAAATAAACGCTCCTCAGCTTACGCTTGTAGAAATTGATATAGACGGCGATTTAGATCCTGGTGAAACGGTCGATTTCACAGTAGAACTTATGAACGTTGGAGGGAGTGACGCTGCTGCATCAACTGGAATTTTAACCAGTTTGGATGAGAACGTAACTGTTTTCGATAATGAGGCGGATTTTGATGCGATAAGTGTTGATGAATCCGAGACCAGTGGTGATTACCGCATTTCTGCTTCCTCCTATGCCTTTCCGGGGCAGATTGCACGGACACTCCTGGTAGTTACTTCTGAAACCGGTCAGGTTGACTCTGTCTATATAAATCTCGCTATTGGTGATCGTGAAGAATCGGACCCATCCGGCCCCGATTCATACGGGTATTTCGCTTACGACCAGACTGACACTGATTATGAACTCGCCCCGGAATTCGATTGGGTTGAAATCTGCCAGGAAGAGGATGATTACGATTTTGAAGGTGAGCTTTTGGACATTGATGATACTGGACAGAATGTAGATCAGGCTTTGGTAATAGATTTGCCATTTACTTTCCAGTTTTACGGTGAAGAATTCGATGAAGTATCAGTGGCAGTAAACGGACTGATTGCTCTGGGCGATCAATCAATGTTTCTACAATCGCGAAACTGGACAATCCCTTCTCCGCTCGGACCAAATTATATGATTGCACCATATTGGGACGACAGAACCAATACCGGTGATACTGGAGTTTACTGGTACTATGATGAGCCGGAGAACCGAATAATTATTGAATGGTATGAGGTCGGTGATGCCAATAATGGGAGCCGTTGTACTTTTGAAGTGATATTTTACGCGCAAGCACGTGGACATTATACATATTCCGGTGATAACGAATTTCTGTTTCAATACCTGGATATGACCCATTCCACCGGGGTTTATTCAGATACTCCCTGGTTTACGACCGGAATCGAGAACGGAGATCAGACGGACGGTTTGTTACTCTGTTACTGGAATGCTGAAGAGCCTGGAGCCGTCGAAATTGAAGATGAGTGCTCCATTTTGTTTTCTACTAACAAGACGTTAATTGCCGGGATTGTCGAGGGTACAGTAACCAGGGAAGCAAACGGTGATCCGATTGGAGAAGTAAATGTTCTTCTCGACAATGAGCATTTCTCAGTATATACTGATGAAAATGGTTATTTCTTCCTATACGGCGTACTGCCGCAGGAATATGATGATTTGACAATCCGTAAAATCGGATTCAACGAAGCTGTCGCTCCTGCATTCCAGGTAGCAAACGAGGAAACCACCCGGGTTGATATCACCATGACTCATCCTCAAATTCATTTCCCTGAAGAAGATATTACTGAGACCCTGTATCTGGATGATGAAACTACAATTCCATTCGTTGTTGAAAATACAGGAAACGGAATATTTGATTTCACTGTAGAGATCGACTCCATCGGTCCGGTTGAAGACAGCGCTCTCGCCGGAGGAAATAGAAAAGGAAATAATTCCTCTTCTGAGCTTGATGATCCCTGGGATGAGTACTTCCAGTTTGATCTGAATCCCGATCCGCATGAGACAAGAAATCGCGGCGTCATTTTCGATGGAGAGTATTTCTGGGTTAGCGGATCAAATAATTTCGATCCTCTCGCAATGAATCAACTATACAAATATGACAGGGAGGGAAATTTCCTCGAAGCTTTCGATCAACCGGTTCCTGAGGATGACGATTCCCCCGTTGGATTTTTCGGTATGGCATGGGACGGAACGTATCTGTATGGTATAGATAATGGCGTCATGTACCAGATGGATGTTACTGGCGATTCGATTGAAGTCCTTGAAACATTCGATATTCCAATCGATGAAATCAGATTCATTGCTTATGACCCGGAAAATGATCTTTTCTACTTCGGTGACGATGACAGCGACATATATAAGATGGACCGTGACGGCACAATTCTTCGCCGGTACGAGCAGGAATTTTACCCACGAGGCGCCGGATGGAATCCTGCGGACAAAGACGGATATTTGCTTTATTTCGTTACACGCTGGCTGGGTGAAGATATAATGCATATCAGGAAGATGAACACAGAAACCGGGGATGTGGTCAATGTATTTCAATTTGAAAGCGAACATCTCCCGACCGGTGGTGATATATGTCTGAGTTGGAATCCACAGCATTGGGCATTTATGACTGTCATTGACCAGGGACAAAATGATATGGTTCAACTATGGAAGATTTCTGTTAATACCGACTGGCTGCATATTTCACCATCGGAGGGAACGATAGAAGCCGGCGAAGACATAACGATAGATGTTGATCTTGATGCAGCAACGCTCGGCGCCGACACATATTCACTATGGTTAAAATTTACTCATTCTTCGGTGGAACAGATTTCCTGGATACCGGTGGTTGTCAACGCAATAGAGGAAGTGGGTGTTACTGAAGAATTACCCTTGAAATGGTCGTTCGACGGTGTTTGGCCCAATCCCTTCAATCCGTCGATGTCTGTCCGTTTCGCTCTGAAAGAACCTGCATTTGTCAAGGCAAAAGTATATAACCTCCTTGGACGGCAGGTGGCGGTGATGGCTGATGCACCAATGACTGCAGGACGGCACACTCTGATGTTTAACGGTTCAGACCTTGCAAGCGGAATGTACTTCATCCGTTTCGACGCCGGTCCCTTGCATGAAACAAGAAAAGCTGTGCTTCTAAAATAAGGATTAATATCCTGCATGTAAAAATCGAGTAGGGTGAGGCGGAGTGATCTACTTCGCCTCATCCCTCTCACAGAACCGTACGTACGGTTCACGTATACGGCTCCTGTTTACTTTCCCTTGATACTTCAGACAGAACACCCTGTTT
>JAVCCM010000176.1 GCA_030765455.1 Candidatus Electryonea clarkiae | reverse complement strand
ATGTTTTGCTACAGTATTACTGCCAAGAACAGAAAAACATGGTTTATGCAAAATAACCAAGAAGATTTAATAAGTCTGAAAGCGCATATTTGCCTGAAAAATACTTTTTCAGGAGACCCTAAATAGACAGGATTTACATGATTTACAGGATTAAATCCTTAAATATTAAACAATTCTCTTTTTGGGCTTGTACTGTCTATATTTTCTCTTTACTTCAACAGATGAGCTAAAATTTATGAGTAATCCATTATCTATATCTGTTGCAGTCAGGTAATGTACCAGTTGTACTTCATGTGCTTTCGCAAGTTTTTCAATTGCTTTTAATTCAATAATTACCAGATTTTCAACAACCAGATCTGCGAAATAATCACCTACTTGCTGTTCCTTATAATAAACTGATATCGGATATTGCTGTTTTACTCTCAGGCCAGCTTCTTCGAGTTCAATTATTAATGCGTTTTCATAGACCTTTTCAAGAAATCCAGAACCTAATAAATTGTGTACTTTATATGCACAGCCAATGATAATTTCTGTGATTTCGTTAATTTGCATTCTTAATGCTCCCTTTACACAACAAGCAAACAAAATAAGTTATTTAATCCTGTAAATCATGTAAATCCTGTCAACTTCCTTTTAACCATTCAGCAACTTCTGAGGCAAAGTATGTCAAAATGAAGTCAGCTCCGGCACGTTTGAAAGACAATAACGTTTCAAGGATTACTGCTTTTCTGTCGATCCAACCATTCGCTGCTGCTGCTTCTATCATTGAATACTCCCCGGAAACCTGGTATGCACCAGTCACGCGCCCGAACCGTTCTTTCACTCGCCACAGAATATCCAGGTAAGATACTCCTGGTTTGACCATAACCATATCCGCACCCTCCTCGAGGTCAAGCTGAACCTCCCTGAGTGCTTCGTTCGCATTGCCCGGATCCATCTGGTATCCACGCCTGTTACCAAACTGAGGAGCGGAATCTGCTGCTTCGCGGAAGGGACCATAGTATGAAGAGGAGTATTTGACTGCGTAACTGAGAATTGCTTTATCCTTAAATCCTGCTTCATCCAATCCTGTTCTAATAGAACCGATACGTCCATCCATCATGTCGGAAGGTGCGATAATATCTGCCCCAGCATGAGCGAGGCTTACAGCAGTTCTTGATAACAATTTCAATGTTGGATCGTTCATGACAGTACCATTCTGCACTACACCGCAATGACCATGACTGGTGTATTCGCACAAGCATACATCTGCAATAACAAGCAAATCAGGTGTTTTTTGCTTAATTTGCTTTATAGCTTGCTGCACAATTCCATTTTCAGCCCATGCCTGGCTGCCTTCCTCATCCTTATTCTCAGGAATCCCGAATAAAATAATTGCGGGAATCCCTCTCCTGGCAATAATTTCTACTTCTTCAATTATTGTATTTACAGAATAATGATACTGACCCGGCATGCTGCTGATTTCTTTTTTGATATCTTTTCCCGGCACTACAAACAGGGGTTGGACCAGATCATCAACTGATAACCTGGTTTCACGCACTAACCTGCGTATGGTCGAAGAGGTTCTTAAACGTCGTGGACGATCAACAGGAAAACTCATTTTCAGCTCTTTTCTTTTCGTACAATAATTGCCAATCCCAGGGCCAATGAATAACTTAAACGGTTTGATTTGACGATTAAAATAATTATTACTCGCTTCAAGGGCAATAAAACATTATAATCAGAAAGTGAACTAATAACATTCCCAGTTGTTGAATATGCATATACATCCCCAGAAAAACAAAGGAAAACTTTTAGTAGTCGGCGCTGCGGTGCTTGACCGGATATTCTATGTGCCGGAACTCCCCAGGCGTGGTGAAACTGTCATTGGTGATAGAATAGAACTTTTCCCCGGCGGGAAAGGGGCAAACCAGGCACTTGCGGCAAAAAAAATGGGCGCTGAAGTTCGTTTTCTGACTTCCGTGGGAATGGATGAAGCGGCAGATATTGTTCTCGAGCCATTATTAGATGCTGGAATCAATTGTGACAACGTGTTCAGATTTAAGGATTCCCCCACTGCTGAGGCTGTAATTGCCGTTGATGAAAAAGGGGAAAACCAGATTGTTGCCTGCCCCGGCGCATATCACCGCTTCACTCCGGAAATGATCAGGGAATGTAAAAAAGATTTTGAATGGGCGGACTGGCTGCTGGTACAGAATGAGTTGCCGGATGAAACAGTACATGAAGCAATGAAATCAGCTTCACAACACAATGTTAAGATATTTTTCAATCCTGCACCTTTCGGGTATAAATCAGTACTGCCTCAAAGATATATCGAAATCCTTGCGCCGAACGAGATTGAAGCAGCAGCTCTCCTTGGTGTTGATGATTACCTTTCCCTTCTGCCTGGACACCGAAGAGGTTTATGGACAAAGCTGGGTATGAAAAATACAATAGTAACTCTGGGAGAACTCGGTGGAGAATGGTTTGAATTCAGAGGCAGATATCTGATTCAACCGGCAATCCAGGTTGAATCAGTAGATACTGTCGGCGCCGGAGATGCTTTTTGCGGAATCCTTGCTGCTTTGCTGTCAGAAGGTATGGAAATGGAACCCGCGTTACACTCAGCTCACTATGGTGCAGCGCTGTCCACAACAAAACGAGGAGCGCAAAAAGGTCTGCTGTCACGAGAAGAATTAATGAAAGAAGTAAAGTAATACTATTTTACCCATCTTAACTGAAATATATTCATCACTTCAGCAACATTACCTTATTCATAATCTTTGCATTGTTATTACCAAATTCAATTGATACAAAATAGATACCCGACGAGAAAAATCGGGGTGCATTCCAATCGAGTTTTCTGACTCCAGCATTAACCTCCTCAAAACGCATATAATCTACTTTCTGTCCTAAAAGATTGTAGATATGCAATTCGACGGGACTCTTTTGCGGGAGATGGATTGTCCAGGTCGTGGTTGAATTGAAGGGATTGGGGTATGCTGATTCGACCCTGAATTCTGAAGGAATGTCTTGCTTCTTAGCTACCTCAACAGCATGAACGTTCAATGTGACAGGAACTGATAAAGGGCTGTCAAAGCCATTATGAAGAATATCAATGCTGAAAAGATATGCATGAGGATCGAGGTGTAGAGCATCAAAATTGAGAGAGATTCTCTGCTCTTCTGCTTGCTCTAATAATCCGAACCTGGGTGATGCATCTGCATATGGTAACGCCGTATCCAGCAGATATAACCTTAGCCAATTCGTCTCAGTTTCTGAATCGTATATAACAGTTTGACAAACATTGTAATATTCCAGACCCTCAATTCCTGCCTGTGAAATACCAGTCCCAAACATCGAATAGGAATCTTGATCACCAGGTTCAGCAATCGGGAGAGCCATTGATATTTCCTGGGTCTCTGGATTTATTTTGGCGATCCCGGTCACATTCGTTTCATTACGTTCGATTACACCGGAAACGTAAAGCGGCATTCCATCGGGATCATAAGGATTCCAGGCGAGCCCCCATGCTGCCAAGTTAATTTCCAGTTCCATCTGAATATCCCCATTACGATCCACAGCGGTTATCTCATTCAGGTAAAGCGAACACCAGAACCAGTCATGGTCAGGATCATAAGCGAGGGCACGATTTTGATTGTATGGTGATGGAATTGAATCCTGGGGATTGCCATCGAGATCAATACCGACAATCCAGTTCCCTTCACTGCCATAAATCAGGCTGCCATCTGTAGTAAGGTCGTGATAACCGTAAGCATTTTCTGCAGGTTGTTCGACCTGGTCCAGCAGTACACCTTCTATATTCAGGATATAAAACTGGGCTGGGTCTTCCAGACCATTTCTGCCGGAGATTATTATATTCCCATCAAGAACCGTACAGCCATACGGGTTTTCATCTCCTGTTATCTCAACAAGATCCAATTCTGTTTCAAGCGTCCAGGGTTCGGGAGGATCGACTCCTTCAGGGTGGAATCGTAGCGACCAGAGCATGTCGCTGATACCTTCATTTGAAAGAATGAGTACAGTATCCAGTACTGCTTCAACGGGGACTGTAAGATCGAGCGAATCGTGGTTGACCCCAGGAAAAGGATGTGCAAGATAAACCATAATATCTGTTGTATCGTTGAGTTCAACTTCAACTTCGTCACTCCAGGGTCCGTATCCTTCTGCTGTGACTCGCACGAAATAATCATCAGTTTGCAGATCACCAACCAGGAAAAATCCTTCATCATCGGTTTCGGCTTTTATTTCTCCCTCAATTTCAACTTCAGCTCCCTCAATCGGATCATCGGTTTCCAGGTCATTCACGTAACCCTGGATAGCGCTAAAACCTGGGATATCATCGAGAAAACCTTTTTCAAAACAATTCAGGGCGATCTCACGCCGATGTTCACTATCAAAAAGCGCCTCGTCAGCTTCGAGCAGCGCCTCGGCACCGTCCTCTACCGTAGAGCCGAATTCGAGGTAATAATGCGCCTGAACGATGACTGCATCAGCCTCATCCGCACCGATATCTTCACGAATATTCCAGAGACAACTTGACCAGATCTGTCCGTTATTATAGATATCATTATTCCAGTTGTCGGGAAACGTTCCGAAATAATCGAGTACTCTCCCGTTCCAGAACGGATTATGACCATCCCAGTTGGCGAACCAGGTATCATTATAATCGCTTATCCTGTCACTGAAAGTCCCTGCCCAGTAATCACAAAAACCTTCCCCCATATCTCTCATATGCCCCCCCCCAAGGTTTGGTATTTGATCTGCCTGGATAGCATGACCATATTCATGGTAGATAATATCGGCGTCCTCTGCGTCATCAATCCCCCCCTCACCAAACGCTATAGCATTTAGCTGCCCTAAATAATGGGAATTATCTGCGCCATTTAAACCATGTGGATCAACTTCAATCGGGGCATTCTGGATATCATCGAAACCCAGCTGCTGAAGATGACGTTGTGCTAAATCGATATGATAATAAACATTTACATCTTCTAATCCGGACTCGCTCCTGGTAAAGATGAAATTGTCTGGATCATCGCTTGTAACCGGATCTATATCCGGCTGTTCAAAATCGGAAATCTCAACATAAGGACCAGACAAATAATAAAGTCCATCTTCAAAAGAAATATCGTTCAATGTGACTTCAATTCTCTCGTCATTCAAAGCATCATTATCACCATCATTATTATCTACATAATCTCCGCCGTATTCCTCTTCAGCAGTTGTCAGGGGATCAGGATTAAAGATTAATCCGGTTCCGTCGTGATATTTCGCATGATCCACCACCTCGAGCCTGGAACCGTCGGTTGCATCCCATAATACCTCCCAGTCTCCAAGCGGATCCATAGATGTCAGGTGTATTGACCAGGCAAGATGACTCATTCCAGCTTCATCCTTATAAGCTACGAGTTCACCCTGGGGTTCAGCCAGATCAGGTCCTTGGCCGGATAAAAATGATCTTGTTAAATCAGTCGCATCCTGCATGGTTAAAACGGGTATTGTCGATTTCAGCGATAATCCTGGTATTGGATTCGCTGTCAGCATGTTGATATAATTATCTTTATCGAACGAGACATTGAAATAGCCCTGGTAAACCGGGATTCCATTTATGGTTTGCTGCAGATGTACATGGGTTCCGCCGGGGCTTCTCTTGACCGCAATCAGTTTCATATTACGAACAGTCTCAGTACCACCGAAATAATCCGCCTGCTCGATTAAATAATTCTTAGCAGCCTCAACATTGTCGGGATGATTTGCTGGAACATGAAGATTATATTGTGCCAGGAGGACTTTTGAATCAGCATCTATACGCCGGTTGGCTTCTATTAAATAGTTACGGGGAGTGCTTCTTGAGAGCGCAATACTCCTGTCCGGAGCCTTTGCGCTAAAGGCTTTCGATACGGAAATCCCAATACCAACCGGGAGAATTATGGCGAAAAGAAGTAAATTGATTTTAGTACTGCATTTTATCATAATATTTCAGACTCTTGAATGATCAGGCTTATATTAATATTTATAAAGATAATTCACAGGATATAAGGATAAGAAAATCAATTAAGAATTAATAATTAGAAATTATACTATTCTCTATGGTTAATCTGATAACTATTATTTTGCGTTCTTTGCTCCTTTGCGCCTTTGCGTGAAAAAAAAGAATCTCAGAACTATAACATATATACTGTAATTTACTTTCAATAATAAATGTAATCAACCTTTTGGCATAACATACAAGGAAAGACACAATGGCTCTGATCCCATTTGATCAAAGAGCAGATATCGCCAGAAAACGTCTCCCCGAACTGAAACGGATCATGGCGAATTGCAGGTTATGCCCCAGGGAATGCGAAAAACTCCGGTTCAGGGGTGAATCGGGAGAATGCGGACTGGAGGCTGAACTGATTGTATCCAGCGCTCACCTTCATCATGGCGAAGAACCGGTCCTGTCCGGAATTCACGGCAGCGGAACGGTGTTTTTCACTGGATGCAACCTTGCCTGCCTGTTCTGCCAGAATTATCCCATCAGTCAATTTCATTCCGGCACTCCTGAAACGGCGGCGAAAGCCGCAAAACACTTTTTAGAATTGCAGGAACAAAAAGCACATAATATTAACCTGGTCACTCCCACTCCCCAGGCGATGGGTATCCTTGAAGCTCTGATTATTGCATGGGATAAAGGTCTGAAAGTTCCTGTCGTATATAATTGCGGTGGATATGAGAGCCTCGAAGTCCTGGAAATCCTTGATGGTTTAATAGACATTTATCTTGCCGACATGAAATATGGAAAGGACGAGCTTGGTGTCACATCAGGCGTTAATGATTATTTTTCAAAAGCTTCCATCGCATTGAAGGAAATGCAGCGTCAAACAGGTGATTTGATTACAGATAATTACGGAATTGCGGTCAGTGGATTAATCGTCCGGCACCTTGTTCTGCCCGAAGACCGTTCCGCCTCGAAAGAAGTCCTGAAATTCTTAGCCGGCGAGATCAGCAACAATGTGTATATAAGCCTGATGTCTCAATACTATCCCTCCCATAAAGCAACGTCAATTGAAGGATTAAACAGAAAAGTTAAACGTGGTGAGTATGCTGAAGTAGTCGAATTGATGAATGAACTTGGATTGAAAAACGGCTGGATTCAACCTGTTCCATATTAATCAATACACTAATTAGTTCCTGTAGGAAAACAACCACCACGTCATTGCGAGGAAGCGAAGCGACGAAGCAATCTCCTGAATTACAACAATCTAAAATGATCGAGATTCTTCACTTTCGTTCAGAATGACCACCTTTCAATAATTTTTCTACAGGAACTAATTATGCCGTAAAAGTCAATATTGACTCAATGAAATGTAAACGTTATATTGTAAACGTAAGAATCGAGGTAAGGAATGGATAAAATATTTTCAGTAAGAGTGGATGAGGCTGTAATCAACAGTATAAGTTTGCTTGCACAAAAACTCAAGGCTTCCAAAAAAAGCATAGTAGAAAACGCTATAAACCTTTATGTAAAGAAGGTTCAAGAAGATCAGAACATAGACATATTGGATGATACTTTTGGCTCGTGGAGAAGAGAGCAGACTGCGGATAAGATTGTTACAACCTCCAGAAAGCAATTTCGTGATTCGATGGTCAGGCATAAAAAATGAGAGCGTACATCGATTCGGATATTTTAATCTGGCATCTTCGGGGTGAGGAAAAAGCGTATGAATTTCTCCGTCAACTTCGCGATAGTGGAGAGTACGAACTCTGGACAGGTGCAATGCAACGTGCTGAAATAGTCTTCTTCATGAGACCGGAAGAGGAAAATATGACAATGTTATTTCTCTCCCAATTTAAAACAGATACAGTCGATCAAACGATAGTTGATGATGCTGCTGTACTATTCAAAAAGTGGAATCCCGGTTATGGAATAGATGTGAACGACGCCCTGTTGGCAGCTAGCGCTAAAAGATCAGGGGGCAGAATTTTTACAATCAATACCAAACACTTTCCTATGCCAGATATCTTCGTATCTCCCCTATGGTAAATGTAGGCAAGGGTCTCCGAACCGGGCAATTCGTGAGCCGGTAAGAGCAGCCAGATAACACAGCTCTCCGAACCGGGCAATTCGTAGGCAAGCGTAACCTGGAAGCACCATATTCCTGGAAAAAGGTGGTAAACCTATCTGAATCCCCTATTTGATTAATAAAACTTTCTTGTGAAGCTTAACCTCACCCGTTTGAAATTGCACAAAATATATTCCGGAAGATTGGTTTGATGCATCCCAATGCTTTAAATGCCTGCCGGGATTTAATGACGGGTATATACGATTATGTACTTCTCTCCCCAGAATATTGAATACTTTTATGGTAACATCGCTTTTTACAGGTAAACTGAATGGAATGATCTGGATTCCGTTGAAGGGGTTGGGGTAAGGTGAATCAAGCGAAAAAGTTGAGGGTAATGAGCCGCCTTCAATTACATACAAGCTTTCATAATCATAACTTCTCCCCCAGGGACCGCCTAGGAGCCCGATGTCATTACGGGTTCCATCTATATCATTATAAACACTGTCCGGTAAACCTGAATTTACGCAAGGCGACTCCAGGAACAGCTTGTATTCTAAGGTGTCGACAAATAACGGGTCATCGAACAAATTACTCGTATCAAGAGCGATGTTATATGAATTTTCACCAATTTCATTGAAACAATTATAATTAAAAATCCCCGGTCTTTCCCATTCATATAGCGACCAGATGGCTGTATCACTGTTAAGAAAGATGTTGTTATATATCAGAGGAAGACTGTCCGGTTCTGTATATTCGACAATTTGAATACTGTAGATATTATTAATAAAGATATTGTTGACGATCTTGATGGGACGGGAATCCATGAATATTCCGTAATTGCCGTCTTCAGAATAGGACTGAAACAGGTTATTTGCCACAATTCCTGTTGAACGATTGGATATGCCAAGACAAAGATGCATATCAAGAAATCTGTTGCGGATAATGGTACATTGACTGGAATAATTTATATAGACCATATTGGTATGGTAAAAAGTATTTCCATCAAGTAGAACATTTGCGTAATCTCTGCATTCTATGGGAATTACTCTCATTGTATCGAGGAGGTTTATGAATGTTGAATTTGAGATAGTTGCCGAGGAATTGTCAATTATTACAAAATCAGCAGGATAATCAGAGTCAATGCTGAACAAAGAAGAATCTACCTCAAGATAGGACGAATCGAATATCCTGATTGCAAATAAATTATTATGGAATGTGGATTTATTGATTTTTACAATAGAACTCGAATCGGTATATACACCTGTATAAGCGCCGTATATATAAGCGTGTTCGATAATTGAAGTGTCATTATTGTTATAGAAAAACAATCCCTTCCAGTCTCCCTCGTTATTTTCAAGCGCATATCTGAATATGACACTATCCTGACTGGTTCCATTAACAAGGAGCTTCCCGTACGTTTTGAATTTCAACCGCTGGTCAAGATCTTCAACTGGATAGAAATAGCATGTAACTCCTGGTTCTATCACAAGGCTATCACCATCAGGCACAATTACATCATCGACAACCATGTATGGTGAATTATCCGCAGAAATTGTGCCGGTAGTGATACCTCTGAGTAGTGTGTATTGAATGACTTCACAGCATACGTAAGCTGAATCAACTTGACCTAATTCATCTTCAACGTAAACGTTGAATTCAAACTGGTCGATGTCTTCGGGGATCGTACCTGAAACGATAGCACTATCGGCTACCCAGTCCAGGTTGTCGTGTTCTTCCTCAAGCCAATCGGGAAGGTTATCGAAGTGAATTGTGAGAGGACCTTCATCATCAATCGCGATGGCGGTGTAGTTGAATTCTGTACCAGACTGTTCAACTAAACGGATTGGAGAACTTAAAGCCGGAGGATTGTCGATACTCTGATCATAAAAGAAGGTTCCTATGTCCGCCCTTGTGTCATCAGGATCTTCAGGGCTGTCGGGATCACCTGCATCGATGCAAGGGGAGTTCGCCAGGAGATGATAATCGAACGGTTCGCCTGCATTGAAACGGGGATCTATTACTATATTCGTTGTATGAAGCTCATCGCCGTCGCCATACTTTACCAACTCACTTACATTATGGAATATATTATACTGTACATTTTCCAGTTGTCCTGGATTCCTTCCGGCATCAATTGCAGGACAATTAACACCATCACCGACAAAAATATTATTAACGGCTACATCTGATTCTGTGAAATCATCAATCCCTTTGTCGAGAAAGATGAAAGTGTTCCCGTCAAAAACATGATCACCATCACCATTAAGCTTTACCGCTTTTTCCGTTGACACTATCAGGTTCTTTGTTACGGTCGCATCACTCTCATCTAAGCCAAGCACAGCCTGATTATAAGCCGGATCTTCTAATGCGCTACCGAGAATATTATTATCAATCACTGCAGTGCATATATCCAGATTGATACAGAATGCGGTATTACTTTCAATAGTTAAGTTCGACTCGGTGCCCTCTATTGTGGAAAACCGGTTATGATGCACGTAATAAATCCCTTCGTACGCACCAAAATAGCCTGCTTCATTGTCATACACTTCAAATGAATTTTCTGAGAGAGTTAATCTCGCAAGTGAGTTGTGATGAATTGGCGCCATATCAGTACCCGAACATCTGAGCCAGCATTCGGGTGCGTCATTATTCACAAAAACACTCGGTCCACCTTCCATAAAAGATAATCCTAGTGCAGTTAGCTCATTCGCTGCAACGCTTCTGAAAGTACAGTATTCTATCGTATCAATACTCACCGTCGTCCGCATAAAATATTGTGATGCGAATATTCTACTATGACGGATGACAGTTACTCCATGAATTGATCTTACCGGTGTCTTTGCTGAATCTATAACACAGTACTCAAGATGGATTCGAGTATCTTCAAATTCGCTTGGCGACTCTATGCCCGGGAAAGCGGAATCCGGTGAAGTAAAATATATCGAATCGTTCTCTTCACCGATTGCTTCAAGTGTGCCATGAACATAAAACGGAAACCTTGTTTCATCCTGATCCTGGAACTCAACAGTTACACCGGGCTCAATTTGGAGGATAGAGTCCTCAGGGATGGTGAGAGTGTCAATGACAAGGTAGGGGCTGCCCTCCTCGTCCCAAACGCCATATACGTCACCCTCGACTTCGGTTTGAGCATATAAAAATTGATAAGAAGTTAGAATAAGGATAACAACAATGGTGAGGCTTAGATTACATTGTTTGGGAATCAATCTTTTCAGTATTTCACTTACATCCACGGATACCTTCAAGTTTGATAATACTTCGTTAAGAACCTTTATGCAATTTAACCTGATAATGTTGGTTTTTCAATATGTAAAGTGTACTTCCCTCATTTCATCAACACAATTTTCCTCACAGCATCCATCTTCCCCGGTACACTCGCGTGGATGAAATAAATTCCTGAAGAAACCGGAGTGCCGGAAGCGCTGGAAAAAATAGGGAAAAAATGGAAAAAATAGGGACAGACGGTATTATCCTTTTTGTAGCAACCAAAATATTATTCGAAATAATCGATAAAATTCGTAGCATTTTGTCCTCCATGTCAGCAGATGATGAGCTGAAAAGTTGAATTGATTATCTTATTTAAATATAACATCTCTCACAGGGGAAAACGTATTATCAAGAAGAAATTTCAGAAATAATTTCAGGTGTTCAATTCAGGGAGGTTCATTATGAATACAAGGATATTACCTGAGTAGCTCTCTTTCGCCGAAAGGGAGTTTCGGATCATATTATCTGATGTCCGGTTTATGTGGATTAAGGTTAAAAAGAAAAACCACAAAGGACTCGAAGAATTCGCAAAGGACACTAAGAGGGACTTTGTGATCTTCGTGACTGCTTTGTGTTCTCTGTGGTTAAAGAGAATAACCATATATTTCTCGAAGAATTCACTACGGGACCCTAAACAGGTTGTAAGAGAATGTCATTCTCGGGCTTGACCCGGGAATCCACTTGCGATTAACATTTTAACAATACTGGATTCCCGCCTTCGCGGGAATGACACTTTGAGTGATTTTCTGCATTGTCGGATAGCCTGTAAAGTGTTTCAGGAATTTTCATTCAATTCACTTTCATCAAAAGTGAACTACTTTTACAACTCTTAGCATGAGATTTAATCCATTTGGTGAAGTTTTCAGTGACAGGGTAGTTTTCAAGGTAGCATTTTGATAACAGTTATAGAATAAATGTTGCGTTTTGATACTTGCCGATTATAACAAATAATTGTATCTATTTGATTAATCAGGATATGAATCGGGGATATAATGATGGCATACCGGTTGCTATAATAAGAAGCAGATACATGAAAAAGCATGATAGTATTTCTTTTCATGCAAAGATTTTACCCCGCGTTTGGAGCAGGACTATTTTTCGCCATGAGTTATTAACCGGCTCCGGCTCATGACCCCCAATTTCCACTTCGGCGTGGGGAAAGATTTTGACCGGCGTTCTTTCGGACGCCGGTTTTTTTATGCCCTGATATTTACAAATACTGCAAAACATTATTACATAAATATTCAGATTCTTGCTATTTCCAGCAGAAAGCTATATGCTTTTACTGTCTTCAAGTATGTAGTTAATAGTATATTATAGAATTTATCTCACGCAAAGGCGTAAAGAAATAATCCTGTTTATCCTGTGTATCCCTGTAAGTTTTGGTTCTGGCTTGTTCTAAGATATCAGGATTTTTCTAAAGGTTTTGCTTGAGAAATAACAGTTTTGTATCGCCGATTATTTTCTCTTTATATACAGTCCAGTTTTCGGGAACTGACAACTGTTCCCGCGAAGACAATTCATAGATGAAAATACCATCCTGTTCCAGAAGCCGCATTTTATCCAGAATTCCACATATCTTCTCTAAAAAATTAATTTTATAAGGCGGGTCGGCGAAAATTAGATGAAACGGACTGTTTAAAATCGATTTTCGCGTGAGGAAACTTAGAACGTCTGCTTTGAATACATGAGCTTTATCATCAAAGCTGCAAGTCTGAATATTCTTTTTGATAATTTCCGTTACTTTATAATGCTTCTCGACAAAAATGGCATTGGATGCACCTCTCGCCAATGCCTCCAGACCGAGCGCACCTGATCCGGCGAAAAGATCGAGGATTTTCGCATCCTGTATTTCATCAGATATTAACTGGAATAATACTTCACGGACTTTTGCTGAGGTAGGTCTGCTCAGGTAAGCGGGCACGGCAAGACGTTTCCCCTTGCCCATGCCCCCTGTCAGCTTCATGGCATAACCATGACGTGGTAGTTATCACTCGCGATTTTGTGTATTGACAACCTCATCGGGTGCCATCTTTTCTCCGTAAATCTTGCTAACATTTCCCTGACCTGGGTACCATCCATAGTTGATTGTTTATTACGAAAAACTTCAAGACCCATTTGATCCAGTGTGCTCGAATATTGCGATGCCGTCATCTGAGATTCATCAACAGCATCTATATTTACGGTAACAATTACTCCAGGACCACCCTGGGATAATTCCGTTGTATTATCAATGTAAACTTCTGAAAATGAATTCAATTTATCGGTCCAGGATTGCATAAGCTCCGCTGAACCTGTCGATTTCAGCCTGAGAATTTCTCCCTGCAGCAAAATATCCTCAAGACCGACATTCATACTGTCGGCAAGATTCATCACTCTTGAAATCACTTGAACTACCGGTTTCATAGGAGGCGGGAGTTCAGCAGTGGTATCCGCCATTTCAATTTCGGCAGTAGGTTCACTTGCCTTAAAAAGCCTCCCCCTCGCAAAATACAAACCGGCTGCTATCGCGATGACTACTGCAACTATGCCGATAATTGCAGGCAGACGGCTCTTGGGTTTATAATAATCATCATCATCATCTTCATCTTCCGAATCATCTTCTTTTGCTATTGCGTCGGATATTGATTCAAATGACTCAGGAGGTTTCTCAACAACAGGAGCTTCTTTTTCTGCATACAAATCCTCGACTTGGGAATCAAGGTCCAGTGCCAGATCATCACCAGGCTCAATGACCGGTTTAACAGTTGCAGGCATATCTTCGGGAACAATGGAATCCAGATCATAAATGTCACCACCTTCAACTTCAGAAGATAAATCGTCTAAGATGAGGAGATCATCCGAATCATCAACCGATAATGGTTTTGCAGGAGGCTCGTAGTCAGATTTCGCTGTGGGTGCAGGATCAGGTTCAAACAGAGAATCAATTTCAGGTGCGGGTTCTGATATGGGCTCAGGTGCAGGCTCAGGTGCAGGTTCAGGTGCAGGTTCAGGTGCAGGTTTGGCTTCAACAAAAGTATCAGGTTCATCTGTTTCGATTTCATCTGTTTCCGCTTGAAATAAAATCTCCTGATCAGGCAAACTAAAACCTTCGGGTGGAATTTCGACTGAACCTCCCGCTCCGCTCTCCACCTGTTTCTGCCATAACCTGTAGATGGACAGCAGGTCAACCTTTGCTTCATTTTCAGGTGCAATTAATCCGGTTCGAAGCAAAACTGAAGAAATATTGATCTGTAATTGTTCACATATATCAATCCAGAAAGATAATGTTTTGGGACGAATGACTATTGAGTAAACTTGTTTATCAAGGTGTTGCCAGGCGTAAATATGTGAGGACAAATCATCATCCACCCGCTGTTCAAGTTCCCATTCTATAAGATCCTCGAGGTCGGAACCTTCTAACGAGCCTGCGCTGAACAACCATCCTGTCCCCCAGGGTGGTGAGAGTATTATGGTTAACGCGTCATCCTCATCCAACCACTGAAGTTTGATTTTTTTAAACGTCTCGGTAAGAAGAGCTTTTAATTCGGGATGAGACACCGCCAGGGGTGTTGAAAACTCGTTGATACCTGTCCGGAACCGTTCGACAAATCCCAGCGCCATATCTTTTTCTTCGAAAACAACATCTCCCTTATCCAACCGTATCCGGAAACGCGTAGTGGATGGAGTGGACTTTTTCACTGCTGCAGCCATTTCATGAATCTTTCACTTTGTCAAATTCGTAATGAACAAGTTATGGATTGCTTTCTCACAAAACTAACGTTTTTCCTCCCAGGAAAGATCGTTATTATCAATAAATCCAGGGTTATCTACTGGTCCTACGTTAAAGATCCTGCTGAGTATTCCTCTTGATGGAAGTTGAAATTCTTCCCCAAATGGAGGTTTAATCCTGACTCCGATGGTATCTATTTTTACAAGCTCATAAGATTCCTCGAATGTCATTTTACTTATGATTTCAGTGGTTTGGGGCAAGTTGCTCCAAACCTTGATAAGACTGTCATAAACTGTATGAAACAGGTTGGATTTTATCACTGCGCTGTCGCGATAGCTATCCACAGAATCAATCGGAGTAACAATCTCGCGGCTGTCTTCAATTTCAATAGTTTTTCCAGAAGCCAAACCTGCAAGCTCCACTTCAAAATAATCACCCTGCAAACTAAGCTGTTGTTCAAAAAGCGTAGTATCTTTTTTCAGTAATGCATCAACTTTTGCACGCGCTTTTCGAGCGAGTTTATTTATCAGGAGGTTTGTCATCAGTTCATCCTTGATAACAGATGCTTCCGGCTCACCATTTCTTGGGAAAGCATACGTAACCTTCCCTTCTATGGTAACTCGCGCATTTAAATCGAGTTTATACTGATCACTGGAGATCGGGTCTGTATTAATGTCATCTGTCTTTCTGAAAAGCAAATAATCCTTGGTGGCAACATTGATCGTGTCATACGGGAGATCATATCGAGTTATGTTACCTCTTGACCAGACAAGATGATAAATGTCGTCTTCTCCCTTACCACGCGCAGAGTCCTTGATTCCTTTTTCACAGGTCATAACCATAACAGACGGTTTGATTACATCAGCAAAGACCGGCTTGGGAATCATCTTGAGGATAATGGAATCCTCGTTGACAACTTCAGTAACAATTTCCTCGAAATGATACCTGTCGATGAATCCAATAAGGAATGAATCCGATTCTGAATCGTATAATGAAAGACGTTCGATTTCGAATAACGGTCTTCGAACTTCTATACTGTCTTTTTCAATGAAATCAAGCAATTCATTAAGGTTTGCATGATAATACCCGTTCACAGTGTGGAAGCGCTGGATAACAAAATTCAGGTTTTCCATTCGCTCTCTGCTGTCAATGGTTAAACGTTCCTGTTCATCCCATAGTTTCTTCGGATAATGAATGCTGGTTAAAAGAAGAATTAAAAATACTACAATAAGAATTCTAAAAACCCAGTTACCCTTGGGATGCATATTACTTGCCATCAGGAATTTCTCCCGTATGTTTGATTGTCACATGTGGCAACAATCGTTCAAAACGTTTATCTCCAATCCCTTTTACCAGGAGGAGATCTTTGAGTTCGAGAAAAGGTCCATATTCCTTGCGATACTGAATAATTCTGTCTGCCAGTACCGGTCCAATTCCCGGTAAAGTTTGAAACAATTCTGCTTTCGCAGTATTTATATCTATTTTTACTCCAATACCAGCATCCTGCCCTCGTTCACCGTCTATGGAGTCGGCGTTAAGATACGAAACTTTTAACCTGTTCTGCTCCCCTGTCGGCTCATAAATTTCATCTTTTGTTCCTGCTGCATCTTTTTGAGAGGCAGGAATCGTATGTGGCAAAAAATCAAGAGCTTCAGCATTAATAATTTTTACCTGGCTGAAGTCCTGTTCATTTGCACGTCGAATCTGCAAAAGAACGAGACCAAGTATAAACAATCCTGCGAGAACAAGGAGCGCCTTACTTTCACTGGATGTAAATCCCATTCGGGGTTTACTTCTACCTTTAAATTTTGGTGAATTATCAGATTCCATCTGTTGAAATCAATCCCGCTTATTCTATCATTAATCGGCTTTGGCATTATATCTGAATGCGCAATTTGATAGACTCTATCACAATCCGTGTCGTGTATTGGTTACAGTACCAATAATGAATTTAAATGATAAATTTAGTCCGTGAATTACTAAAATGTAATTTTACATCATTAGTAATACCTTTTCAAGGATTTCTAATGTAAAATCTTCCAGTGCTCCTCCATCACAGCAGAGTGATTTTTTTTTCATTATGCTGCTACTTATAGCTTTAACAATAAAATCACTGTAACTTATAATTATATACATAAAATGTTAAGTATCTGCTTTCTTTAAGGCCGGCAGTGGGAACGTTTTCAGGCTCTGACGAAAATTAAATATATTCCCATATTTTATTGCATGTACATAGCAAAATGCAACAATGCTTCAGGAATGGATACCTTCATTCACCGGCTCATTGGAATAGTCTTAATAATTGCGATAGTCCATAAAGACTGATAGCACACAACTGAATATATGACGTTAACATAAGAATAGCAGTAGTATAACTGAACAGTCGAAAATTCAACAAAATTTCTGAAAGCGATTAAATTGTCAACGAAATTTCGTGAAACGATGCGACAAAGATTTAATAATACACCACGGGCAATTATTCTATCGATTGTCTGCTTCACGCTTGTTCAACCAATTATTAGTTTTCCCGCCTGGGCACTGGTCATAAATGAGGTTATGTCATCCAATACCCATACCCTGTCCGATGAAGATAGCGATACTCCCGACTGGATTGAGTTATATAACAACGATAATCAGACAATTAATTTGGATGGGTATGGATTGTCGGATGATCCGGACGAACCTCTTAAATGGATATTCCCTGCCATAGAGATTGACCCAGATGATTACCTGCTTGTTCTTGCGTCAGGAAAAAACCGTATTGAATATGGAGGACATTGGGAGAACATCGTCAATTGGGGCGATGAGTGGAAATATCATGTAGGCATTACAGAACCACCGAATGACTGGAACGCTATGGATTTCGATGACTCGAACTGGGAATCAGGAGCAAGTGGTTTTGGATATGGGGACGCAGATGATAGCACAATAGTTCAGCAAACGATGTCGGTTTTTGTTCGAAAAGAGTTCGAAATTGAAGACATAGAGGATGTACGGCAAATCGCTTTTCATATTGATTATGATGATGCCTTTGTAGCTTACATGAACGGAGATGAAATTGTTCGCATGAATATCGGAGAGCCCGGCATTCCACCTGAATATGATCAAGCAGCCGAATTCCCTCGAGAAGCCAGGATATATCGTGGTGGATATCCTGAATATTTCGAGATTAACCTTGAAAACCTGCGTGAAGGCAGTAATCTTCTGGCGATTGAGGTACATAATTTAGAAATAGGATCATCTGACCTGACCCTGATTCCTTTTTTCAGCCTGAAACTGGCTGAACCTCCCGGAAATCCTCAAGGTATCCCCGAGATATTAGAACTGTTAATATCAAGATTACACAGCAATTTCAGGATTGATTCAAATGGAGAACCTCTGCTTTTGAGCAATCCTCAAGGAACAATCATCGACAGCATCTCCATTGGATATATTCCTGCAGACGTCTCTTATGGTAGAAGACCTGACGGAGAAGCCAACTGGTTTCTTTTCACCGATCCAACTCCTGAATCTGCAAATAGCATAGTTGGATATGAAGGAATATCCGAAACTCCACAATTTTCCTGTTCAGGCGGATTCTACGATGATGATTTCAGATTGCTTATGCTTGTGGAATCGAATAATGCTGTAATTCGATATACTCTCAACGGTTCGACTCCAGATGAACTATCGCCAGCATATAGTCGTCCAATTACTTTGTACACAACAACTGTTGTACGCGCCAGGGCATTTGAACCGGGCAAGGTACCAGGAAGAGTTGTTACAAATACATATTTTTTCGATTATGAACCAAATTTGCCCGTGATATCTTTATCGACTAATTCTGCACATTTTTTCGATGAAAACACAGGTATCCATGTCGAGGGTGACAATCCTGATTTTCCAAACTATTGGGAAGACTGGGAGAAGCCAATTCATACAGAATTTTTCGAGCTTGACGGTGTAAGAGGTTTCAGCATTGATGCTGGAGTCAAGATTGTAGGTGGGTGGACTCGTACTTACCCGCAAAAGTCACTGGCAATCTTTGCCAGGGGAGTTTACGGTAAAAGCGAATTCGATTATCCATTATTTGCGAATCTGGATATTGAAGAATATGAGTCTTTCGTCTTAAGAAATTCCGGGAACGACTGGGAATTAACAATGTTCCGGGACGGCTTGATGACAGGTATCGTTGCTGAGACAGGGCTTGATATCATGGCTTACCGTCCAGCCATTGTTTTTTTCAATGGTCAATATTGGGGAATTTACAATATCAGGGAAAAGAACAATGAGCATTTTTTAGCAGTGCATAATAATATTGATCCGGATAATATAGACATGCTGGAAGGACGGGGTTGGTCCATTCACGGCGATGATGAAAACTATTGGGAATTGATAAGTTACATTGAAAATTATGACTTAAGCTATTCTGATAATTACCAACACGTAAGTAGTCAAATCGACATCACAAACTACATTACTTATCAGGTTGCCCAAATATATTTTAATAACCGAGACTGGCCTGGAAATAATATAAAATACTGGCGTCCCCGAACACCTGACGGGAAATGGAAATGGATATTATATGACACAGATTTTGGTTTCGATATCTATAATAACCAGGGGTATTCATTTAATTCACTTGAATTTGCAACTGAACCGGATGGTCCCCAATGGCCCAACCCCCCCTGGTCAACATTCCTATTCCGCAGCTTACTTGAAAATGACGAATTTCAGGATAAATTCATTAATTATTTTTGCGATCATTTGAATTCAACATTTTTAGCTGATCGCGTTTTACAACAGATCAGCGAAAAAAGTGAAATGATTGAACCTGAAATATCTTCGCATATGGCAAGATGGGAATATGAAAATCGAAATTGGGAAGCCAAAGTAAATGTCTTGGAGACTTTCGCTTCCAGGCGTGCAGGATTTGTCAAAACTCACATTCGGCAATTCTTCGGTCTTGAACGAATGAACAC
Organism: Candidatus Electryonea clarkiae; assembly: GCA_030765455.1. GTDB lineage: Bacteria > Electryoneota > Electryoneia > Electryoneales > Electryoneaceae > Electryonea > Electryonea clarkiae. Next base: position 40,639 of record JAVCCM010000176.1, on the reverse strand, counting down.
CATCAGTATTGACATATCGCCTTCAAACGGAGGCAAAATCGGAATAAATTCTATGACTTTAAAGAACTATCCCTGGGAAGGGGAATATTTCCCGGACGTCCCTGTTCAATTGAGAGCAATCCCCAGGACGGGATACCGTTTTGTCCAATGGGAAGGAATCGATTCTGTTGAAGATACGGTGTGGGTAAACTTGACTGAAGATATGGAAATTTCAGCGGAATTTGAATTGGGAGGGGGCAGTATTGTTATAAACGAAATAAATTACAATTCATCGGAAGATTTCGACGTGGGAGATTGGGTTGAACTATATAACTCGAGTGATAATAGTGTAAATCTGAAAGATTGGTCATTTAAGGATTCTGATGATACACACGTATTTGAATTTCCTGATAGTACGAGATTTGAATCAGGCGGTTATCTGGTTCTATGCCCTGATACTTCAACATTCCTCAATTTTTTCCCTGATGCAACTGATTACATTGGTAATTTTGACTTCGGTTTTAACGGTGCCGGTGAACTGATTCGAATATATGACCAGTATGATGATCTTCTGGATTGGGTAGAGTATTCTGACGATGCGCCCTGGCCCAACGAACCTGACGGTAATGGTCCCACTCTCGAATTGATCCACCCCGGATATGATAATTCACTTGCGAGATATTGGTCAGCCTCTGATAATCATGGCACACCCGGCGAACAGAATGATTCATATGTCGGTGTTATAGAAAACGACATAATGGTTTATAATTACAAGCTGTTCCCCGCATATCCTAACCCTTTCAATCCGGCAACGATTCTAGAATTCCAGGTGCCAGAAACCAGGAAAGTTACAATCTCAATTTATAACATCAACGGACAATTGGTCGAGACTATTGTAAATAGTATCAAATTTGCTGGAAACCACAAGGTTCTTTGGGATGCATCCGGTTTCAGTTCAGGTATCTATTTCTATGAGATGTCAGCAGGTGATTTTAATAGCGTCAGGAAATGCCTGTTGGTAAAGTAGATCGCTCACTATACTCTTCCTTCCCCGTGACTTATTTTCATGTTTTAAAAGAATGCTTCCTTTATCTAACAATATTTAGAAGACTCTGAAAGTACTCTTGAATATCTTGCGTTCCAGATGAGAAGAATTCTATTGTTTATGGGGCATATGCCCATAACTGACATAGTACAGACAGATAGTATTTAATTCTGCTGTTTATATATTGGATTATTATAACTTCGCAAACACGAAAAGGGAGTTCGATTGCCGAGACCGCACAAGAGACGACAGGTATCAATTACACCACCTTTTAACATCTATAAACCAATTGGCGCTCGTATGACTAACCTTGAAGCTGTAAACCTAAAAATTGACGAGGTAGAAGCCATGCAATTAGCGCATTTGGAGGGCTATTACCAGGAAGCTATTGCTGAGCGAATGGGGATATCACGTCAAACAGAAGCTCGTATCCCAAAATCTGCTCATCAGAAGGTGACAGATGCCCTGGTCACTGGGAAAGTTCTACTGCTGGAAGATAATCCTGCCAAAAACTCACCTCCTGTTGGTGCGCTTTGTCCTCGCTGTGGGAATTCGCATGGTTGTGAACATCCGGAAAAAAGACGGGTACATGGACGCTGTCACCGCTTCGTAGCAAAATAGATATTATAGTCTTTCAGAAAATAATGTCTCTTGATGTCATTCCCGCGAAGGCGGGAATCCATGTTAAATTAGAATATACATGTTTTCAAAGTGATAATACTTTCAAGAAACAGCAAAGATCATGAATAATTTGCTGAAATTCAGGGAAAATTACAATGTAAAATGGAACAGCCTGATTATTATCTGCGGATATTTTCCCAGGAATACCGTGCTCCAGTGCTACAATCACACATTTTTTCTTTGAAGTACTGCGATAGTTTCCAGGGCGGATGTTTGTGGGAAAAGATCGACAGGTATGAAAGTTTGACATTCGTATGAATCGAGCCTGGCAAGATCACGAGCGAGTGTAGCTGGATGACATGAAACATAGATCAATTTGTCGGGACCGTATTCATTCAGGATATCAATCACTACCGCATGTGCTCCCCTACGTGGAGGATCAAGGATAACTGAATCAAATCCTGATAAAGAAGTTTTAAAAAACGTACGCTTTGCGAGGTTTCCCTCTATGTATTGTACTTGTAAATTATTTTTCCGAGCAAACTTCCGACCGGCAAGAACCGCTTCATGCGAAGACTCAACCACGGTTGCCTTTCCGCCGCGCAGAGCATGATGTAAAGCAAAAAATCCATAGCCACCATAAATATCAAGCAGGTTACCATTATCTGAAATTTTATCAAGTACCTTCTCAAGAATAATCTTCGCAGTTGCATGGTTGGCTTGAGAAAAAACAGTTGGCTCAGTCATTAATTCATAGTTTCCAACCTTCTGATATATCAATGCATTACCAGACTTTCCCACTACATTAGATTGCCAAAACCTTGATTTCATGCTCGAGACTCTTCTTACCTGCCAACCTGCCAGTACTTTACTCGACATCCACGGTTCAAACATTGATACATTTATATGCCGTCGTGCGACCACAAAAAGAACTGCCACCGCCTCTCCCCTGCCGTTATCCCTGATAAATAACCTGAGACCCCGGCTCCATTTCACGTCATCATCGGGCAATAAGCCTTCTTCAAGCCGTTGTGAAAGATCATTTAATGCGTTTCGAACTGATTTAACTCCTATGCAACAGTCTTTTATCGGGATAATCTTGCTGAATGCGCTGTAAGCCAATACCCTTTTTCCTCGATGCAGAAGCAATCGCAGTTCAAGCCGATCACGATACTCATATATTTCCGGTGAGGGGATTGGGCTGGAAATATTCGGATCAGTTATTTTTCCAATCCTGATAAGTGTCTCTTTCAAATGAAGGCATTTCCATTCCAGCGCTGCTGAATAACGAAGCGCACCCAGTGGAGATGCTGCGCAACCATCTACATAATGAGGACATGGATGAGGTATTCGGTTTCGCGAAGGCACAAGAACTTCTTCAATTCGAGCACTTATGGGACCTCGTCGAGGATCTTTGCTGATTGTTACTATCACGTGATCACCTGGGAGACCTCCATCAATCAGGACAATCCGACCGTCAGGTCTTTTTGCAACTCCTCTACCGTCTGATGTCAGATCATATATTTCATATAGATAATTCATATCATTTATTCACAGGATATAAGGATAATATAGGATGAGCAGGATGCATTATTTATTTCGATTAATCCTCTCATTTTGTGAACTTTGCTTCTTAGCGTCTTTGCATGAGAATAAAGTCTTTTAGTTCAATCAATTCAATTTTCGAGTAAGACATCTACTATTCTGCCTGCAGTTTTACCATCCCATAGTGGTGGGATTTCGCCTTCTCTCCAGTTGCCATTTTCCAAACGCTCGAATGCTTTCAAAATGTCTTTGCTGTTCGGTTTAATCAGTTCGTTAGTTCCAATTGTGATAGTCGATGGACGCTCTGTGTTTGGGCGGATTGTCATGCATGGAATATGTAGATAAGTAGTCTCTTCCTGAATTCCGCCCGAATCAGTAATCAGGGCTCTCGCTTTCACCACCAGAGACAGAAAAGTCAAATAATCGAGAGGCTCAGTGATAATGATCCTGTCATTATTTCTCAAATCACCCATCAGGCTAAATTCAATTAATTTTTGCCGGGTTCGCGGGTGTACCGGGAACAATACCGGGGATTTCCTTGAGATTGAAATCAGGGCATCTACAAGATCACTTAATTGCCTTCTATCATCCACGTTGGAAGGACGGTGAATGGTTACTAGAACATAACTTTCCGGCACAATCTTAAATTTCTCATACGCTTTTAAAGCAACTGCTTTTGGTAAGGTTCTGACAAGACTGTCAATCATCACATTACCTACAAATTTTATTTTTGCAGGATCGACTCCTTCATTAAGCAGGTTTTGTTCACCGGCATTTTCAGTCACAAATAGTAAATCACTGATTGAGTCTGTTACTATCCGGTTGATTTCTTCTGGCATAGCACGATCACCTGACCGCAAGCCAGCCTCAACATGCGCAGTACGAATTCCCAGTTTGACTGCAACCATTGAAGCCGCCGCTGTTGAGTTAACGTCACCGACTGTTATAACCCAATCAGGCTTTATTCTGTGCAATACCGGTTCAATCTCCATCATGATCTTACCGGTTTGAATCCCGTGAGAATCCGAACCAACGCCAAGATTTATATCAGGTTCAGGTATATCAAGCATTTTGAAAAAACCCTCAGACATCACTGCATCATAATGCTGACCTGTATGTATAATCGTATGTTGAATATTATTACGTTTAGATATTTCCCAGGCGATTGGCGCAATTTTAACAAAGTTTGGACGGGCGCCAACTACGGAAAGGATATGCATGTTTTTCTCGAATTATGATCTAATTGACAGGATTCACTGTTGATGCATTCTTAAATTCCTGATTAATCAAGAGAAAATACTTACCAACAGTTCAGTGCGCAACAATCTTTTTGCCCAGTTATCGAGCAAGTGACAAAACAAAACCCGGTAAAATACCGGGCATGATAAAACTCCAATGTAACATCAATCTATGCAACTGATCTGTTTATCTAATGCTTATTCTGCATCCAGATCAGGTAAATCCGGCATAAAAGGGGGTCCTGAAAATCCACGTCTTCCTTTACCCCATCCTCTTCTCGTGCCATCACAATCCCATCCAAACCTGCCTTTACCCGGAGGACCATGAAACATAGGAAATGGACGATCACCCAATTTTGCTTTTTGTTCATCTGTAAGCAGAGCCATCGCTTTGGAACGATTATCAATAGCATTTATCTGCATATCAGCCTGCACAGCAGCCATCCTGGTCATTAAATCCCGTAACTTATCGGAATCCGGAGAATCGGAATTTCTTAAAGTTTGCAAATCTTTTCCGATCTCCATTTTTTTACGCTGGAGCGGAACTTGTGTTTTCATATGTGTTTTTTGCAGATTAATTATATTATCAATCTGCTTATCATCAAGACCAAGATTGATCATCGCTGCAATCGATCCGCCCCTTTGCCCTCCCCCTCTTTGCATGTCACCGTAACCCCCATGTCTCTTTCCACGATGACCGGGTCCGGCTGAAGCAATTGTAGTAATAATGAATAATCCGGCTAAAATCAGCCCAAATCCTGTCTTTCTCTGTTTCTTATGCATCTTTCACCTCACAGTTTAACCATGTTTAAGTAAGTTTGAATTGAAATCAAGTATTTTTATGTCCTCATTTATAAGACGCTGAAAAAGTTGTTCGGTTTAAAAATGATTGGAGTTTATAAATAATATCTCAGAAATCAAGTTCCAAACCTACAGGGCAATGATCGGAACCATATATTTCAGCTTCTATCCACGCATCTTTGACATTGTCCAATAAATTCTCTGAAACGAAAAAATAATCCAGACGCCAGCCAATATTTCTGTCTCTCGCGCGGGTACGCATGTCCCACCATGAATATTGATGTGGTTCTTCATTGAATTTACGAAAAATATCTATGAATCCGGAATCAATCCAGCGATCAATCCATTCTCGTTCTACCGGCAAAAATCCTGATATCTTCGCATTTTCTTTTGGACGGGCAAGGTCAATTGGTTTATGAGCGGTATTGTAGTCACCAGTGACTATAATTTTGTGACCATCTGAGAGATATTTCGAAAAGATATTGAGTGTTTTTTCATAAAATGCCATTTTGAATTCCAGACGTTCCTTATTCATCCGTCCATTTGGAAAATAAATATTTGCTAGAAGAAATTCAGTATGATCAGTTATTATTACACGCCCTTCCCTGTCGAATTCTTCTTCTGCAAATCCCTGGATGACTTTTTCTGGTTCAGTTAATGAAAAAGTTGCTACTCCACTATAACCCTTTCGTTCCGGCTGGCTGAAAACAGACTTATATTCAAATGGAGAACATTGTTCCTCCGTTAATTGTTCCTCCCAAGCTTTAGTTTCCTGGATACACATTATATCAGGTTTAAGCTCTCTTAATTTATCGGCAAATCCTTTCTTCCAGGCTGCTCGATACCCGTTCACATTCCAGGATAAAATTTTCATACGGCTTTCTCCTTCATCATTTTAAAATTTTATGTTTCACTTGCCCCGATATGGTTGTTCGGCGTAATATCAGTGTTTAGTTGGCAGATTCAAAACATCATTATTATAGCTGCATCTTTTGAACAGCGTAATTTGTCATAAAAAATACTGTCGGGTCAATTGAATTATTGCGATTATCCATGATTTGAGTTGTCATAAAGGTGAATGCATGAACAGAAAGATTGACAGAAGAAATGCCATACTTCAAAAAATAGATTCCCTTGAACAGTTACCGACTTTACCGGCAATCGCACAACAGGTAATATCCAAGGCTCTCAATCCTTCGGTCACTTTCAAAGAACTTCAGAAAATCATTTCCTATGACCCGCCTCTTACTGCAAGGGTATTGAAAACAGCGAATTCCGTTTATTATGGAAGACGTACTCCTGCAAAAAGCATCGAAGATGCAATTTTTACTATCGGGTTGAACGATCTTTCCTCGATCTGTCTCTCCACCAGCGTAATAGAATCTTTCGTTCATTATGATCAACGATTATTAGACAGGCGAACACTTTGGAAGCATTCAATAAGTACTGGTGCATTGTTTGAATCTTTAGCAAAACGAAATAATCTTGACAAATCGTTTAATTACCTCCTCGCTGGATTGCTCCACGATATCGGGTGGATGATTTTGGATCACGTGGCGCCAGAAATTCTTGGTTTAGCATTGCAAAGTGCGGAAGCGAGAGAATGGTCAAACGTGGTTGAGAAAAAACTATTTGGCTTGCATCACTCAGAAATTGGAGCCATAGTGCTCGAACAATGGAATATTCCCCCGGAAATAATTCCTATTGTTCTAAACCATCACGCTCCAGAGAAAGCCGATGACTATCAAAAACCAGCAAAATTTCTCCAACTTGCGAGTTTATTATCGCCATATAAACTTCCTCTGATTACAATTGAGAGTGAAATCACACTTGATAAGTCATTGGGGCTGAATCTGCCGAAAAAAGAGATAACACTTGATAAATTACGCAAGCATTATAAAAAAGAAATAACTTATGCTGAGGATATTACAGAGCTTAGCCTTGGATGGTTATAATAAACCCTATCCCTGGATTTTGAAAACACAGAGTCGCCTTTATAAGTAATTTATTCTTCGATTACATAATATAGAAAAACCGGAAATATTAAATCTCCGGTTTTTCCTCTCTACGTATCATCAACAATGATAATATCACTTCATCAAAATCAGCTTTTTCATCTCGGATATAGGTCCGGCTTCGAACTGCAGGAAGTATATTCCACTTGCCAGCTCGCTTCCATCGAATGTCAGGTTATGGTATCCTGCTGACATGGGTTGTTCTGCGAGGACTGCTACCTCTTGACCGAGGAGATTGAATATCCGCGCTTTTACCATGGCTGACCGCTTCAAGGAATAACTTATTGTGACAGCCGGATTGAACGGATTTGGATAGGCGCCACGGAAAGCCCATTCAAGAGGTCGAACCTCTGTATCGTTGAAAATATCAAGTGTTGTATCCGGAACAACCATTGTCACTGAGACAATATTATTCTCCTCTTCGCAAGCGCTATTCTCGAAATCAAGGAAGAACGGATAATTACCTATAGGCAAATTAAACCCGCGGAATACGAGGTCGATTGCCCTTTCGCCACCACCCTCGAGGGTACCGGTAGGATTGAGGATTTCGAAGAATGCACTGCTCTCGTCTGCAACCCAGCCCCGGACTCCATCCTGAGCGCCGTCATCAATAACTGTAGCAAATGCTGATATCAACGGATTCCAGAATGATGTAATATCTGCACAGGACGCCATCAAACCACCGTCAGGGGTATCGTACTCAAATATAGTCTCGGTCTCACCAGTAGATGGATTCATCTTAACAACTGAAGTAAGTGTTTCAGCGGTACGACGCGCAAAGAAGTACAGGTAATAACCATCCGCATCATTAGGATTCCATGCGGCACCGCGTGGTGAGAATTCCTGTTCGAATTCATCGACTACTACACCGGCACGATTGACAGCGTACACATTTGAATTTATATCACCTATCCAGAAATAGTCATAGCTAAGATCGTAAGCGAGATAGTGGGTTTCCTCGACGGGTAATTCCCAGGAATCAACAAGTTCGATAGCATCTTCCTCGTCTTCACGTCCCTGTAGGAATTCCATCTGGATCATCCGGTCGCCGTCAACTCCGTAAATATAATTGCTGTCATAAGCCATACCGTAAATTCCCTGAGAAGTACGGTATTCTTCAGGAACAGGCTGATCAAAGGTTGCAAGCAGTTCACCTTCGAACCGTGAGTATTGATACAACTTGTTTGGACCGGTGGGATCGAAATTGTCAGAACCGGTGACAAAGAAATATTTATCAACAAACACTATTCCCCGGTTACGGGACTCCTCTTCATTCAGTTGAAACTCGAACGCTTCCTCCCATAGGGGGATCATTTCGTCAAGTTCTCCGGGTTCACCGGGGTTGAACTGCAGCGTATCGTCACGGGGATCAGACAGATGGATCCTTGCTGAGTAGAAGAGTGGACCATTCCCGTTATTGGTCAACATAAGCTCATACTCTATTTCATCGCCCTGTACAAGTTCCTGCTCAACATTGAGGGTATCAAAATCGAGTTCAGAATGACGTATTGCCACACTGACAGTAGTCGTCTCATCCTCAATAACTACTAATTGCGTAAGCAGCGTATCAATGAAGCATTCATACAGGAACTCGAGGTTATGCTCACCTGTAACAATTTCCTCAAGGACAAAATATCCTTCAGCGTCAGTTTCAGCTTCATACATGTGGTCGGTGGTGGTTACAAAGATACCTTCCATTGGTTCGCCGGTGACTGAATCGGCTACGGTTCCTTCAAGTGTTCCAACTATGAATGCAACATTTGTAGTGAACAGGATTGCCAGGTCTTCTTCACAATCGTTTGGTGATACAGCGCCGGGCCAAGCTTCATTATAGTAGAAATACATCAAACCGTCGTCATAAGTATTGTTCTGAATACCAGTTGTCCACCAGGGCATACTTCTGCCATATCCCAGGTGACGGTTCATATCGGCATACTGGAAGAGTAAATCGTTATCCAGTGTCCAGGTCCTGTGTTCCCCCACACGGTCATAAATGATCAGCTCAAAAGTACAATTATTTCCGTAAGAAGCAGGTCCTGTTCTACCTTTTGTTTCGAACCATTCAATTATATACCGGTGGTTATCTTCGTCGTAAAAGTGGTAAATCTCTCCTTGTGCTCTTTCATCCCAATAGGGCGCGACCATGTTGGGCATTCCATAGGGACCGGGAATAGGAGCGTTTCTCAATGTGAAATCCATATCGGGCCAACTGCCAAATGCGGCATGACCATTACTGCTTATGGTAATGGAATCAAATGTCTGCCCGTAAAATTGAACCACGAATGGCAACTCGAAGACAGCGCAGGTATCACCATCATCACCTCTATCATCAACCTCAGTGTCCTCGCCATCGTAGTCATTACCGTTCTCATCAGGATTTATCTCTATCCAGTCATATTCCGGCGCCATTTCATAATCTGTATCGGTATTATCAAAAGCGTAATACCCATATTTATCGGGACCGGAAGGATCAGATGAATCACGTGTGCCCATAACAATAGAGAACCAGACCGTATCAACCTGGCCATCGTTGGTTGAAACAACCAGTTGGGCTGGGACTGTGTATCCGTGGAAAGATTCAGGATGGGAAGCAATTGTGAATTCAGCATCGTCATCTTCCCCGATATCCATTGCCGAAAATGTTCCAGTCGCATCTGTAGCGTTTCCGAAAGGATGAAGTATCGTGAGACGACCTTCGGATGCCCCGGCGTCACTTCCACCAAGGTTAATAATTTCGATAGTGATATCGGTCTCATCACCCGGATCCATATCCTCAGCGCCTTCAACCTGGATGAAGAAATAATGGGGTGCATTCACTTTGAATGAATATTCGTCGGAATAATTTCCTGCATCGGTGTCAAACTCAAGGTCGAACCGTAAAATCCAGTCATGCTGAGCTTCAGATGAGATTTCAACAAGAATTAATCCCTCACCCTCCTCTTCACCACCGGCATTAATAGCGTCAACTGTAACTTCGCCTGTCAGCGATTCAACCCATTCATCTTCAGTATCTGCGGTGATAGTTATGTTCGTCTGGTTATTACCCCCGAAGTTATGGACATTAATAACCAACCCAACAGTTTCACCAGCCTCAGGAATTCCGTTGTCGTTTCCGTCCGTGCCGTTGTTGCCATCATCCTGAAATGTTATCTCTTCATAACCAATACGGGCGTTTGGTACTGTCACTTCGATTACAGTTCGATTCGGGATGCAATTCTGAGATGTAACCGTGAGCATTGCCTCACCTTCGTACCGGAAAGAAGCATTCAGGATAGTAATCCCATTTGCATCAGAGGTTCCACGGGCAATAATCTCTTCATCATCATCCACTTTATATAATGTTACCCATGCACCTGCTACCGGATCTTCATCCGAATCAAGAACTTCAACCGTATAGCTGTTTCTTCCGATCTGTATTGTCTCGGAAGCATCAACTGATAATGTTTCAGGAATAGCTGTCCAGAGCCAACAGGTCGGATCACCCATCAAATTCGCCTGGTTAGCAAAATTCTGGAAAGTGTAATTGCCGGTACACCAGTCAGGATGGAAAGCATTCCAAAGAAATTGTTGACCACCCCAAATCATCATTCCAAGGGCTGGATGACGAAGGTTAAGTGCTGCGTAAGTACCGCCGACAGCCAAGCCATTGTTGAAAGAACAATGTGTTGAACTTGTCCCCAATCCAAATCCACCGATTGCGCCGCGAGGGCTGTTGTAAGTACCTGCACGCATCCAGGCTTCAGAAATAGATTCAGGTTGTGAATGCCAGACACCGGTTCCACATGTATATTCCGGGGCAGGGAACAACATACGGTCATTTGTCAATGCTCGAATATTGTTTGCTGGAATTCCAGCACCGGCACCACCCCTGAAGGCATAAAAGCTTATTCCAGCGTTCATTCGTTGTATAGTTGCAGTCGTATTATAGTATCTGTTAGCAGAAACGCCAAATTCCTCATATCCGATTCTTAAAGCTTCGAGTTTAGCATATTCACATGTTTGAATCCCGGAAGTACCTGCATAGTCCCATACAGCCAATCCCGCACCCCTGAGATACCAGTCCGTTTCTTCCATGTAAGGATCGCGTTCATAAAGGATTACTTTATGAACGTAATTCCTGACATCTTCCATATCCTGAACACTGATACGTCCCACTACTACGTCCTGGTAAATATCATCATTGTCCATGGTTGTATAATAATAGTCCGCAAAACCACTGGAAGGAACGGAAAACAATCCGTTAGCGTCACCAACAATGACAACGTAATCGAACATATTGTCTTCGTAGCGGTCACGCAATTCACCCCTGATACCAGTAATGCTCCAGGCACAATCATCATCGGTCAGTAGTTCAATTTCCCAGCCTTTTTGACGTTTCCATTCAAGCCATGGCTGCATTTCGTTGAGCAACTGGTTGTTGTCACGTATAACGACTTGCACACCGCCACGATAAACTTCATACTCGTCTAATTCGTTATCATTCCAATCTAAGAATTCACGATACCAGGGAAGGAAGGTTTCGCTTACCCTGGTGGGCCAGTCGTCCAGAGCAGACTTTCTATCAATTCCTTCAAAACTGATATCAACTGCGATATTGCTGTAAACCCTGACCTCTCGGCGTGCTGTGTTTACCTGTACCGGGTAGGTTGCAAGGTTGCAGGTTCTGAAATCATGGAAGATGACTGGATCAGTAACCTCTGCCAGGGTACCGGGATACCAGGTATCTTCACCCTTTTCAGATGGACGGTAATACTCGGGTTTGTCGCCGCCGAAAAACGCGGCATATTCTATATCAGTATAGGTTTCATACTCGGAGCTGATAACATCAACTCTTACACCACTTCTTGGAGGAATGCGAAACATCCGGCTTGTAACAGGAACGACCGGGAATCCTTCAGCTTCGATATGACCTGCCATAGGACCGTATTGAGCGATAACCGCATCGTCTAATTCATTCCCTGCCTGAATCCATTCAGGATCCTCGAGATCAAGCGTCATGCTTATCTTCGTGGGGGTCTTCACAATGCGGGAAACTTTCATCGGCATATCACGATCTGCCGATCTCTCAACCTGTGCTGCAAACACTTGCAACGTTAATCCTGCCAGTAAAATAAAAACACAACTTAAGCGCATCATCGAAACGTCCTCCAATATTATTAACCGTACCAAAAAATGTTTTTACCACTTATCCAAGTAGATCACAACCAAGTAATTTACGAAATATTTTTTCTGAATGCAGGTAATCCGGTTATTTTTCCTCATTTGAGAAGCACAACTTTTCTGATTTCTTCCAACTTCCCCGGCACACTGGCGCGGATGAAGTAGATTCCACTGGAAAATTCATCAGCATAAAAAACGAAATTGTGATATCCGGCGTTGTATCTACCTGTAGCAAGTTGTGATACCTGTTGACCAAGGATGTTATAAACACTGAGATTAAGCTCATTACTCTGTGGTAAGCCAATCCTGATAGTTGTATTTGGATTAAAAGGATTTGGGTAAGCTGGCGAAATAGAGATTTCGGAGGGAATCGCTGATGATTCTTCTCGATTTACACCGACAGCGCCATCATGAATCCGCATAGCATAAACGTCAAAATCCTGACCGGTTTGTTCAGTAAGCCTATCAGCACAATAATTCCAGGTCACTAACGCACCACCATCACCGTCGGAGACATAGTCGAAGTATGAGTGAAGGTATGGAGCATCGGTGAGAGTATCACCCCCGGGATTGTATTCATCACTGACAACTTCCCCGTTATAGTCCAGATGTATATATACTTGACCGGTTTCCATTCTGCTGAAGAGATAAACACCACCGGCATCATCCGGGACAATTGCATTCACACCTGACCAAATACCCTCAGCAACGATTATCGGTTCTTCTGTCAATAATTCAGCATCAAGATTGTAATGATAAGCTTCGCACCTGCTATTGTTATTCCTGACGAACCAGAAGTCGTCATTAATCCCCGGCGCAAGATGACCCTGTAAAATATGTCCAAGTCTGAACGTTACACTCTCTTCGTCCCATCTCAACTCGCCGTCTTCACCTATGCAATGAACATCGTACATCTCATGTCTTGTTCCAGGGACGAGAACGACAATGTTCTCATCAACCTGAATCGGATCAAGGTATTCTGCTCTACGCCTGCTAACAGATACTTCCAACGGTTCATCCCAAACGAATTCCCCATCAGAATCAATTCGAATTGCATATATTACATCGAACCATTCATCAGGAATTTCGGAATAAAAGAAAATCAGATCACCGCCTTCAAGCTGAACGAGTCCCAGCGCTTCATAGAAATCATCATCTTCCTGCAGTTGTATTCCATAAGGCTCGTTCCATGTCGGATTACCATCGCTGTCGAGACGTTGCGCCCTTATTTCTCTTATGTCACGAGAGTAAACCTGGTAGATCAGAACAATACCTCCATCACTTGTAGCTGCAGCATGAGTGTTCCAGACACCACAATAATCTACTTCATTTTCAATAGCAGTATGATAGCCTTGATCACCCCATAACAGGTTTCCATCCCGGTCAATTTTCTGTGCAAAATAGCGATCATCAGCTCCAGAGCTCCAATCATGTTGAATCCAGGCTGCTATTACTCCATCATCATTATCAGGAAATAATTGTATATCACAAACATAATAAGAAAGGTCAACCTCACGACCCGTGTCAAATCCCGGAACTATATTTATTCCGTTATCATCCCACTGAGATTCTCCGGTTTCCAGATCAATTCTTTGCATATAAGGGAGTCTTCCATTTACAGTCAGTCTTGAATCTACCCAACAAACATACGCTGATGATCCTGAGTGAATTATCTTTGGTTGATAGCCTGTTCCTTCAAGCCCCTCAACTACTTCAAAAGCATCTTCTGTTAATGATCCCCCGGTATTAAAATCAAATGCCTGTGTGTAAATCCCTCCCTGGTTAGTCCTGGGATCACGCCAGACACCAATAACCTGCTCCTGACATACAAATGGTGTGATCTTTGTGTGATAAGCTTCGTTCGACCTCAAAGAAGCGGGACTATTCCAGCAAATCGTGCCATCTTCAGCTATCCGTTGCAGTTCAAATCCATCACCTTGATAGTTTGTCAGCTCATTTGAGCTCCAGGCGACAACAACTCCTCCTTCACCATCAGGTGATATCCAATTTTTGTAAGGAATCTCTTCAGAAAAGATTAAACCAAATTCATCTTCTCCCCAACGAGCAACAGCTTCACCATCAACAGATTCAATTCTTTGAACACGTAAATCTTCTTGTGTATTATGTTCATTCTTTGTGATCCATGATAAAGCAAAATTCCCAGGTGATATATAGACTGATTTTGTATGACCTTCATAACTGTCTTCAGGAACAAGCAATTCACCTTCTATATCCCATTGGAGATTTCCTTCCGAATCGATGTGTTGTCCATAGATCTGGTTGTCCAGGTAAGTTACTATTTTCCATGTAACAAACGCACCGCCATATCCATCCGGCACTAAATTCATTCCATAATCAAAACGATCCTGATGTAATTGAATACCATAATATTCAGCCCAGAGTAATTCCCCATCTGGACTGACACGGTTTATAAGAGTACCCTGAAACTCAGATCCCTGGAAGAGTATCATTAGCCCACCCTGTAAATCAGTGGATATTTCTAATCCTCTCTTGCTTCCCGCAACACGGACGTAGTCATCCCATAGCGGAGATCCATTATGATCGAAACGGTTTGTATACACTCCTGTTTCATTCCACCACAATGCGAAAAAACAGCCATTATCTGAAGGAAAGAATAATTTATTGTTATAGTAACCATAAAGAGGTCCAGCATTATCCGGTGACAGGTTTAGACCCTCTTCGTCCCACTGCGGGACGCCTTCGCAGTTCAATATCTGGAATCTGACGTCATAGCGATTACGAAATTCTTCGTCAATCCACCAGTCACGCCAGCAGATATACCAACCATATTCGCCTGCTGAGATTACCATAGGTTCGTTCTGGATCAATTCGCCATCGGTAATTTGAATTCCACCGTCATCCCATTGAGCATTACAGTCTGCATCAAATAGCTGCGCGAAAACCTCCTGTGATCCATCTACAAACTCTGTCCAGACAACACAGTATTCCCCGTCGTCATTTTGCGCAACCTTTTGAATATCTTCCCTGTACCAGGGGATATGCGGACCTTCACGAACAGCGATACCGTTCTCAGGTTCCCAGACATTAAATCTTGCGAAGCTTATGGTTGAAATGAACAGAAATGATACACATGCATAGTTTCGCAACCTCTTTTGGGTCTTCATATCAAACTCCTCTCAGCAACAATACAGTTAATGTTCTTGTCTGTTCAAAATGTCTTCATCTAAGTAAAACAACCTTCCTCACCTCATCCATCTTTCCCGGTACATTAGCGTGGATGAAGTAGATCCCGCTTGAAAACTCATCGGCATTAAAAACGATGTTGTGATATCCTGCGCGGTATTTTCCTGAAGCAAGTTGGGTGATTTTTTGTCCCAGGATGTTATATGCGGTTACACGAAGTTCAGCGCTGTGAGATAAACCAATCCGGATTTCGGTTGTTGGGTTGAAGGGATTTGGGTAGATTGATTCGAGCGAGTAATTTAATGGTAAATTTGTATCCACTTCTTTTTTGATACCAACGGTTCCATCATTAATCCGCGTGATGTAGGCATTAAATTCAGAGGTATGATGTCCAGTAATAATCTCACGGTAATCCATCCATGAGGCAAGTACACCGCCCTCTCCGTCAGGAACAGGGTTAATATCCAACTGTATATGAGGTGCATCTGTCAAATATATCCCGTCAAAAGTGTACTCATCTCTCGCCAGTTCATTGTCGCCGGTAAGGTGAATATAAAGGTAATCTGTATTGCTGGGATACTGTGCTCTTCCTTCAGCCCAGATGAAATAAACACCGCCGGCACCATCTGGGATCAGCTCTTGATCGCCGCGTCCCCTGGCGTCTTCGGCAACCCTGACAGGTTCTTCTGTCAATAGTTCCGCGTCGAGATCATAATGGTAAACCTCGTAATAATGATCCCTGTCCCATGACGCCCAGAAATCTTCATCCGTTCCTGCTGCTATTTGAAGCTCATCGAACGTAGGCTGTGTGGAAGCAAAAGCCAAACCCTCATTACCCCATCTTAATTCGCCGTCTTCATGAAAACATTGTGCCTGGTAACCGCGGTTACCATCACCCATATTGGTAACTCGAGCAAATACAACTATGTAATCATCAACAACTTCCGCCTGAAGTTTGCTACGTTGTTGATCCAGTTGTAATACCGCTACAGGATTATCCCAGATCAACTCGCCATCTTCACTTATCCTCATGGCATATAGCTGATAATTGTAGGGCTCTGTTATGAGCAGCATAAGATCGCCATTGTCCAGCTTGAGGATTTTATGCAAGTCGATTGAACTGCCACTCTCGATTAATGTAATCCCATTGGGCGCATTCCATTGAGGTTCGCGATCTGAATTCAAACGTTGTCCGATAATTTTATAGCTTGAATACCCGTCTCTTACGGCATAGCACAGAAGTATTCCACCATCATCAGTCGCTATTGCTATGCCTCCCCAAAAAACGGCTTCGTCTTCTAAAGCAATGCTATAACCCTGATCACCCCAAAGCACATTTCCATCCTCATCAACTCTTTGAAAATACCAGCAATATTCTCTTTCATTCTCGCTTTGCATCCAGTTTGCAATAACTCCGCTCTCATTATCAGGGAGTATTTTCAACGAGGACATCCTGTATCGCGCATCAATATCAGGTCCGGTTTCAAATCCGGGAACTATGTTGATTCCGTTTGCTGTCCATTGAGCCTCTCCTGATTCAAAGTCAACTCGTTGCATGAATGGCAAAGTTCCCTGCTGAGCAAACCTGCTATCTTCCCAGCAGACATATGCGGATACGCCGGATCGTACGATGACCGTATTTTCTACCTCACCTGAAAGACCCTCAGATATCGTCTGTTTATTTTCGAAATGTTGATCGCCAGAATTCAGGTCGAATGCCTGAAGGTAGATTCCAGTTAGTTCAATATCAGGGTTTCGCCAGATAAGCGCTGCCAGATCATCAACTACTACAGGTGTAGCGCTGGAATAATAACTCCCATATGCACGGGATGAACGAGGTGAATTCCAGACAATTTCTCCATTTGAATCAAGATGTTGCAGCTCGTAACCTTCACCATCGCCGTTATTCAATTGAGACGCTCGCCAAGCTGCAACAACACCGCCATCCCCGTCAGGCGTCAGCCAGTTATTGAAAGCCAGGGTATCCGACAGAACCATTCCATAATCTTCATCTCCCCAGTGAAATATCGCCTCACCGTCAGTAGATTCAATACGTTTCACTCGTAGCTGATCTACGTTATTATATTGATTGGTACTTACCCAGGAAAGTGCCAGATTGTTAGGAGACAGCAAAGTAATGCTGGAGTAACTTTCATATATATTGTCGGGAACCAGCAACTGACCGTCTATATCCCATTGGATTTCACCGTTAGAATTTACATGTTGTCCATAAATTTGATAATTCAGGTCGGCAGACCCCCTGAAAACGGCAAATGCTCCACCGTTACCGTCAGGAATGAGATCAACTGGAAAGGCATCAAAATATCCAGTATTGTCTAAATTTACAAAATCGATCCCTTCTTCAGCGTCTCCCCAAAGTAGGTCACCGTCAGCATCCACTCTATTAACACTAAATTCTTCCAATACATAATCATATGAGAGGATGATAACACCGGAAAAGCCATCGGATGATGCTGTATGGTAACCTGGAGCTATTTGAACGTAGTCATTCCAGAGTGCTGATCCGTTATGATCGAACCTTCTTGCGACAACCCCGCCATCGTGATACCAGATAGAAATAAAACTATCATTATCGCTGGGGTAGATGGATTCCGGATTATGAGTAGACAACATTGGACGACCACCTTCAGGCGTCAGGTCGAGACCGTCCTCATCCCACATCAGCTCCCCGTCAGGATTAACCCTTTGAAAAGCAGTACTTGCTTCAAAATATTCCTCATCTTCAATACGCCAGTTATACCATCCGATATACCATCCATATTCACCTGCTGAAGTTACACGAGGCTCTTTTTGCATCCATTCGGAGGAAGTAACCTGGATACCACCCTCGCCCCATTGGGCTTCGCAGTCGCTGTTGTAAAGCTGGGCGAAGATATTTTGTGCTCCATCGACAGTCGCCGACCAGACAACACAAAAATCATCGTTCTCATTCTTCGCGATTGGGCGAACTCCAGAACTTTCATGCCACCTGATATGCGCTCCCTCACGAACAGGAATCCCGTTTTCAGGTTCCCAGACATTGAATCTTGCATGGAGTGGTAAAACAAAGGTAAGAAGTGCAATTCCGGTGAAAATAGTCAATCTCATCAAGGTCTTCATCTCAACCTCCCTGGTGCTGGTAAGAAAACATCGGATTAGCTATTAAAATATATTAGATATTCAACGGTTTAGCAAGGCAGAACTGCAATTAAGAATTATAAATTAAGAATTAAGAATTAAGAATTGAAACACTTAAACCTTTTTAGCAGATAATCAATTTATTCTTTGCGCCTTGGCGTCTTTGCGCGAAAAAATCTATTGAGAACAAAGACATATTGATTGTTTGTAATTACTTTCGTATCAGTTGAATTTGATCGACTATTTTAAATGAAACACTGCCCCGGCAGCTCATTGTTGCGCCATCAATATTTACCGGGAAAAACTTGTCGCCTTCCGGTTTTAGTTTCAATTGTTTTTTTATGCAGTACGAATCGAAACCCATTTTTTCGGGTTGATCAAGAATCTTTGCATTCCAGGCATCTTTGAATTGTTTGAAGAGTTTCAGGAATCCCATGTCCTTGATCGTAAACAGGTGAAAATCTCCTGATCCGAGGGGGACGGACTGCGCAAATGGAAGGTTCGGACCCAGGTCGCCGTTAACTATTATCAGCGCCTGATAATAGCCCTCGGCAACCGTTTTGCCATCAATTGTGATTTTCATCTTTCGCTTGGCATTCACTGCACTTCTCATAAGTCTCCTTATGATTGTCAGCGTAGCGCCGGTAAAGAAAGGTCCTAAATCACCAAAAAGCTGGCTCAAAATTCCCTTGTAATACTTGATAAACCGGTTTTCTGTGAAGTAAGGAATCTCGCCGAATATTTCGGCGCCACCATATCCCACAAAACGACGTGGCTTTTCACCCCCACTTTCACTCTCCGCAAGGATTACATCACATGGCATAACATGGTTTTTATTAATGGACTCAACGAACACACGGATAGCAGCTTGGATCTCATCAGGCATTTGAAGCACTTTACCGATAAGGTCGGCTGATCCTTTACGGAGGAAACCTAATCGTAAATCTTTGATATCAACATCTGCATCATAACAGCCTTCGAGGACATTATAAAAGGTTCCGGAACCACCTGCTGAGATGAGGATTTTAGTACCTGATTGTACAGATTCCTTTGCCATCTTCCGCGCTTCGATATGGCTATCCGCAGTCAGTAAAGAAACGTCATCAATACCATATTCTTTAAAAAGCGGGACTATCCGTTTCACCTTCGCCCAATCTTTGATTGAACCGGACATGGTTGTTGCGATTACGTCAATATGTTGATTCATCTTTCCGGTCTCCGGTTTCAATTGACTCTCTTATAAATTCAAGACTTTTTTCAGCGACACCCTCAATGGTCATTGTGCCGTCAATTATAGCGACCGGGATATTCAATCGTGTCTTAACCACCTGGCACACTGTCAGATAAGCATCACGAAGCCGCGTCAACTTTTCCACGTTTTCATGCACCTGTTTCTCTTCACCCCTTTTATCAATTCGCTGACAGGCTGATTCAGGGCTGATATCAATAAAAAGTACGCTATCAGGAAGTTGAAAACGGTTCAGTCCGATACGGCACAGAACTTTCAATTCGGGGAACAGCTTGAACAATTCATCAGATGATTCAACCTCCCCGCCATTACCGGAGAGTGTCTTAATCGCATCTCCAAGCAGATCAGGATTCAGGATATCTTCTTTATATAAAGCCGCCCATGCTGCCATGTTTAATAATGGTGATCCATCCATGACAATGAAATCAGGACTGAACCACCGATTGACATTATGCTGGAGAAGATCCCTTAGAATCAGCTCGGTTATTTTTGGGATTTTATATAATTTTAAGGACTTAGCCTGCTTGGCATAACTGCCGACAATTTTCCTTACACTGTCTGTTATTAGCGGCTGAATTCCTCCAATCGCACCTTTCTCATAAAAATCCATATTGTCACTGATACGGCACACCTCGGAATCTTTAGACAATTCCATGGTAATTTTCAGTGAAGTGGTACTTTTGCCAGAGCCATCAATCCCGAGAAAAGCTATAGTCGGAGGAATCGCTTTCTCTCTCGATAGTCTTTTTTGCCTGCTGGCAGATTCAGACTTCTCCAGGTCAAAAATCGTTCTCTCAAGGTATTTTGTTATGTCCCGGTGCGAACCTTCACATATATGCGGTGGTCCGATAATTACCTGGCTCTTGAATGGTAACAGCAGTGAACTCGATTTTGGTAGAACTCTCTCGGGACCTTTCAATAATATCGGAATTATTGGAATATCAGGATATTGGACAACTAATCTACCTATCCCGCTTTTGAATCGTTGAAGCTCGCCTGGTTTTCCACGAGTCCCCTCGGGGAAAATTATGACATTATGCCCGGCATCCAGCCGTGCTTTTATTTCCCTGAAAGGATCTTCTTCACCTGCTAACTGTCCTCTTTTGATCCAGACAGGCTGAAACAGGAAATTCACCAGGCTGAAAATTAATTTTGATTTCGAAAAATAGACTTCTTCTGCGACAGGGTGAGTTTTCGTTATCAGTCCCAGAGGAAGCAGGTTGAATAACAGAATTGTATCAAGATGGCTGTTATGATTGGCAATTATGATAAATCTTTCGGTGTCTTCAATATTTTCCCTGCCGGAGACGCCAGCTCCGAAAAACAAGTCGAATAGTGGGCGGAGGAAAATCAAATGTGCCAATTTACGCAGGAATGAGTTTTCAGCGACCTGGTTCATGTCAGAAAGAATCGTATATAGTGGAAAACAACAGGAGCCGTAAACAGGTAAGATTTCAAATTATCCAGGACTTTCCCTCTCCTTGTTGAGGAATCATTAACCTCAACTCCAATATCTGCTTTTATGTAATCACCGGTATGCTGCCCCATAATGACCAGAACAGGGATTAATGAACCCAAAATAATCGAATGAATAAAAGGTATTCCTGTCCACTCGGAGGTTAACATTGAGAGTAATACCGTGATGGGAAGGGGAATAATGAATCTGAGCATAAGGTTATTAATATTTGATTTAATTCGTTTCTTTATTGCGTGCGCAATCTTATCGCAGATTGCCACACCCAGGATAAGCAGGGCAGGTTTCCAAATTCCAAAATGGAGAAGATAAGCGATATGCCCGGTACAGAAAACATACAGAAACAGACCAAAATCAATGGCACCGATTGAAAATACAGTACCTTGAGTCTCCCTTCCACCAAGAGACACCAGTAGCGGTATTGCCAGAAAACTGTAAACCGGAATGGCGATAATAAACATACCATACCATTGAATCTGAATAAAATAGAACATGAATGGAATGGACAGGTAAGCTCCAAGAATACCAATTCGATCCTGAAGCCTGATATCGATCAGCGACAGGTATTCTTTCAAGGCAATAAAGGACAAAACCGCTATGATCCAGATTCCCGCTGCAAATGATATGAACTCAGCGACAGAAATTCCAAGGAAAAATGTCCAGGTATAGGTCAGGTAAGAATCGAATGGAAATCTCTTTCTAATAATAATTTTTGCAATTATTATTAGAAGAAGAATCAGAAAAATCGCGCTCAAGGCTATTGATGAGTTTGTAAAATCCACAGAACGACCCGGGAATCCGGCTTTTCATCATGAAAAAGCCAGTAATAAAGTTATTTTAATCCACCTGTCGTGATTGTCTTTCATAATCCTTTGTGGATTATAGATTGAAATATTTGATTGCCTTTATTTGCTAACATAAGAATTCTAAACTTGAATATCCAATGTTTACGACTGAATTGTTGTATTCTATGCAAGGAAATTATACTCCCAGGATTTTCATATCAGATGTTTCCTGAAATCACTGATTAAGATTATATTATTGATTATTTTCACACTTTCAGAACTTTTGGATTTATAATGTCTATATCACTTAAACTTGAGTTGCCTGACCTTTCAAAATTTGCGGGTATTCATGGAGTCGGGATCGATCTCGTCCAGATCTCTCGTTTTGAACATCACCTTGATGATATGCGCTTCCTGAAACGTCTTTTTTCTGAACGAGAAATTCAAGACGCCGGCAGCGGCACTCAGCGAGCTTCCCGATTTGCCGCACGATGGGCTGCTAAAGAAGCGACAGCCAAAGCGCTTGGATGTGGATTGGGCGAAAAATTGGGCTGGCGGGAAATTGAAACAGTTAAAAACGAGTTCGGCAAACCATCAATTTTGCTTTCACCCGAGGCTGACAAAAGGCATGATTATCCGATTTTATCACTTTCCATGTCGCATGATGGAGAATATGCTATCGCAATTGTTATTCTCAGTGGATACAAAGAATCGTAAATTTTGAATTATTGTAGTGTCGCTTTTGAATTGCTTTTTATCCAGATGATTTTACCGCTTTTTTTAATCGGTCTTTTTGGAATCAAATAGTCACATTTCATTAATTTCCCAAAGAATACACGATTGAAAAAAAATCCAAACCAGGTATCGAGTCCTGTAGTTGCGACAGTCAAAATTCCACTGAAACCGGATTTCTTTGCCGCTGACAGAACTTTCAAACCACTTAACTGACCTTCCATTGAAATATCAGTGACAATACCGTCAAAATTCTCGCCATCAGAAAGAATAGCCTTTACTCCATCTCGAGCAGTTTCGACACGAAACACTTCAACTCCACTTTTTTCGAGATGCTCAGTTAAAGCGGATACATACCTGTCATTATCATCGACTAAAAGTACCCGATTCAGTTTCGGAGGTTGCGTCTCGTAATGTGTGAATCTAACTTCTGTCATGCTTAATCGCCTTGAATCAAATCTAAAACCAACATTCATACTACATGATCGACCTGCGCTTGTGATAATAGGGATATCTGTATTACTGCGCCTGATTGCTGCCGCATCAATTGGTCCCGGTTTTGATGAATCTTATTACCATGTATTCAGCCTGAATTTATCTGCCGGTTATTTTGATCATCCACCGCTTGTCGCTTTCACAGCAGGGATCGGGAGATGGTTAACCGGTGTGCAGGCAAATGTAACCCTCAGATTAGGCGCTGTCCTATGGTTTGTTATCACTTTAGCCGGACTCTATCAGCTTGCAGTTTCCCTATACGGACGCCAGGCGGGAAGGCTGGCGATACTGCTTCCCCATGCCTCTCCTTACTTTTTTGCCGGGGCTGGAGCGTTCGTAATTCCGGATAATGCTCTTTGTGCTGTGTGGATATGGTCTCTCTTTGTTGCTTTCCTTCTTCGCGAAAGAAAAATAAATCGTTACGCGGGATTTGCCATACTCGGCGTTCTAATAGGCCTGGCTCTTTTATCAAAATATCATGCTGTTCTTCTTCCATTCTCATTTATTATAACATGTTTTTTTGACAAGAAATTGAGATCCTGGTGGCGTGAACCCGGTCTTTACCTGGCATTCCTGGTTGCACTTATTGTCTTTTCACCTTGTTTTATCTGGAATGCTCAGAACAACTGGATCAGCTTTGCTGAGCAATTCGGGAAGGGTGCGTCGGGTGGATTTCGATTTCGATTTGACCTGCTTGGACAAGCTATCGGAGGACAGATTGGGTACCTTACTCCCTGGCTTGCAATTGCGATCTGGATTGGTGCTTTCAGAAAACGAAAATCAAACGCTGATGATCAATGGTTGCTGCCTTATTTCCTGACACCCGTAATCATCTTTACGCTCCTGGGATTAACCCGTGGAATTCTTCCGCATTGGACTATGCCCGGGTATATTGCAGCGTTCCCCCTCGCTGCCGGGGCATTTTCAAATTTTTCTAAATCATTCAGGTTGACATTTGCTGCAATTGGAATAAATTTACTATTAGTATTTTTTATTATTCTCCAGGCACATACCGGTTTTCTACCTCTCCCTGAGAAATCCGATCCGACTTTAGATCCATTTGGTTGGGAACAATCTATTAAATGGCTTGACGATAATAATTTTATTGAAGATGATGAAGTCATTTTCGTTCATAAGTGGTTTACCGGAGGTGAAGTAACCTGGGCAGATGGCAACAGGCACAAAGTGGTTTGTCTTGGTTCAAAGCCGCATCATTTTGCATGGATTTCACCTGCATCAGAATTTAACGGTTCATCAGGTATCTTTATTACACAGGGACGATATAACCTTAGTGAAAAAGACTACCGGGAAATCTTGCAGAATCAGTTCAATAAAGTAGTCCCGATAGAACTGCCCCTGCTGTATCGAGGCAGACAACCGGTTCGTATGCTGGCGTGGAGAGTTGAAATATTCTATTCGCCTTCTGAGCCGCCTTATAGTAGATAAGATACCTTTCACGAAGTTTGAATGATGAGCATGTAAAAAGTTATGGACTACATCAAGGTATTGTTTTAACACTGAAATATTCGCAAATTGTATGAGTGGATGTGGTGGACATTTCTTATCGGTATTATAGAGAAGATTATCAGTTTAATATTACTCCATTAGTCCAATTCGTAATAAAACGTCAGGTCTCATCATCGTTCATGAGCTGACAAAACACAAAAATTTCTACAAGAGGAAGCCATGAAGAAATCCGCATTGATTTTACTCCTCGTATCGATTTTGATATCTTCTTCAGTGAATTCAACACCCCTGTTAAACATTTCCATTCCTGACGACATCTCAAGGGAACGGCTAATAGCAGGCAACTTTGACATTGCCTGGATGGATGACTCCAATGCTGAAGTTGTGGGTTGGCCGGAGGATATGCAAAGACTGATTGAGACGGGATTGGATTATGAGGTTCTTGAACCTGATATAGAAGCATTTTACAGGAGCAGGCTCGACTATGAACTCGATGATATGGGGGGATATCCCGAATACCACGAAATAATAGAGGAAATGGAGAGTTTTGTAGAAGATTATCCTGAAATTATCAGTGAATTCGATACCATCGGCTATACACTCGAAAACCGTCCGATGATAGCCTACAAAATATCAGATAATCCTAACGAAGATGAAGATGAACCCGAGTTGTTTATCAACGGAGCAATACACGCTCGCGAAGTAATCACTCCCTTAATCATCCTCAATTTTACACGGCTTCTCTGTGAGAATTATGAGAATGATATTCGAATATCAAACATTGTTGCCAATAACGAAATCTGGATCATGCCAGTAGTTAATGTAGATGGTTACTTATATAACGCAGTAATTAATCCAAATGGCGGGGGTATGTGGCGTAAAAATAAACGTATAATTAATAACCAGTTAAAAGGCGTTGATCTAAACCGCAACTTCACATACAATTGGGGTTATGATGATATAGGCTCATCACCTGATCCGGATGAGCAAACATATCGAGGTTCTGAAGCCGGTTCCGAACCGGAGACCCAGGTGATGATGGATTATATCAATTCACGTGAATTTGTTTCATGCATAAATTATCACTCATACAGCAACGTTCTCATCTTTCCCTTCGGTTATGACCCGGATGCCTATTCTGATTTTCACGATACCTATTACGCATTTGCGGAACATATGAATGAAACTCTTGGCTGGATAACCGGGAGGGTTTATGAGACTCTTCGATATTTCGTTAATGGTGATGCAGCAGACTGGATGGAAGGCGGCGCCGATAACAGGATATTTACATTTATCTTTGAAGTAGGATCTCCAAATGACGGATTTTGGCCTGCTACGGAAAGAATCGACGCTCTTGTAGAGTCTCAAATGGAACCCTTGCTCCGATTTTGTGAAATCGGCGGTAATCCATTTCTCATTGGGAATCCTCCAGTTCCCACACTGACAATATTAGACACTACCGATAACGGAGAATATGTTCCCTCAGATACGGTAAATGGAGATTTTTTCCTTGTATGGGAGACTTATGAAGATACAATCGGAAACGATCCGGTTGCTTATGATGTGCTGGAATTGAGCGGTGAAGCCAACCGGGATGGCGGGGACGGGTATAATATCCCCTGGGAATTGGACGGTTTCAGTGTTACAAGCGAATATTATTATACTACTGCGAATTGTTATATGTCCGGTTCCGGTCCGGATCTTTGGAATACAATGACTGCGGATAATGAATATGTCGTTCAGGATGATGATGTTTTAACTATGCAATGCCGTTTCGAGATCGAAGACGGATGGGACTATGCTTATGTCCAGGCTTCCTTCAATGGTGTAGAATATGTCAACCTTGAAGGAAACATCACTACCAATGAAAATCCACACGATAATAACCTTGGAAATGGGATAACCGGATATGTAACTGACTGGTTCCAGGCAAGATTTCCATTAGGTGATTATTCCGGTCAAGCCATGCATCTTCGATTCCTCTATGATACCGATCAGGGTGTCCATGAGGAAGGCTTTTTTGTAGATGAGATTAGTCCTGTTTATACATTTGGTGATGAGGAGATTATCGCATCTGGCTTTGAGGATACTGTCTTAACCGTTGATTACAGCGAAGTTGAAGATACTGTTCAAATGTGGTACAGGGTGCGATCTATTGATGCCCAAGGTCAATATTCAGACTGGTCTGAAATTGAGACTGTTGTTATTATCCCGGTTGAAAACGACGATGCTCCTGTTTTTAA
Organism: Candidatus Electryonea clarkiae; assembly: GCA_030765455.1. Taxonomy (GTDB): domain Bacteria; phylum Electryoneota; class Electryoneia; order Electryoneales; family Electryoneaceae; genus Electryonea; species Electryonea clarkiae. Next base: position 13,487 of record JAVCCM010000176.1, on the reverse strand, counting down.
ATCAGATCTGCCAAATACATTTATTGTGGATCAGCCGTATCCGAGTCCATTTAACGCTTCTGCTATAGTAAGAGTGGGTCTCCCTGAAACATCAATGTTGGAAATCACAGTATTCAATACGATTGGAAGAAATGTCTGGAAATCTTATATAGGTTCCCGGCAACCTGGATGGCACACTTTCCAGGTGGATGGGAACGATTGGACAAGCGGGATATACTTTGTCGTTGTCAAATCGCGAAATGAAAGAGGGGAAATACGTTCTGCAATAAGGAAAGCTGTTCTTCTGAAATAATTATTTTCATACACCACAGAGACGCAAAGATCGTATATAAAATAAACAATGAACGAATTCATCGATCTCTGCGCCTCTGCGGTAAAACCAACTTCAATGAATGAGATGAAATCGTATTTATTGCTGACCGTGCCACGCCTGGACTATACGGCTTAACCCTGCGGAATAACATCAATGGCAACTAATATTAAAAAACTTTCTGTAATAACCGCTCATTATAATGAGCCGGATAAACTGACTCAACTTCTGAAAAGTCTTGAACGGCAAACACTACCGGTATCACAATTTGAATGGGTAGTGGCAGATGACTCCAGTCCGTCCGGTACACCCGATTGGTTCGAAAGCTATTCAGGCGCTCTTTCTATCTGCCCAATATCATTAGAGAAAAATGTTGGACGTGCAAAAGCACGAAATAGCGCTTTGGTACACGCCAAAGGCGAAATAATTGTTTTCATCGATGCCGATATGATAGCTGCTGAAACCTGGTTGGAAATTCTGGTGAGGAAAGCGGATGGAGCAGATGATGTTTTCGTGGGTGAAAGACAACCTCACCCTGGATTAGAATCGACATCATTAATGCGGTATTTACATTCACGCGGTGCAATGAAAGCTCAATCGGGTGAACAGATTCCGGGAAAATATTTCACCTCATGTAATTCAGCGGTTCCAAAAATCTGGATTGAAAAGTTGCGTGGTTTCGATGAATCGATCACGGGATGGGGCGGAGAAGATCTGGATTTCGGTTTACGACTGGAAGAAGCAGGAGCTACGATATATTATGAAGCAGGCGCAAAGACCTGGCATGATCATGCGAGAAACTGGGATGAGATTGAAAAACAGTATATGGAATACGGAAAAGAGACTGTGCCCTGGCTGCTTCAAAATCATCCCAATGCAGAAAAATTTTTAAGTCTTAATTATATTCGCATTCCATCAGAAGCAAGTGGACTGCGGGAGAAAATAATACGGATCCTGGTTCGCTCTGCCTGCAGATCTGAACTATATTCAGCGCTTCGTAAACTTATAGTGACGTTTACGAGGTTTCCCTGGCATGACAGGATTTTTGATCTAATGATATTTTATCTTTATTCAAGGCAGGTATTTGCACAGTGGGAGAGCGAAGGTGAGTGAAAGAGGCAGAAAGATCAGCGGGGAAAAAATATCCGCGGATATCCGTGAAGAAGTAAAGACGGAAGTTGAGCGTAGAGCAAATAATGGCCGCCTACCAGGAATTGCTATTATAATTGTAGGTGAGGATCCAGCCTCCAAGGTTTATGTCGGTATGAAGGAGAAAGCATGCCTGGAGACCGGGATTCGATCACTTGTAATCAGGATGCCCGCAGAGACTGACCAGCAAACTCTCCTCGCCAAAGTAAATGAAATAAATGAGAGTCCTGATTACCACGGCTTGTTGGTTCAATCGCCTTTACCGGATGGGCTTGATGAAAATGAAGTTATCCACGCAATTGATCCTGCCAAAGACGTTGATGGTTTTCACCCCTTTAATATGGGTATGCTCGCGGGAGGAGCGCCTCGTTTTGTTCCCTGTACTCCCCTGGGGATAATCGAATTGTTGAAGAGATATGAGATTGACCCAAGTGGGAAAAGAGCCGTGGTGCTTGGCAGGAGTCATCTTGTGGGAATGCCGATGGCATTACTCCTGGCAAGGAAAGCACCCGGCGGGAATGCGACAGTTACAATATGCCACAGCCGGACAAAGGATATTCCCTCTATAACAAGTCAAGCCGACATCCTGATCGCAGCAATCGGGCAGGCTAAATTCGTGACGGCTGATATGATCAAAGATGATGCTGTTATTATTGACGTAGGCATTAACCGTATCGATGATCCCACCGCGAAACGAGGGTACAGGTTGGTTGGTGATGTGGATTTCGAATATGCCAGGGAAAAAGCATCTTATATCACACCCGTGCCTGGAGGAGTCGGACCAATGACAGTTGCTTTGTTATTGAAGAACACATTACTCGCTGAGGAGCTGCAATATAGTACCAGGTGAATGCTCAAAAAACTATGAACCTGTTACTCCTTCAATGATCAATTCCTGATAGTAATAATTGGATTATTATCAAATACTTACGTTGATCAACAATATCAGATTTATTAGTTGCCTAGAACAAGGAATAGTATTTGTATTTTTGAAAACAAATGACAGAGTGAAAGTATTTTCAATATATTATATTTTTTTAGCTCAATAACTCCAAAACAAGGTTATATAATCTGAATAATGCCCTGATAATAATTTTATCTCTTTATTCCTTATTATCCAATGGCTATATTGCGATTATAATATCGATCAATTTAGACACAATAATCGGACGCGCCTGATCATGCTCGTGATAATTTTGCTAACAGCGATTCTCCTTGGGTTTGGCATGTACGAATTTGCTATGCACCGCCGGCGCGTACTTGCAATTCCAATCCGCATTCATGTAAACGGGACTCGAGGTAAGAGTTCTGTTACACGCCTGATTGCCTCCGGGCTAAGAGCCGGAGGTATTCGTACTCTTGCCAAAGTGACCGGTACACTGCCTCGGATCATTGACGAGAAAGGAATGGAAGTTCCTATTACTCGTATCCACATGGTTAATATCATTGAACAAATCAAAGTTTTTCGTTATTTTGCAAAGAAACATCCCCAGGCTATAGTTATGGAGTGCATGGCGGTTCAGCCTGAATATCAATGGATATGTGAGCATCAGTTCGTTCGTGCCACGGTGGGTGTTATTACAAATGCAAGAATGGATCATGTGCGTGAAATGGGACCCCATCTGGATAATATTGCAATGTCCTTATCCAACACAATTCCTTCAAATGCGAAAGTTTTTTCCGCAGAAAACCGTCCTAGGTTAATGCATTTTATGTATGAAAGAGCTGAAGAGAGCGGAAGTGATTTTGTAGTTACTGTTCCTTCTGAAATTAATGATGATTGCATGCGTCGATTTAGTTATATTGAGCATCCAAGTAATGTCTCCCTTGCATTGAGAGTATGCGAAGAATTTGGAATAGATAGAGAAACAGCGCTTGACGGCATGGTAAAAGCGTATCCTGACCCTGGAGCATTATATGTCCACAGGGTAACACTTGGCAATAAACAGGTTATGTTTTTAAATGCTCTTGCAGCTAATGACCCCGAATCAACATTCATGGCTTGGCAGAGGGCGAGGGAATTATATCCTCTTAGCGGGAAACGAATTCTCCTGCTAAATACAAGAGGTGACCGTTTCGACCGAAGTGTCCAACTCGTAGAGATGATCGGTCTGCATATGAAAGACGACTTTGATTTATTATTCTCTATGGGTGAAAGCACAGAGATGTTGACTGCGCATATTCGCAGATCAGGAATTGATCCTCAGAAGGTAGTTCGTTTGGGGCAGGTGAAACCGGAAAAAGCATGGGACGCGATCTGGGAAAGTGTAGAAGAGCGCGCCTTTGTATTCGCACTTGGTAATGCGGGACATGGAGGACTTGCGGTAACGCACCTCTTCCGTTCAAGGAGAAGCTAAGTAAATGGTAGATATCGCTGTAGGACTTGGTGTAGCTTTCAGTTTAATTTTTAACGAGATATTCGGCGTCTCAGCCGGAGGGATCGTTGTACCTGGCTATGTAGCGTTACAATTGAATAATGGCTGGATGCTGGCAGGTACATTGCTTGTAAGCTTTGCTACATTATTGTTTGTAAAGATTTTTGCAAACTTCGTCTTTATATACGGACGCAGAAGGCTGGTGTTATCAATTCTGCTTGGTTTCATCTTTGGCTATATCCTGAGAAATTACGTGGCTGGTGGCCTATATATGGTGACAGATATCAGATTGGAAGCGATTGGATATATTATACCGGGATTGATTGCGAATTGGATGGAGCGCCAGGGAGTTCTACGAACCCTCTCAGCTGTTACAATTGCCGCAGTGGTCGTCCGTCTTTCTGTGATGATTATAAGTGGGGGACAGTTATTTGCCTAGGCGGTTCAAACCTTCAATGAGATCAAAGAGGACCTTGTTGGTTCTCACTGTTGTTTCCATAGCAATGTATATATGGGCGGAACATTCACATGTTACTAAAAAAGCGCCTCATTTTGATGATAAACTTGCTGCTGCAGAATTGATGAAAACCATGATGGATAGCCTTCGGCAGTTTCAATATGCCAATGGCATCTTCCCTGATGAAATAAACGATCCGAATCTTACTGCGTTAATTGGTCAGCAATACACACGCATTACCACTGATATTGGTGATCTTGATTCAAAGACCACAGCGCTTAACCCTAATATGGCTGCTGTTTTTATAAATTATTTCAAGGAAGCGGGATTAGAAGAAGGCGATATAGTAGCAGCGGGCATGACCGGGTCTCTCCCCGGTATGAATCTTGCATTTTATGCCGCTTGTGAAGTTTTGTCGCTGAAACCGATAGTAATAACTTCTGTCGGCGCTTCATCATGGGGAGCGAATGATCCATATTATACATGGCTGGATATGGAGCACCGTTTGATGGAGACAGGCTTAATCAGCCGCCGGTCCATCGCCGCATCTTATGGTGGGGGTGAAGACTTAGGTGGACGATTATCCCCTGAAGGAAGGGAGTACATCAGAAAAGCCGCAGACCGAAATGACCTCCGGTTTATTGAAGAGCCTAACCTTGAGGCATCGGTTGCTTTAAGAATGAGCATATATGATGATATGGCAGAAGATGAAAAAATAAAACTTTATGTCAATATCGGAGGCGGGCTTGCCTCTATCGGTCATGGTCAGAATAGCGATCTTATCCCAGTAGGTGTTTCATCGCTGCTTCCTATCCTCAATTATCCGAGGAAAGGAGTGATTCATCATTTTTCTGAATCTGGTGTTCCTGTGGCGCATATTGTAAATATACATATAATTGCTAATAACTATAATTTGCCGAGAAGTCCATCACCACTTCCCGAACCTGGAAGCGGCAGTCTGTTCAGTGAGATACGATACAACTTATTCGTAACGGTGATAGCATTGCTGGTGGTAGTTGCCACCTTGATAGCAGTCCTGCTTTTCGATCGTCGCTTGCAACAAATGGATCGCCCCGGTGCAGATCCTGATACATTGGTTTGAGAGATAATGCCATTAATCATCAAAAATAGAATTCATGTTTTTAAATATTTTCTTGCAGTGCTATTTATAAGTCAAATATGCATAGCCTCACTTCACGCCGGACAATGGCAGCCAATCAAACCCCTTGAGGGCGGTAAAAGGTCGGTTCTTCTAATCGATGATAAAGAATGGACATATTGGAAACTGAAACCGGGTGAAAGTATGACTTTCGATATTTCAGATGACTCAGAATATCGAATTATAACCCGGGCTGACCTTGGCAAAAAGAAACGTAAAGAGGCTATTTACGCTTTCAGGCTGAATCTCGAAAGCGAAAAGGATAAGTTGTTCAGCCGTGCTACAAAATACGCCAAAGGTGTTTCGTTGAGAAATAAGAAGAATCTATATATCGGCGAATCAAGGATTATTGAGATTGATAAACAACCTGAAGATCAAACTCTTGACATACGTTTAGGAAAGAAAGCAAAATATCCTGTTTATTTCCGCGTTCAGAATTTGCGGGAAGTATACCGTCTGGACGCAGATTATGTAGCCATTACACCGTCGAGTTACATAGATGCATTAGGCATTACAACGAATGAGGTTCCTTCGACATATTACAAGATGGACTCAGGCAAACGCCTGACAGTTGAAGTTAATGGACCCACAACAATGAAAGTCCTGGCAAGAGTTCTTCTAAATGATTCAATGAGAGGGAAAATAAAATTTGCATTAGCCGTATTCGAAGATGGGAATCTCAAAAACACTTACTCACTCCTGTCTTCAGCTTCAAAAGTGACAGAGGTTTTGGATCGCCCCGGAGTGGTGCCTTCAAGGGGTGAAAATGTCTATATCGAAGTACCCTCAGGTCGGCACAGATACAACTTTGATCTTCCGGACAATGGAAGAGAAGTCATCCTACGATTTTTTATTCCTAAAAAAGATCTTGGACGTGAGGCAAAGTAAACTAATTTCTATTATTTAAATTCACATAACTTATTACACGTAATTAATTCCTATTTATACCGCTGAATAATTGATAATCACCCTTTGATTGCCAAAAACGAGGTTTGATATTATGGATCGTTTTCTCCTAAAAACGTTTATTCCGTCCACATTCATACTCCTCATGCTGACAATACCTTTTAATTCATCATTTGGATGGAATCTGCATAAAAACACCGATCTCAAGTTTTTATATTCAATCGGTTATGATAATAACATTCTCGAATATTCTGATGACGATATAACTAAATTCGAGAATAATACTCTTCGTGATACAACCAATCCTGAAAGTTATGACGATCTTATGCAGGATTTGGGGATGAAAATCAGGGTGACTTCACCTAAGTGGCTGGGCAACCGAAAGAGCAGGGTATATTATACAATCAAATACCTGTCGTTCAATAATAATTCATTCAATGATCGAATCAGTAATTCATTTTATATGACCCAGGATGTTACCAAAAAAATTGACCTGCTCGGAAGTTACTTCTGGATACCTGATAGATATTTACGTGATTATTACGATAAAGATCAAGCTGATATCTACGGTTGCACATTCGCTTATCATTTATACTCCGCTGGAATCCGGTTAAGCCCTACCCCTGCTTTGGGGATAGATATACGTTATGAAGGATCACAGGTTTATTATAATAAATATTTTACTGAGTATGACAGTGAAGCTGACGGTTTCAAATCAGAGATAAAGTATAAACTGAGCAAAAGCTTATCGATAAAAGGGATTTTCAAAAAGCGTTGGTCAGATAATATTGGTTATGAAAAATCTACAAATATCATTGAAGTTATCCCTGACTATGATGCCGAATATGGTGATGGGAGTAATGGCGAAGAATGGTTCGAGTTCGGTGTTAACTTTGTAAAAAAAGAAATTTTCAAACGGGATTGGGATTTTTCACTGGGTCATAGAATACGTCACAGATACTATACCAGCGAGATTCCACTGGATGAAGATCCATTTCATAGCGGACGTGAACATTATCATCAACGGTTTATGCTGTCTTTCGAAACTGATATAGTTCCTATGTTAAGAGGTGGAGCAGGTCTGGAGTATGAATGGCGCAGAACCGACTCACCAATTGACAGGGTACATGAGGTTAAAGATTTTGACGCTTTCCGTTTTTCTATTCGTTTATCTTACCAGGTCTGGTAGCAGACAGTACAGATTATAAATAGATTTCTCAAATGGCTATTTTAAAAATTGGCACTTCCTCATTTTCTTCGAAGGATTGGGTGGGGACTTTCTACCCTGAAAAGACTAAACCTGCCGATTTTCTGCGATACTATTCTACAAAATTCAATACAGTTGAAATAGATTCCAGTTATTATGCCGTGCCATCTGAAACCACAATCAAACGATGGGCGGAAAATACACCAGGGGATTTCATTTTCTCGTTGAAATTCCCCCGTGCTATTGTGCATGGTGGAAAGGGCAGCTCACCCGATCCGGAACTACTTTTGTGCAAAGACTCTACTTATCCTATCCGTGATGCATTCCTCAAGTCAGTTTCCCATTTGGATTCCCGTCTCGGACCGCTTCTTCTCCAATTTCCATATTTTTCTCAGAAAGCTTTTTCTTCAGCATCTCCTTTCTTCGACAAACTTGACAGGTTTTTATATGATCTCCCGAAAAACTATAGATTTTGTGTAGAAATTCGAAACAAAGCATGGCTGACCACCGAATTTGCCGATCTATGCCGGAAACATTCAGCAGCTCTTGTACTTGTTGATCATGGATGGATGCCACACGGCGACGAGGTAATGCGGAGATTTGATCCGGTCACGACTGACTTCACCTACATCCGTCTTCTCGGTGACAGGAAAAAAATTGAGGAGATTACTACTAACTGGGATAAAGTGGTGGTTGATCACACTGAAAGTTTGAATAAATGGGCTGACCTGATAAAAAAGCTTTTGAACCGTGATATAGTTATATATACCTATTCTAATAACCATTACGCCGGTCACGGACCCGCTACATCTAACACTCTCATGAATATGCTAAAGTAGGCGCGGGTCTCCGAACCGCGCAGATCGGTTGTCTAACACTATTACCGAAATAGGTACGTCCATAGGTAATAGATTACCGACAACTCGATTTACTGACAAACGAATTTCAAATCCTTTCACGCAATACTTGTATCACGTATTAACTCTTAGTAAATTAATAGTATTCTAAAATTGTTTTTTTAGGTTCTGAGAGGAGTTTGACATGAAAAACTATCATCTGTTTTCAACTTTCTCCATTCTAATAATATTAGTTATCCAGGTTATCTGGTTTTCCGGATGCAGCATGGACGATTTCGGAACTGATCATGAATATTCCGATTCACCTCCCCAACCAGTCATACTGAACCAGCCGTCCGAAATTAATGACGGCTCGATGACCTTATCCTGGAAAAAATCAGAAGACACAAAATTCTACCTCTATCTTCTCTATTACGCCACATCTGAAGGTTTTGACACGACGAGTACAGAACGAATCAGGATTTTAGACCGGAACAAGACAGAGGTAAAAGTTGATGGATTGATACCTGTGAACATGTACTTCTTTAAACTTTTTGTGGTTGACAGGGATGGAAATAAATCATCTTCATCCAATGAAGTTAATTCTGAAACCACTTTAGGATCATGGCAGGTTGTCAGTAGAATACCTCTCCCTGCTGAGCCGAATTACATGATATTCAACCAGAACCAGACTGCAATATATATTTCAAGCGAATACCGGGGATCGAGAGCAAGACTTTATAAGCTTTCAACCATCAGTCACTCCATCATTCATACCATTGATATTGGAAATAATACTTATGCTGGTTCAATGGTGCTATCGCCTGATGGACAGGATCTATTCGTGAGAGGCGGTCCAGGTATTGTAAGAATTTTTACTCCAACAGATATGATTATAGATCAGGTTGAATTATATAATTCATACTTTTTTGGTTATTCACCCTTTATGGATATTTCGGAGAAGTCAAATACGTTATTAATTTTTGCCGATCCTTTCGATGGATTTTCTATGAATTTATTTAGGTTTTCGCTATACGATCTTCAGCTTGAAGATTCACTTTCAATAGATAATTCAAACAATGATATCATAGCTGTCTCACCTGATGAAGAATTTGCAGTTGCTTACGGATATTACGAAAATGAAATTCAACTGATTTCAATCTCACTGAATTCCGTATTAAAAACCCTCAAAGTTGGCAACGATCCTTCTCATGTTGAATTCTCACCTGATGGCAGACTTGCTTATGTTCTAAACTCTTATTCGAGTTATATATCGGTTATTGATTTAAGGAATCATGCGGTCACAAACGAGATTCCATCAGACGGAAATAGGTCAGGTATGTGCATTAGTCCAAATGGTGCACTATTATTTTTGTTTCCCCGAAGATCTGGAAAGATTAGTGTGATAAGTACAGCGACAATGAAATTTGAAGCAGAAATTGAAGGCATCGGTTATATTAGTCAATTGATTATTACATCCGATGGTCGAACATTATATGCATTGAGTAGATCTTCATATGAAATCGTTGTCATTCAACTGGTGGAATAAAAAGTAGGAATGGGTCTCCGATGGGTGGCCCGACTCTTCAGAGTCGGGTTTCTCCACTGCAAGGCTTCCTGAAATTTGATTGTAAACTACAACCACTCAGGAATATCCATATTAATAGGTTCAGGTTTATTACATAGCCAGAATCTTGCGCTGGACCACAAATAATCCTCAGGATATTCCGCCATTCCAGCCCTTACCGGATTGTTATTAATATACTCAATAGTTTTGCGAACAGCCTCATCCCCAAAAATGTTCCTGTCATATCCACCACCTCTTCGCCAGAATCTGAATGAGGATGAGTGGCCTGACTCTTCAGAGCCAGGTTTCTTTACCTTGATAACGGACAACTCCTGAGCTAATTGGGGATCATGCTTCTTTATGAAATCCAATGCATGAAAGGCAAAAGGAGATTTTATTCTCGATAATAATTTAGAAATAGAAAGATTGTCTTTAGGATTTAAGAGCAGGTGGACATGATTAGGCATAATAACAAATGCCCAGAGTTCAAAATCTAAGTCACATCGGCAAGAATCCAAATGATAGGTGAACTCTTTACAAAGATGCTGATTTCTGAATAACCATTTATGCCTGAAACAGCCAAATGTCAGGAAGTGTGCATGACCTATATCATTATATCTATGCGGCATATCGATACTCTACGTTAATAAGTAGTTAGTTGTAAATGTGAAACTGTTTTAAAAATTTGAGAAACCCGACTCTGAAGAGTCGGGGCACCCACCAAATTCGAGTCACCCACTTCTTAACCAACAAACTGCTTATCGTACAACTCCTTATATAATTCATTTCCATCATATAAAGATTGATGTGTTCCTTCATCAATCATCTTTCCTGCATCGAAGAGTAGAATTCGGTCGGCATTGGTAATAGACGAGAGTCGGTGGGTTGCGGTGATTACTGTTCTGCCTATGCCTGCTTCTTCGAGGGTGGTGAGGATTTCTTCTGCTACATCGGAATCGAGTGCAGAGGTCGGTTCATCCAATAGCAGGATCGGCGGATCTTTCAGGAGAGCGCGGGCGATACTGATCCTCTGGCGTTGACCTCCGCTAAGTTTATCGCCGAGATCGCCAATGTTTGTTTCGTATCCATCAACCAGTTTCTCAATAAATTCATGCGCTTGTGCCAATTTTGCTGCATCCACAATCCTTTCAAAAGGGATATCGACTGAATTATAGGCGATATTCGCTTTGATCGTATCATTAAACAGTACGATTTCCTGGGTAACCACTCCAAAAAGTTTTCTCAGCTCTTCAATATTATATTCCTTCAGGTCAACACCATCAAGAGTGATCTTTCCTCCGGCGGGATCATAAAATCTTGGGAGTAAATTCATAACCGTGCTCTTCCCGGCACCTGACCGCCCTACCAGGACAATATTTTCACCCGGTTTTATTACAATATCCAAGTTTTGCAGCGCTTCCTCACGATCTTCTGCATATCGCAACGAGACATTCTCGAAACGGATATTATCCCTGAAACCATCTGCATTTACAGCTTCTTTTTTCTCATGGATATAAAAATCAGCATCCATGAGATCAAAAACTCTCTGCGAGGCGCCCTCTGCAACTTTCAGGTTACCTTGCACACCGCTCAAACTGACGATTGGGCTTAACAACCCGAAGAGCAGCATAAGAAACCTCACAAAATCATCAGGCTCCAGCCATTGCCCTCCAAGTACTTTTCCCCCAGCGATTAATAAGATCCCTGCGACGACTATAACACCGACAACTTCATTAAGCGGGCTGATCGAACGTCTCAGACGTTCGCGTCCCAATGCCTGGCGGAAGTGACCGTCTGTTGCTGTTTTGAAGGTGTTCAGTTCCTTCTTCTCACCGCCATAAGCCTGTACGATCCTGATACCTTGCAAAGCGTCATTCAGTCGGGAAGTAACAAGTGAAAGACGTTGCTGGGTGCGCTGTGATTTGCGTTTCAGACTCATTCCTGCGAGAGCAATGATAAGAGTTGAGAGAGGCGCTATCAGTAGAGCCGCAAGTGTCAGTTTCCATGAGATCGCAAGTAATAAAACTAAAAAAAGAAGGGCAGTGATCGGGTCCCTGATCAGTTTACTGAAGCTGTCGGCGAGACCAGCGTTCAGCGCGGTTATGTCATTAATACCCGCAGATACAAGATCCCCGCTTTTCCTGACATGGAAAAATGCCAGGTCCTGTTTCAGCAATTTTGAATAAAGCTCATCACGCATTGCCTTTGCGACATGCTGTTCAACTGAAGCAGAAATGGTCACCTGGATATATAAAGCAAGATTTTTAACCAGGAAGGCGGCAACTATTATAATTATTGCCCGCTTCAAGCTGGCTACAGGAGTGTCAGCGGAAAGAAACAAAGCCGAATAATGTTTCAGGAATTCGACAAAATTGTGTGGTCCTATAGCACCGTCAGGGAGCGGAGGTACTGTAATTCCTCCACGAAACAACCCCTGGATGAAGTCCGCCGCCATCCAGTAACTCAGCCCAGAAAATGCCACAAAAACCAGGCTGGCAAGGATTCCAAATGTCACCCTGTGCCAGTAGGGTTTTACATAATTTAAATATCGAAACAGGAAACTCATGGTGGAATATAATGAAATAACGGCTCAGTTTGTTGATTAAAATTACCTGACTCGGCGTTTTCCGTTTTTTTCGCGCAAAGGCGCAAAGTCGCAAAGAAAGAAAAGCTGTATCCTGTTTATCCTGTGAATATTCCATACCCATTTTTAATGCCAAATCTACTTCAGGAGTATAATCCTTTTTGTCGCTACCGGTTTCTCCCGGCTCATATACTGCAGCCAATATGATCCGCTGGGCAGTTCTTGTAAATCTATCGAATACTTAATTGATGATTTGTGGATTGATTGACTTAGTATGATTCTGCCAAGATTATCAAACAGAAGTAAATTTCCCAGAGAATAATCAGGTATTTGAATTGTAATCATACTGTTGGTCGGATTGGGAAATATTTGAATGGAAAATTCCGGTAAAGAAGTTGAATTATTATCATCGACAGCGTCCGGATAAGGATCAGCCATGCTGTTTTTCAGTTCCCAGGTCTGTGCGTAATCGTCGCTGTAGTACAAACTAAAATTCGTCGAATCTACCCAGGTGTCACTATAACCCCACAATAAAAATAACTCCCCTTCTGTCCAGCCAGCAACCATTTCATAATAATCCGCCCAGTAAATATCTTCCGGTGATGGCCCACATTCAATCCAGGTTCGGCCTGTATCGGTGGTACAATATATGGTTGAAGTCTCAAGATCATTGTTGTTGCCTAGATAATACTCTCCATTTCCGTAACCTGGAAATAGATAACAAGCATTCATCCAATCGCCCTCTAACGTTCCTGTTACTCTAAATGTGTCACAATAATCTTCAGTGAAATTGAATATAGTACTCTATCGCACCTCAATTGATGGATACAGCTTTCGTAGTTTTATTCTTGCGTCCTCTGTTGTAAACTGCCAGTCAATTTTTGAATTGGTTTGATTTTTTTCTTTTTCCCAGCTTGATATTTCAGAAGTCAGTTTT
>JAVCCM010000116.1 GCA_030765455.1 Candidatus Electryonea clarkiae | reverse complement strand
AATCCTGGCGTCTGTCCAGCCTGGACCTCCTTCGGTAATGTCTGCTTTCAAAAGAACGCGAGCATGCATCTGTTTACGTGCTGATGATTTGCCTGACCGTATCAAGCTAAACAATTGTTTACGCTCCTCTTCCGTCAAGGTTACAATATATTTCTTACGCATGGTCTATCTCCTTGTGTCTTCAACAACTAAATGGAGATAGTATGGCTCAAAATATTACTCGATTCAAGTGCTATAGAGTACTAGATTCAGCTGGAGAAGAGGAGTGGGATCATATCTACGATGAAATCGGCTATCATTCTGCCAGCGACATTCAGCAGACGAATGATGGTGGGTATATTATAGCAGGAACGAGAAATGGTTACGGTTCCGTTGGACTGATTAAAACAGATTCAACCGGTGAGGAGGAATGGAACCAGGCATTCGGGGGTGATTCTTATGAATATGGCCGCAGCGTTAAACAAACAAATGATGGCGGTTATATCGTAGTAGGACAGTCCAATTCCTTCGGTGGTGCCGATTATGATGTGTATTTAATCAAAACAGATTCAGCCGGCGTTGAATAATGGAACCAGACTTTCGGGGAGGATGATTATTCTGAAAGTAGCAGAAGTGTCCAACAGACAAATGATGGTGGATTTATCATCGTTGGGTCAAAACAACTACGTCTTCCCGAGGAAACTATTAGCGATGTGTGGCTTATCAAAACAGATTCAACAGGCGAAGAAGAATGGGACCAGATTTTTGGAGGAGATAGTTCTGAATTTGGCAACAGCGTTCAACAGACAGTTGACGGCGGTTATATAATTACTGGTGAGACCAGGTCTTTCGGTGCCGGTTCTAGCGATTTATGGCTGATAAAGACAGATTCAGATGGCGAGGAAGAATGGTCTCAGACTTTTGGAGGAGATTCCCCGGATTATGGCAGCAGTGTTCAACAGACCGCTGATTGCGGATATATAATTTCTGGTTCCACTCATTCTTTCGGTGCCGATTCGGGGGATGTATGGCTGATTCGCCTTGCAGCAGAAGAATATGAACCATCAGGATTTTCACTGGTCACACCGGAAAACGAAACAGTTCTTGATCTTGAAGAACCGTTCGAGATTAATTTTACATGGGTATCCTCAGTTGACTACAATCCAAGTGACACATTGCTTTATGATCTCCGTATCCATGCTGCAATAGACGATCTGGACAGCACAATACTTGTTACTGCGTTGACCGATACCCAGTTTACCATGATAATAGAAGAAGCCTTTGGCTTGGAATACTGGGATGAAACCATCGATTTTGACTGGCATGTAGAAGCCATATCAGGAGAAGATACAACAAACTGTGATACCAGTTTCTTTTTCCACGTTACGCCCCACGTTAATGAAGTTGACAATAGTTTTACTGATATTCCCACCAAATTTGAAATTGGATCGGTTTATCCCAATCCTTTCAATCCAACGACAATCATTTCAATCGGGCTTCCAAATTCATCCGAATTGAAAATCAGTGTTTATAACGTAGCTGGTCAGGAAATCACAGTTCTTGCGAATGAACACTTTTCAGTTGGTTTCCACCAATTCACATTCGATGCATCTGATTTTGTATCAGGAATCTATATCATTAGGGCTGAAGTAACAGGTAAGATGTGTGATCTAAAAAAGATAGTCTTAATTAAATGAATAATGATTCAGAAACAGCATTTAGCGAAGAATACAAATTCCTTTTGAGGAGGAGAAAAAAATGCGGAACACAATTCTTTTATTCATCATCGTCTGCATCACATTAATTTTGAATGCAAATCTTTTTGCTCAGGATAGCTTGAACGTTGAACGTGTGAGAGAAGCTGACACCCACTGGTGGGGATCTCATATTAATGCAATCGCTGTTCAGGACGATTACGCCTACTTCGCGGCACGTTATGGCATAACGGGCCTTGAAGAGGGATCAGGAATGTCAATCTTTAACGTTTCCGATCCTGAATCTCCGGAATATGTTCAGCATATTGAGTTCCCGGGCAATGCTAAGGACATCGTGGTGGAAGGAGAATACGCCTACCTGGCGGAAACTATTTACGACAGGAACAATCCGGCAACAATAATCTTAAGGGTAATAGACATTTCCAATCCTGCTATTCCTGTAGAGACGGGTATGCTTACGACAGAGGGATACGCATTTTCCATTTTTCTATTAAACGACATCGTATATATGGTTGGCGGTAATCTGGTTGAAATTAATGACGGTTTACGGACAATTGATGTGTCCGATCCTCAAAACCCGGTAGAAGCAGGGGCATGGACAGGAGAAATTTTAAATGCCGATGACATGGATATCTGCGTCTCCGATGACTACGCTAATGTCGCTGCGGGTGACTTGTTCGTTTTAGATGTTTCTGATCCTGAAAATCCTGACCTTGTGATCCGTGATCAAGGTGAAGATTGGGATATTAAAAGAGTTTTCGTTTCAGGTGAATTCCTGTATGCGGCTGATAGGGATTCTCTGCGTATTTTCGATATCTCTGATCCTGAAAATCCTGATGAGATAAGCGTTTTCGAACCTGCTCGGTCTAGTACAATCGAATCAATATTTGTCGATGGCAACTTTCTGTATGTCGGTACTGCTTCGCGTGGTCTGCACAGGTACAATGTTTCCGATCCTGAAAATCCGGAGGCAGCAGGAGCGTACTCAATTCCTGGACCTGAAGGGTATTACACAAATTTTAGCAATATTCTTGTATCGGGTGATTACGCTTTCACTTCAGGTGAGATTTCACTGGGAATGGTTGGAGATGTGCCACATAACCTTCATATCCTGGACATATCTGATCCTGATGACATTACCAGAATTGGAGGTGAAGGACGAATTAGTGCAGTGGATGTGTCCATTTCAGGTAATTTTGCTTACACAGCAACTGAGGCTGCTGGATTACTGGTATTCGACATTTCCGATCCTGAGGCTCCCGCTGAAGTTGTATCCTGGGATATAGTTAATTATTGGGATCCTTTTTTGGGGCAAGGGACTGCCCGTTGCGTGACGGTCGATAGTGATTATGCCTATATGGCGATTGGCGATACTCTTTTTGTTATAAATGTTTCCGACCCTGAAAATCCGGAGTTAGCAGGTTCTTGTGCTTCTGAAAATGATCATTATGATAATTACGGCAGCGTATTAATAGATGGGGATTATGCATATGTAGGTCCTGATATCTTTGACATCTCAAATCCTGAAGATCCAGAGCTAATCGGATACTGCGAAAGCCCGTCAAGAGTGAAAGATGTTTTTGTGTCAGGTGATTACGCTTATATCGCTGCGCACAGCTTGCTCGTTTTCGATATTTCTGACCCGGAAAATCCCGTGGAAGTTGGAACATATAATGGGCCTGGTTCCGAAAATAGTATCTTCGTTGTAGATACCGTTGCATACGTGGCTGGTGGCAGAGGTCTGCGCTTGATCGATGTCTCCAATCCTGAGGAGCTCAATGAGATTGGATTTTACTTCATACTTGGGTCTGCAATTGACGTTTTCGTCTTGGGTGGTCTGGCTTATGTGTCTTATGAGGACGATGGTATTCGCATTATCGACGTCTCCGATCCTGAAAATCCGGTAGAAGTGGGATTTTATGATACACCGGGTATTGCTCGAAACGTTGCCCTGTCTGAAGATGGCTTTATCTATGTTGCAGATGAGACCAACCTTGGCATTTATCACTACGCCCCGGAAGAGCCATCACTCTATGTAACGCCTCACTCGCTTGACTTTGATTCGGTTATGGTTGATTCCAGCACGGTACTTTCGATCATGATTCGTAACTGGGGTCGGGATACATTGATTGTATCCGATATCGAGGTCGAGAGCGATCAATACAGTGTGGATTTTGAGGATGAATTTATACTTGAACCTGATTCAAGCATCGATGTTTTTGTAACATTTTCACCTGACACTAATGGGTTTTTTGAAGGAGCTTTAACCGTATCATCAAACGATCCTCTCCATGAAGAATTTGTAGTTGATCTGCACGGAATCGGATATGGTTACGATGGTATCACTTCTGAATCCAGTAATTTCCTCCCTGATAAATATTCAATATCGACAGTATACCCCAATCCATTCAATCCAGTTACAACAGTAGTTGTCGGTTTACCGGAAAAATCACATCTGAATATCAGGGTTTTTAACCTCCTCGGTCAGCAGGTAGCAGAATTAGCCGACGGACGTTATTCACCTGGATACAAACAATTCATATTCGACGCATCTGATTATGCATCAGGAATATATATTATCCACGCCGAAGTGCCGGGAAAAATGAACGAGGTGAGGAAGATTGTATTGATGAGATAGGGATACTGTTCCAATTGAACAATTTGAAGTATAATTCAATAGAGATATTGAAGTCATCATTAGACCATAAAATATCGAGTAGGGTGAGGCGGAGTGATCTACTTCGCCTCATCCCTCTCACAGAACCGTACGTACGGTTCACGTATACGGCTCCTGTTTACTTTCCCTTGATATTTCAGACAGAACACCCTGTTTT
>JAVCCM010000015.1 GCA_030765455.1 Candidatus Electryonea clarkiae | reverse complement strand
CGGGTATGTTTTGCTACAGTATTACTGCCAAGAACAGAAAAACATGGTTTATGCAAAATAACCAAGAAGATTTAATAAGTCTGAAAGCGCATATTTGCCTGAAAAATACTTTTTCAGGAGACCCTAAGTATAAGAGTGGACAGGAAGGAGACTGGTTCCTCGTGGGCTTTTCTCCAAGAAAACAGAATCTGACACTCTATATAATGTCAGGATTTGATAAGTATGATGAATATCTTCAGAAATTAGGTAAACATAAACTCGGTAAATCCTGTCTGTATCTTAAAAAACTTGCAGATGTGGACATGTCAATTCTCGAAGAGATGATATCTAAATCGATAGATGAGATGCCAAAAATCTGTTGAAACGTCGAATAACGAATGATCCCCAGAAGTTCCATCCCAGGAAATGCTATTTCAGGACATTCCAATATTTTTCCACATGCTCATTCGGAGCAGCTATATTGTCACCAAGTTCTGCGATTCTTTTGAGCAGGTCAGCCGGGGTGCTTGCCATAAAGAGGTAGATAGGCAGCATGCGGCAGATACCATTGAAATAATCTTCCTCGGGTGAATTTTTGAACTTCAATTTCGGTTTATCTACAATCCAGGTTCCTCTTGCCTGAACCATATCATTAACATCATCAGGGATATCAGGGAATAGAGGCTTTTTATACAGGTTCTCGGTGTAAATATCGATATTGTTCTCAAGGTCGATTGCTTTGGCATATTTACGCCAGGTATCGATATGAGTGACCAGGTTTTTCCGCCAGTTGTCAAGCATTTCTCGTTTGGGAGCGCCGATTCCGCATCCTGTCGCCCAGCCATTTTTTCCAATAGCAGCGAATAGACCTGCGATATGGTCTTTCTCGCCAAAAGATATCCAGACATGTTCCTTGTATAATGGTTTGTTGGGTGAAAAACGGATATCGTTGTTAATGCGTGATATTTTGGGCTTTCCCGAGAATTCCTTGACCACGGTAGAGACAGGTCCGGCTATAGAATTCGCCATGTTTTTCATAGCTTCACGAACATGAACCTCGTAGCGTTTCCTGTTTAAATTAAACCATTCTTTGTTGTTGTTATCGTAAAGATCAGCCATGAATTTGAATGTGTCATTGTTGATGGTACTCATTGAATGCTCCTGATAATGTTTAAGTTTATGGATTCTTTGTCGGCAATTGCGTGGCAATATAAATTGTTTCGCGCAAAGCCGCAAAGAAAAGGAGAAATTCGCTGAACAAATTTTAACCAGGGAGGCAAATAAATTTGCGGTCAACACTTTAGCGGACTAAAACGATCTTTCTTTTTGCATCCATCTTGCCGCCGGGTGTGATAGCCCGAACAATATATACACCGCTGGGAAGATGTTCAGCACTAAAGCGCAGACGGTGATAGCCGGGCTCAAATGAACCTTTGGCAATCGACGCTACTTCCCTGCCAAGGATATCATAAATGCTTAGATGTAAATCAGATCTCTCCATCAGACCGATCACTACCATTGCCTCTGAATTGAATGGATTCGGGAAGAGTGTATGAATGCCCGATTCTTCCGGTTGCCCGGCGAATTGATCAAAACGTCTATAAAGATTCGGGACATAGAAGCTGAATGTTTGAGCTGAGAAAGTTCCATCAGAATTCGCGTCCTGGGCGTTAACACGCCAGAAATAATTGTAGAAATTCTGAAAATTGCTGTACGTGAATACAGTGTCTGTCATGGGTCCGGCGATTTTAATCCCGGTTCGCATACTCGCCAGTGTATCAAGCCACAACTCGTAGTAGAGCGAATCGTATGGATCAGGATCAACAGTAGTATTCCATATAAATGTAACTATCGTATCTCTCAAATCGGTCAAATCTGAAGGTGATGCGAGGCTGAAGCTCAAAGGTGGTTCCGGTACATCAATGTAGAACGATCTTCCGTTTCCAGGCGAACAATTTTCTTCAAGACCAAACTTATCCACAACTCTCACACGCCAGTAAACTGTGACATCATCACCAAGATTATCTATTGAATTCTGGCCATCCGTACCGAACGTATTAATAAGAGAACCGGTCTTACCTGGGGATGTATTATCCGAATATTCTCCAGGCATATACAGCAATTTTGTAGATGCACCTTCCGGGTTACCTTTTATGATTCCATTAAGCCTGATATTACTTCCATCACCGGGCCCCGGAGCGATTTGAGTAAATCCACCGGTGAAATCCGAGATAGTATAGAAAGTGTCGCGTGTTGAAACAAAATTAATGTTATCGAAATCGGGATCCATCGCCCATTCCACCCGGTAAGTCAGGAAATCTCCAGGATCAGGATCGGATGCCGACAGCCAGGAAACTGTGACTTCACTTTGCGAAAAAGTCGTATCATCAAGGGGTGAAGCCAGGGAAAATCCGGATGGCGGCTCTACCAGGTAAACATTGAAACTGAGCATATTGGAAGACCAGACATCACCGGTATCGGCAAACAACGCGCGTACCTTCCACCAGTAACGAGTATCATCCTCAAGTCCATCAATTGTGAAGAGGGTGTCGCTTGAGCGTGAGGAATCGACAATACCGTTTGATCCATCAAACAGGGAGTCTTTCGCCCACCAGATTGAATACTCATGATTCACCACCATCGGACTCTTTTGCCCCTCCCATGTCAGGTCGATCTCAGTTTCGTTGACAGTCGTGTTATATGATGGTGTGAGTAGATAGAACGGTCCCGGAGGACGCTCGGTCACTTCAAGAGTGAATGAGAATACCTGGTTTGACCAGGTTCCTTCAGTATTTGAATCCTGGGCGCGAACCTTCCACCAATAATCACCATTTTCAGCATGTTCAGACATGGTAAAGAACGAACGGTTGCCTGACTGGGACGAGTCAACATCAGTTGTAAAGTCTTCAGACTTTGACCATAGGATAACATAATAGAGTACATCGTCCGGATCAGGATCGAATGAAGATTGCCAGCTTAAAAGTGGTGAAATCTCATCAATAAGTTCACCATTTGAGGGAGATTGAAGATCAAAAGCTGATGGCAAATCGTAAACATATATTGAGAAAGAGACTCCTTCTTCGCCTTGATCGGATATTGTTTCGTGACCTTGTGTATCAAGCGCTCTAACTCGCCAGTAAATTGTCAGGTCGTCAGGCAGTTCGTCAAGCTCATCTAAACCAATTTTCCCGGTTCCAATTGAGTTCCCCAACATATCATTAGATAAGCCATTCCCGCCAAGGTGGGAATCCAGGGAATTAAAAATTGACTCACTTTGATTGATTCCAGCATTTTCGGCCATAATATTTTTTGCATTCTTCAAGCCGAATGAATTGAAATCTCCATTGTGTCCTTTTCCATTGCCTCTCTTAACCATGGGGGAATTGTCACCGCCTGGTTGTTTTTGAGTCAAATTGAAGATCAAATCCGAAATGTCATTAAGCAAGAATGTCGTGTCATAGACTGTAATGTCCATGTAAACCAGGAAATCCGGGTCCAGTGAAATATCAAGCATGTATCTGACCGAATCGTTAAGGTCGGTATCTATGCTCTCTTCCCAGCTCAGGTTCGCATAATTTTCATGAAGTTCAACGCCATCGACAGGTGACAGGATGGAAAACGCTTCGGGCGGATCAAGGATGGTGACGTAAAAACTGAATACCGTATCAGACCAGGTACCCTCGGTGTTGGTATCTTGCGCCCGGACTTTCCACCACCATGACTGATCATCGCCGAGGTCTATCATATCAAAGGTCGTATCGGTTGTAACAATCGAATCTTGTATGAATTCAAATTCCAGGTCACTCGCCCACCAGATTACATACGAGATCGGATCATTCGGATCAGGATCGGATGAGGAACGCCATACCAGCGTTGTATCGCCCGTCCAGCAGGTATCGCCCACTCCAGGTGAAAGCAGTGTGAATATTGCAGGTCGCTCATAGATATATATATCGAATGACCAGCCAGTAGCAGGTTCAGCGTTTGTTTCAAAGCCAAAACCATCAATCGCTTTCACACGCCAGTAAATAGTAGAATCATCGGGCAGTTCATCATATTCATCACCACGGTTCCGGTTATGCGTCATTGCCGCCTGCTGCAAATCGGTGATGTCAAAGAATGTATCCATCGTAGTGCTGGTATAGGAAACAGCGTAATTTGTATCCAGCGACCATTCAACAAGGTAATAGAATGGATCATTTGGATCGTTATCAGATGACGCTGTCCACACAACTCTTGCAGTATCATCATTCACAAATGCTCCACTGTCCGGCTCTGCAAGCCCGAATTGTAAAGGCGCTTCTGGAATGAAAACGTGCAGCGCGAAGGTATCGCTTGCCCATGTTCCGTTTGTGTTTTCATCGGATATGAATACTGTCCACCAATAGGTAGTGTCATCGGTCAGATCGGTAAAATCAAACGCGATAGTATCAAGGTCAGCTTCTACATTCCAAAGTTCCCCAAATTCGGGATCAAGAGTCCAGTATAAATCATAGAGAACGTCATTGTCCGGGTCGGGATCGTTGGATGGTTCCCAGGTAAACGTAGTATCTCCTGTCCAGCAAGTGTCATCATTCAGCGGAGAAATCAAATCGAATGTTTCAGGCGTTTCAGGAATATAAATTGAGAACGACCAGCCTTCCGGAGGATCAGCCTGGGTTTCAAAATTCCACCTGTCAGTAGCAGTTACCCGCCAGTAAACGGTTGTGTCATCAGGAAGCTCATCAAGTTCTCCCTGTCCCACCAGGTCTTCAAGATCTGTAATTGCAAGGAAAGTATCCCTTGTTACAGCCTGGTATAAATCAACAGTGAAATCTACGTCTGTTGACCACTCAACACGATAGCTGACAGTATCCTCAAGGTCATCATCAATTGAAGTTGTCCAAAACACTGTCACCGTATCATCTTCTATTACCGATTCATCCTCTGGCGAATCTAAAGAAAAATCACCGGGTGGTTCGGGCAGGGTTACAACAATAGTGAACACTTCATCCGACCATGTTCCGGTTGTATTTGTATCCTGGGCACGGACTTTCCACCAATAGATACTCTCATCTATCATATCGGTCAGTTCATACTCGGTATCAGTGGTAGAAGTTGAATCAAGATCCTGGGTGAACAGTTGATCTGTCGCCCACCAGACCCAATAAGTAATTGAATCCTCGGGATCGGGTTCGACCGAAGTTTCCCAGGTCAGGGTAGTATCCCCAATGAAACAGGTATCGCCATCATCAGGCGATGTCAAACTGAATGCTGATGGAGGTTCGATTATGTAGATTTCAAACGACCAACCATCTGACGGATCAGCTTGTGTTTCAAGATTCCAGAGGTCGGAAGCGGTTACACGCCAGTAAATAGTCGTATCATCAGGTAACTCATCCAGTTCACCCTGTCCAAGCATGTCTGCAAGGTTGGCAATAGTCAGGAATGTATCCTGGGTTGTGCCCGAGAATGTTTCTGTGAACTGGTCATCGGTCGCCCATTCAACAAGATAGGTAACCTGATCACCTTGATCGTTATCAAGCGATTCTGTCCACCATACGGTAACTGTGTCATTATTGATTTGCGAACCATCATCCGGGGATGATAACGAGAAATCTTCCGGGGCTTCCGGTTGATAGACAAAGAACTGGAACGTGTCATCCGACCATGTTCCGCTCGTATTGGTGTCCTGTGCTCTCACCTTCCACCAATAATTCTCACCCTGTGTAAGATCTGTTAAATCATGTTGGGTGTTGGTGGTGGAAATTGAATCGAGATCCTGGGTAAAGTTCTGATCTGTCGCCCACCACAACTTGTAGCTGATATTATCACCCGGATCGGGATCGGTAGTAGCCTCCCAGGTCAATGTTGTATCTCCGAACCAGCAGGTATCTTCATTAAGTGGACTAAGTAAGCTGAACGCTGCAGGCGGTTCATAAATAAATATATCGAACGTAAAACCGTTTGTTGGCGTTGCATAAGTCTCAAGACCAAATCCGTCAACCGCTTTTACTTTCCACCGTATGGTTATATCATCCGGCAGCTCATCAAGATCACCCTGACCAAGTTGATCCGCAAGGTCAGTAATAATAAGGAACGTATCAGTAGTTGTTGCAGTATATACAGCCGCGCCAAGTGTATCCACTCCCCATTCGACCGTATAGGAGAAAGTATCGCCGGGATCATTATCCGAAGAGGAAGTCCAACCAACTTCAACCTCGTCAGCATCCAATTGAGAACCGTCTGCCGGGTAAGACAAACTGAAAGCATTTGGATTCTCAGGGATATAAACCGCAAATGAAAGCGTATCGCTCGACCAGGTTCCGAGAGTATTCGTATCCTGCGCCCTTACCTTCCACCAGTAAGTTTCATCATCTGACCAACCTACAATTGTATGAGAGGTAATTGTAGTAAATGCTGAATCAAGGTTTTGTGTGAAATTCTGGTCAGTCGCCCACCAGATCCAATAGGTTACCTGATCATCTGGGTCGGGATCAGTAGTCGCATTCCAGGTTAAGGTCGTATCGCCGGTCCAGCATGTATCTGTTCCGCCCGGTGAAACCAGGCTGAATGCTGCCGGAGGTTCGGGGAAATAAGTCGCAAACTGGAACACTTCATCTGACCATGTTCCCTCGGTATTTGTATCCTGCGCACGGACTTTCCACCAGTAATCCATATCATCAAATAACCCGGTAAGGGTGAATGACGTCTCATCTGTGGCCATTGAATCAACAAGAATGAAATTTTCGTCCAATGCGCCATAGATCACGTAAGAAATAGTATCATCCGGATCCGGATCAGTGGTCGCTTCCCATGTAATTGTGGTATCGCTTGTCCATACCGTATCGCCATCACCGGGTGTCAACAGGCTGAAAGCCAGGGGAGTATCTTCAACATAAATATGGAAATACCAGCCGGTGTTAGGATCAGCCCATGTTTCCAGACCAAAGGTATCAATCGCCTTTACACGCCAGTATATCGTCGTATCATCAGGGATACCAGGGATTACCAGGGAAGTGTCCGTGGTAGAACCGGTATTTAAAACGCTGAAATCAGATTCGTATGACCATTGCCAGATGTAATCTATCGCGTCACCCGGATCGCCATCGCTTGAGGATGTCCAGTAAACAATTGCAGTATCGTTATATACAATATTGTCATTTGCCGGGTCTGCCAATGAAAACGCGGCTGGGGCTTCCGGGATATAGGAGACCAATGTATTAGTTTCGCTCGACCAGGTAATATTCGAGTTTTCGTCCTCAGCTTTTACTTTCCACCAGTATGTTACATCATCCGTAAGGTTATTGAAATTATAGGTGGTGTCAGTCATTGAAGCTGAATCAAGGTTCTGAGTAAAGTTGGCATCAGTAGCCCACCAGACCTTGTAAGAGATCTGATCACCGGGATCATAATTAGCCGAAGTTTCCCAGGTCAAAGTAGTATCACCATCCCAGCAGGTATCGCCGTCAACCGGTGCAATAAGACTGAAGTTGCCGGGTGCTTCTTCAACAAAAATATTAAAATGCCACCCGGTGTTGGGATTCGCAGTTGTAACAAGCCCGAATGAATCAACCGCTCTTACCCGCCAATATATTGTTGTATCGTCAGGAATATCAGGAATTACATGGAAAGTATCCGTAGTGGTGTTTGTGCTAAAGACACTGAAGTCGTCATAACCTGACCAATCAACTATATAAATGAGTTGATCGCCGGGGTCGTTATCAATTGATGAAGACCAGTATATGGTGGCAGTATCCGCATCGAGAGTAATGTCATTCGGTGGGCTTGTCAACGCGAAATTACCGGGAGCTTCCGGTATATAACATGTCAGCTTGAACACCTCGTCCGACCAGGTACCCGATGTATTGGTATCCAGGGCTAAAACTTTCCACCAGTAATTTGTATCATCATTCAAATTATTGAAGGCATATAAAGTCGATGTCGTAGAAGCTGAATCGAGATTCAGGGTGAAAGTTTGATTATTTGCCCAGTATATCCAATATGTGACAGAATCGTTGGGATCGTTTTCGACCGCAACTTCCCAGGTTAAGGTCGTATCACCAGTCCAGCACGTATCATCATCAAAGGGTGAAAGCAGACTGAAATCTTCAGGCTGTTCCGGGGCATTAATATTGAAATACCATCCGTTATCAGGATCAGCCCATGTAACAAGACCGAAAGAATCTACCGCTCTTACACGCCAGTAGATTGTCGTATCATCAGGTATATCAGCAATTACCTGGAAAGTATCTGTAGTTGTATTGGTGCTGAAGAATGTGAAGTCATCATATCCGGACCAATCGACTATATAATTGAATGAATCACCGGGATCATTGTCACTTGATGGGCTCCAATAGATAGTAACTGTACCCGATTCGAGTGTACTGTCGTTGGCTGGACTCGTCAGCGAGAAATTATCAGGCGCTTCGGGGATATATGAGGTCAGTTTGAATACTTCATCCGACCAGGTACCCTGCGTATTGGTATCCTCGGCTAAAACTTTCCACCAGTAATTTGTATCATCATTCAAATTGGTAAAATCAAATGAGGTGGAAGTTGTAGATGCTGAATCCAGATTCAATGTGAAAGTCTGGTTGTTCGCCCAGTAAATCCAGTATGTGACTGAATCATCGGGATCATTTTCAACTGCAACTTCCCATGTCAATGTCGTATCACCACTCCAGCAGGAATCATCATCTATAGGTGATAACAAGCTGAAATCGTCCGGTGTTTCAGGGATGTAGATATTGAAGTACCAGCCGGTATTGGGTGTAGCCCAGGTTTCCGGTCCGTAGCTGTCAACCGCCTTGACTCGCCAGTATATAGTCGTATCATCAGGAATGTTGGCGATTGTCAGGGATGTAACTGTGATGCTGCTGTCTTCGAAGTCAGAGAAATCATCAAATCCTGACCATTCTACTACATAACTTAGTTCAGCGCCGTCATTATTTACATCTGAAGAAGTCCAACTTACCGTAATATCATTGGTGTTTTCAGTGCTGCCATTAACCGGCGATACAAGATTAAAAGCATCGGGTGGAACTACGATAAAGACACGGAACTCATATGTCTCATCAGACCATGTTCCAGTAGTATTTACATCCTGAGCCCTGACTTTCCAGTAATAGGTCGTATCATCAACAAGGTCTGTAAAGACATAGCTTGTGTCAGTGGTTGAAGCGGAATCAAGCCCTATAGAAAATCCTGAATTAAACGCCCACCATATCCAGTAAGTGACGGAATCGTCAACATCAAACTCAACCGCAGTTTCCCAGGTGACCGTATCCGAACTCGTCCAGAACGTATCGGTATCAGCAGGTGAAATAAGACTGAAATTATCCGGCGGTCCCGGAACATATATGTTGAAATACCATCCTGTATTAGGATCAGCCCAGGTTTGTAAACCAAAGGAATCGACCGCTTTTACACGCCAGTATATAGTGGTATCATCAGGTAAATCTGAGATACTGTAAAATGTATCAGTAGTTACACTCGTGAAAGATACGCTGAAGTCATCGAATCCGGACCATTCGACCACATAATAAAGTGTGTCGCCGTCATCAGTATCACTTGATGAAGCCCAGCCGACAGTCACTGTTTCGTTATTGTTAGTGCTGCCGTTCGCAGGGCTGGTAAGGCTGAAATCTTCCGGTGGATTCAGGATATATGATTCGAATTGATACACATCGTCCGACCAGACACCGTTTCCGTTTTCATCCTGAGCCCGGACTTTCCACCAGTAAGTGGTTTCATCATCAAGATTGGTCAGCGAATAAGTAGTGTCAATTGTAGATATTGAGTCTAAACCAACGCTGAAATTCACATCCGCCGCCCACCAGATCCAGTAAGTAACATCATCACCGGGATCCGGTTCAACTGACGTTTCCCATTCCAGGTCGGCAGTTCCGCTCCATACAGTATCAGCATCATCCGGCGAAAGAAGCCCGAAATTACCCGGAGGATCTTCGATGTATATTTCGAAATACCAGCCGGTACCAGGATTCGCATAAGTCTGCATGTTATATTCATCAACGGCTTTAACCCGCCAATAGATAGTCGTATCGTCGGGAATGTTGTTGATTGTCACGAATGTATCGGTAGTAGTGCTGTTATCGAACACTGAAAAATCATCAAACCCAGACCACTCGACCTGGTAATAGATATCATCGCCGGGATCACTATCAGATGATGATCCCCAGTTAACAGTCACATCGCCATTATCGAATACTGTACCGCTTGCAGGTGCAAGCAGATCGAAATCTTCCGGTGGGTTCGGAATTATTACTTCAAGTTGATGAGTCTCATTTGACCAAGTACCGGAAGTATTCTCGTCCTGCGCACGAACCCGCCACCAATAGGTGAGTCCATTTGTCAGGTTATCGAATGCGTAAAAAGTATCGACTGTAGAGGCTGAGTCTAAAACATTGTCGCTGTCTAAGAACCAGACCCAGTAAGTGATTTCGTCTCCAACATCCGGATCGACTGAGGCTTCCCAGACAAGTGTAGTGTCCCCAGTCCAGCATGTATCCAGGTTTTCCGGTGAAATCAAGCTGAATGCAGAAGGAAATGCCGGGACAGAAACATTAAAGAACCAACCACCTGTGCCAGGATCAGCATATGTTTCAACGCCATAAGTGTCAACTGCCTTCACACGCCAGTATATAGTAGTATCATCAGGCAGACCCGAGATACTATGTAAAGTATCAATAGTTATGTTTGTGAATGAAACGCTGAAATCATCGAATCCAGACCATTCAACTTCATAATAGAGTGTATCGCCATCATCAATATCGCTTGATGCTGACCATCGAACCGTTACAGAATCTATTATCAATGTGCTGTCATTAGCTGGCAACGTCAGGTTAAAAGGTTCGGGAGCTTCAACAACATAAATGAGGAAACTGAACGTATCATCCGACCAAACCCCGACAGTACCCTCATCCTGTGCCCGGACTTTCCAATAGTAGGTCGAGCCATCGGTGAGGTTAGCGAGATCATAAGTGGTGTCGGTTGTGGAGGCTGAATCCAGGTTCAAAGTGAAGTTCAAATCAGTCGCCCACCATACCCAGTAGGTTACGTCATCACCGGGATCAGGTTCCACCGAAGTTTCCCAGCTCAATGTGGCATTTTCAGTCCATATCGTATCTTCATCAGAAGGAGCGAGAAGTCCGAAGTTTCCAGGCGGTTCTTCAATATAAATCTCGAAGTACCATCCCGTTTCCGGATTCGCATAAGTCTCAAGGTTGTATTCATCAACTGCTTTTACCCGCCAGTATAACGTAGTGTCGTCAGGCAGTTCACCAAGTTCCTCGAAATCTGTTATCGTAAAAAATGTATCCGTTGTTGTTTCGGTATAAGGTTCAGTAAAATCATCGTAACCTGACCATTCAACATGATAGGTAATTTGATCACCAAGGTCAGCGTCAATTGATGTTTCCCAATAAACAGTGACATTGTCGGCATTAATAACAGTTCCATCAGCAGGGCTCGTCAGGTCAAAATCTCCGGGTGCGTTTGGAATAATTACTTCAAGCTGATGAGTCTCGTTTGACCATGTCCCCGGGGTATTTTCGTCCTGTGCACGTACCCTCCACCAGTAGGTGAGTCCGTTGGTCAAATTATCAAATGCGTAAAAGGTATCAGCTGTTGATGCTGAGTCCATGGTATTATCACTCGTCAACCACCAGATCACGTAGGTGATTTCATCTCCAACATCAGGATCAATTGAGGTTTCCCAGACAAGTGTTGTATCACCAGTCCAGCAGGTAGCAAGGTTCTCAGGTGCAATCAGGCTGAATGCTGAAGGAGAGCCTGGAATAGAGATATGGAAAAACCAGCCGGCTTCAGGATCAGCATAGGTTTCGACACCATAAGTATCAACCGCCTTTACACGCCAGTATATAGTCGTATCATCAGGTAAGCCCGTGATACTATGGAAAGTATCAATAGTTATACTTGTGAATGAAACGCTGAAATCATCAAATCCCGACCATTCAACTTCATAATAAAGAGTATCACCATCATCATTATCGCTTGATGCCGACCATTGAACCTTGACCGAATCTATAATCAATGTGCTGTCATTTGCGGGCAGTGTCAGGTCAAATGGTTCGGGTGCTTCAACAACATAAATAAGGAAACTGAAGGTATCATCAGACCATATACCTTCGGTACCCTCATCCTGGGCACGGACTTTCCACCAGTATGTCGAACCATCGGTGAGGTTTGAAAGATCGTATGTTGTATCGGTTGTTGATGTAGAATCCAGGTTCAATGTAAAGTTTGCATCAGTCGCCCACCAGATCCAGTAGGTTACGTCATCGCCGGGATCGGGTTCTAACGAAGTCTCCCAACTTAAAGTGGCATTTTCAGTCCAGATCGTGTCTTCATCATTTGGAGATAACAATCCGAAATCGCCTGGAGGTTCCTCGATGTAAATCTCGAAATACCATCCTGTTTCAGGGGTTGCATATGTTTCAAGATTGTAAGTATCAACCGCTTTTACGCGCCAATAGACGGTTGTATCATCCGGTAGTTCATCAAGGTCCTCGAAGCCTGTGATTGTCAGGAACGTATCCGTAGTAGTACCAGAATACGATTCACTGAAATCATCATAACCTGACCATTCAACATGATATGTAATTTGATCCCCAGCGTCTATGTCTGTGGATGATTCCCAGTAAACAGTTACATTATCATCATCAATCGCCGTTCCGTTTGCCGGTTCGGCAAGATCAAACTCTCCTGGTGCGTCAGGAATAGTTACCCTGAGGAAGAAGGTCTGATTCGACCAGACATCGGGACTGTTTTCATCAATTGCGCGGATTCGCCATATATAAAAGGCGCCGTCCGTCAGGTTGTCAAAAGCAAAGAAAGTATCGGTGGTTACTGCAGAATCGGCAACCATTCCCTGACGCCACCAGACGACGTACGAAACCTCATCGCCCGGGTCCGGATCGATAGATGTTTGCCAGATAAGCGTAGTATCGCCAGAGTTGCAAATTGATCCAGTTGCTGGGGAGAGTAAGTCGAAACCTGACGGGGATTCCGGAATCGCAATATTGAAATACCATCCCGTTTCCGGTTCAGCATAGGTTTCAACACCGTAGGTATCGACCGCTTTTACCCGCCAATAGATTGTAGTATCATCAGGCAGATCCAGGAGAGTGATAGAAGTACCAATGGTTATGCTGTCAACAAAAACACTGAAATCACTGTTTCCCGACCATTCTACCATGTAATAGAGCGTATCTCCTTCATCATTATCGCTCGATGCCGTCCACTGAAGAGTAACATCATCAGCGAGGAAAGTGCTGTCATTGGCAGGCGAGACCAGGTCAAAAGGTTCAGGAGCTTCTACGATATAAATGAGGAAGCTGAATGTTTCATCAGACCATGTTCCCACTGTGCCCTCATCCTGTGCGCGGACTTTCCACCAATAGGACGAGCCATCGGTGAGGTTAGTGAGATTAAAGGTTGTGTTGGTGGTAGATGTAGAATCCAGGTTCTGAGTAAAGTTTGCATCAGTTGCCCACCAGACCCAATAGGTAACATCATCATCAGGATCAGGTTCGAGCGCAGTTTCCCAGCTCAAAGATGCATCTTCAGTCCATATCGTGTCTTCATCATTTGGAGATAACAGGCTGAAGTTGCCGGGTGATTCTTCGATGTAAATATTGAAAAACCATCCTGATTCCGGAGTAGCATAGGTTTCAACACCGTAAGTGTCAACCGCTTTTACACGCCAGTAAATGGTTGTGTCATCAGGTATATTTGAAATAGTGACAAAAGTGTCAGTTGTTATGCCGGTAGTTGAATTGCTGAAATCGTCTGAGCCTGACCACTCCGCCTCATAGTAGAGTGTATCTCCCTCATCATTATCACTTGAGGAAGTCCAGCGAATCGTGATATCGTTTACATCGAATGTGCTGTTGTTAGCAGGCGAAGCCAGGTCAAAATCTTCAGGAGCTTCTACGATGTAAGATACAAAGCTGAATACATCATCAGACCATACTCCCACCGTGCCTTCATCCTGGGCGCGAACTTTCCACCAGTAGGTGGATCCATCAACAAGGTTTTCCAGATCATAGTCTGTATCATTCGTTGATGTCGAGTCAAGATTCTGGGTGAAATTTGCGTCTGTCGCCCACCATACCCAATAGGTCACGTCGTCATTAGGATCGGGCTCATTTGCTGTTTCCCACGACAGGGCTGCACTCTCAGTCCAGACCGTATCATCATCTGACGGTAAGAGAAGTCCGAAATTACCAGGAGGCTCCTCGATATATATTTCGAAATACCAGCCAGCGGAAGGAGTTCCATTCGTAACATTGCCATACCGGTCAGCCGCTTTCACCCTCCAGTAAATCGTCTGATCGTCTGCCAGTTCATCAAGATCATCCATAGCGGTGATTGCAAAGAACGTATCAGTTGTGGTTCCAGTGTAATAGGTATCGAAATCTGAATCGTTAGACCACTCAACTGTATAAGTGACAACATCATTGGTATCCGGATCAATGGCTTCAGTCCATCCTACAGTAACGGTATTATCATTTATTACAGCACCGCTGTCTGGATATGCGAGATCGAATTCACCGGGCTCTTCTGAAATAAATACAAAGAAACTGTATGTTTCATCCGACCATGTTCCGCTGGTATTCGTATCCTGCGCCCGGACTTTCCACCAATAGGTCAGGTCTTCGGGAAGATTGGTCAGTTGATAGGAGGTATTTGTCGTATTTGCAGAATCAACATTCAGAATGAAATTCTCATCCGTTGACCAGAACACACGATAGAAAAGTGAATCCTGGGGATCGTGCTCAGCGCTTGCTTCCCATACCAGGGTAGTGTCGCCATTCCAACACGTGTCTCCATCTACAGGACCGGTTAAACCGAATGCATCCGGAGCCTGTCTTGCATGATCTACATCAAACCACCAGCCGTTTGCCGGGCTTCCGTTTGTGGTCAACCCAAACATATCCTCTGCGCTGACCTTCCAGTAAACCCGGATATTGTCTTCAAGTTCATCCAGCTCTCCCTGTTCCCCAAGATCTTGAAGATCGGTGATATTAAAGGTTGTGTCGGTAGTGGTTCCGGTATAACTGGTATTGAAATCAGAATCTGTACTCCACTCAACCGTATATGTGACTACATCGTTCCCGTCGAAATCCAGCGCCTGTGACCACACCACAATGACAGAATCGTCCTCTACTACACTGCCGCTGTCGGGAGATAACAATGAAAATGCGCCCGGAGCATAGATGATATAGACTTCAATATGATTGGTTTCATCCGACCATGTTCCAACGGAATTGTTATCCTGTGCTCTTACTTTCCACCAATAAGCGGTATCGTCATCAAGGTTATCAAAGACCATCAATGTATCGCCGCCCACATTAGCAGAATCAAGATCCTGAGTGAAATTGGAGTCGGTCGCCCACCAGACTATATAAGAGATATCTTCATCGGGATCGGCATCAGTTGTGGATTCCCATACAAGCGTAGTATCTCCAGTCCAGCAGGTATCGCCATCTAATGGCGAAAGCAGACTGAAATTATCAGGTGTGTCAATAATAAATACCACAAACCGGCGGGTATTAGTTGACCATCTGCCACTGGTATTCTCGTCCTGTGCCCTTACTTTCCACCAATAAACCGTGTCATCGTTCAGATTGTTAAGATTATAGGTTGTATCACTACCCACATTCGCCGAATCAAGCCCCTGAGTGAACGAAGAATTAGTCGCCCACCAGACTATATAATCGATATCTGTATCAGGATCAGGATCGGTTGTGGACTCCCATACAAGGGTTGTATCACCTGTCCATGTAGTGTCACCATTACCTGGTGACAGCAGATCAAATGCCAGTGGCGCTTGGTGGATATCGACATCAAAGGACCAGCCACCTGCCGGATCAGCAGATGTTTCGAGACCATATTCGTCCACCGCTTTCACACGCCAGTAAACAGTAGTATCGTCATATGTTTCAAGATTTGATAGTAGATAGAAATTATTTGTTGTACTCGTCGTGCTGAAATTATTGAAATTCTGATTGTCAGCCCAGTCAACATGATAGGTTACTGCATCACCGGGATCGTTATCCGTTGAAACAGTCCACCTGAGTGTTACCTGTTCATCATTGATCTCAATCCCATCAGCAGGACTTGACAGATCAAAATCTCCCGGCGCTTCGATAATAAACACGTCAAAATACCGGGTCTGACTCGACCATGTGCCAGTTGTATTATCATCCTGGGCGCGGACTTTCCACCAGTACCGGGTATCATCACTTAAATTGGTGAGATCATACGTTAAGTCACTCCCGGCATTCACCGAATCAAGTCCCTGGGTGAAAGAAGAATTAGTCGCCCACCAGACTATATAATCGATATCTGTATCAGGGTCAGGATCAGTTGTGGATTCCCAGGTTAGTGTCGTATCACCGCTCCAGGTTGTATCATCATTTTGTGGCGAGAGAAGATCAAAGGCAAGAGGTGCCTCGTGAATATCAACATCAAAAGACCAGCCAGTTGAAGGATCAGCCCAGGTCACACGACCGAATTCGTCAACTGCTTTTACACGCCAATAGATAGTCTCATCATCTGAATCCTGAAGGTTTGTCAGGATGTGGAATGTATCTGCAGTACTCGTAGTGCTGAAATTGTTGAAGTTTTGATTATCAGCCCATTCTACGTGATAGGTTATATCATCATTGGGATCGTTGTCGTCTGAGCTTGTCCACCTCAAAGTCGCCTGGGTATTGTTTATATCAGATCCATCTGTAGGACTTGCAAGATCAAAATCTTCAGGAGCTTCGATAATGAAAACATCAAAATACCGGGTCTGGTTCGACCAGGTACCACTCGTATTGTCGTCCTGTGCGCGAACTTTCCACCAGTACCGGGTATCATCACTCAAATTTATGAGATTATAGGTTGTATCGCTCCCGGTATTCACCGAATCAAGCCCCTGGGTGAAAGAAGAATTCGTCGCCCACCAGACAATGTAATCGATATCTGTATCAGGGTCAGGATCGGTCGTGGATTCCCAGGTCAGTGTCGTATCACCGCTCCACGTTGTATCATCATTTTGCGGCGAGAGAAGGTTGAATGCGAGCGGTGCCTCGTGAATATCAACATCAAAAGACCAGCCCGTTGAAGGATCAGCCCAAGTCACAAGACCGAATTCGTCAACTGCTTTTACACGCCAATAGATAGTTTCATTATCTGAATCCTGAAGATCAGTCAGGATGTGAAATGTATCTGTAGTACTGGATGTGCTGAAATTGTCGAAATTCTGATTATCAGCCCATTCTATGTGATAAGTGATATCATCATCGGGATCGTTATCGTCTGAGCTTGTCCACCTCAAAGTCGTCTGAGTATCGTTAATTTCAGATCCATCTGCCGGACTTGCCAGATCAAAATCTTCCGGCGCTTCGATTACAAACACATCAAAATACCGTGTCTGGTTGGACCATGTTCCTGTAGTATTGTCGTCCTGGGCGCGTACTTTCCACCAGTAACGAGTATCATCACTTAAATTTATGAGATCATACGTTGAGTCACTCCCGGCATTCACCGAATCAAGTCCCTGGGTGAACGAAGAATTCGTCGCCCACCAGACTATATAATCGATATTGTCGCCAGGATCAGGATCAGTTGTGGAACGCCATGTCAGTACAGTGTCACCATCCCAGACAGTATCATCATTTGCCGGGGAGAGGAGATTAAACGCCAGGGGATTCTCATAATAATATGTATCAAACGACCATCCGGCACTCGGATCGGCATTAGTCTGATTTCCATAAAGATCATTCGCCCTGACACGCCAATAAATCGTCAGATCATCGTCAAGGTCAGCAATTGTATAAGATAAATTGGAAGTAGTCACAGATTCAAAATCATCAAAATCTTCATCTTCCGACCATTGTACAGTATAAGTGATTACATCATTCGGGTCGGGGTCGGTTGAGGTTGTCCATCTTACGATAACATCGCCATCCTGCTTCTGCGAGCCGCTGTCCGGGCTTGCCAGTGCGAAATCACCAGGCGCTTCAGGTATATAGACATGAAATTGAAATTCATCGGATGACCATGTGCCGGAGGTATTTGTATCCTGAGCCCTGACCTTCCACCAGAATGATGTATCATCCGAAAGATTATTCAGGGCGAAAGTGGTGTCATCACCGACGTTTGAAGAATCGAGATTCTGAGTAAAGTTCTCGTCATTAGCCCACCACACAATATAATCAATGTCATCATCAGGGTCTGAGTCGAGTGTGGATTCCCAGACCAAAGTTGTGTCACCGGTCCAGCAAGTGTCTCCGTCATCCGGAGCCAGCAGGCTGAAGCTTTCGGGCGGCTCAATAATGAATATGTCGAAAGACCACCCTGTCTCAGGTTCAGCATAGGTTTCCAGACCGAAACTGTCCACAACTTTCACGCGCCAGTAAATGGTAGTATCATCAGGAATTCCATCCTGATCCTGCAAACCGGTTATAGTCAGAGAAGTATCGGTAGTAATGCCAGTGTATGATTCATTGAAATTTTCGAAAACCGACCATTCGACCTCATAGAATAAGTTATCGTTAAGATCGTTGTCGCTCGATTCAGTCCATCGAACTGTAACTGTATCATTATTAATAGTGCTTCCGTTAGCCGGTGAAGCCAGATCAAAATCATTCGGGGCTTCCGGGATATAGGATACAAGCAGATATGTTTCATCAGACCATCTGCCGGTGGTATTATTATCCTGAGCTCTTACTTTCCACCTGTATGTGACATCATCGAGCAGATCCTCAAAATCGAAGGATGTCCCTGTTGATGTCGCAGAATCGAGATTCTGGGTAAAGTTGTCGTCGGTCGCCCACCAGATTACATAATGATCAACTTCATCTCCCGGGTCAGGATCGGTTGTTGCTTCCCAGGTAAGCGTGGTATCCCCGGTGAAGCAGGTATCGCCGTTACCAGGCGATAGGAGACTGAAATTATCAGGAGTCTCGTCAAGGTAGTTCGTATAGAATGACCAGCCAGACTGGGGTGATCCCCATACCTCATTGTTATAATTATCTTCAGCTCTGACTCTCCAGTATATATGCATATTGTCATTTAGCTCGTCCAGATCATTCATTGCCGCAATTGCAAAGATAGTATCAGTGGTGCTCCCGGTATAGAAATCGGAGAAATCAGATTCTTCAGACCATTCTACGTGATAAGTAACAACATCGTTTTCATCCGGGTCTTCAGCTATTGTCCAGGAAACCGTTACTGTGTCGTTCTGAACTATACTTTCATCCGCTGGGCCGGCTAAAGAGAAATTACCAGGCGATTCAATTATGTACACCTGGAAATTGAATGTTTCGTCCGACCACGCACCATTGCTATTCCTGTCCTGCGCGCGAACCTTCCACCAGTAATGGGTATCGTCAGGAAGATTGTTGAAAACGTATGATGTATCACCTTCTTCTGTCGAAGCTGAATCAAGGTTTTGAGTGAAGTCCTGGTCGGTTGCCCACCAGATCACATAATGAACCGAGTCGTCGGGATCTGGGTCAGTTGTTAATTCCCAGGTAAGCGATGTAGAATCCGTCCAGATAGTATCGTTGTTTTCAGGAGACAGAAGGCTGAATGCTTCAGGTGGATTAATAATATTTATATGTAGCTGGAATGTTTCATTTGAATATGTTCCGTCCGTATTGCCATCCTGGGCATGAACCCGCCACCAGTATGTTTGATTATCAGTCAAGTTTTCAAAAGGATAGGATGTATTAGCTGTGTTCACAGAATCCAGGTTTTCGGTAAATTCTTCATTTGTTGCGAAAATTAATCTGTAAAAAACTTGGTCATCCGGATCAGGATCTACAGCTGTTTCCCATGTAAATGTTGTATCGCCAGTCCAACAGGTATCGCCATCACCTGGTGATAACAAACTGAACTCAGCCGGAGGCTCAGCTAAATATACTCGGAAAGACCATCCGTTATTTGGTATTGCCCTTACTACGTTTCCATAATTATCGGACGCACTGACTCGCCAGTAAATCCTTACGTCATCGGGTAACTCGTCAAGTTCGTCACCATACCATTGCTGTATTTGATCTTCCAGGTCAGTTATCTGGAAAAAGTCATCCGTGGTGGTACCGGTGTATGAATTATCATAATCTGAATCCAATGACCATTCCACCGTATAAAGTACTTGGTCGCCGGGATCGGGATCTTCTGACTCTGTCCAGAAAGCTGTCACGGAATCGTCATAAATGGTAGAATTATTTGTTGGTGCGAACAGCGCAAAATTTGAAGGTGGTTCGGGAATAAACACCCTGAAACGCCGTGTATTGCTCGACCATGTTCCACTTGTGTTAGTATCCTGTGCGCGGACTTTCCAGTAAACCCATTGATCATCATCAAGGTTTGTTAAAGCGTAAGTGGTATCGTCAGTCGAAACAGAATCAACGCCAAACTCGAAATCGGTATCATCAGACCAGAAAAGCCAGTAAGTAATCTCGTCTCCTGCATCCGGATCGGTTGTTGCTTCCCAGGTTACTGTTGTATCGCCATCCCAGCAGGTATCGTCATTCGCAGGTGATAAGAGATCAAATGGATCAGGGGATTCCAGGAGAAATACATCAAACGACCAGCCGTGATCAGGTGTAGCATCTGTTTCCAATCCACCTCGATCAGTCGCCCGCACCCGCCAGTAAACAGTAATATCATCAGGAAGTTCGTCAAACTCGCCCTGTTGTATCGCATCTTCCAGGTCTGTAATACTGAAAGTTGTATCCTGGGTAGTGCCTGAATACAATTCTCCGAAATCAGAGTCGAGGGACCATTCCACAGTATAAGTAATAGCGTCACCGGGATCGGAATCTGTCGCTGTAGTCCAGGAAACAATTACTGTATCCTCATCTATGACAGATCCACTATCGGGGCTGCTCAGCTCAAAAGCATCAGGAGCTTCGTATAGATAGGTGTGAACACGAAAAGTATCATTTGCCCACATTCCCTCAGTATTATTATCTGTAGCCCTGACAGTCCAATAATAGTTATGATTATCAAGGAGATCTTCCAGGTCATAAGTCGTATCGGCTGTGCTGTCAGCCGCCAGCCAGGCAGTAGAGAGATCGTCAAGTGTATCAATCCAGACATCGAAATGTGGAACGATTCCGTTCGGATCAGTTGTCATTTCCCATGTAAGGGTAGTATCGAGGGTCCAGCATGTATCGCCATCAAGTGGAGAAAGTAGATCGAATTGAACAGGAGTATCATGGAAAAAAGGATATGCTCCCATATCCGCAACTGTCCCATCAGGATCAACCGGCGAGGTAGGATCACCGGCATTGATGCAAGGCGACTCCTCCTCAAGATTAAAATCACCGTTAGCAGCATCAACAAAGTCTGGATCAAGGAAAATATTGTTAAAAGCATCACAAGAATCTTGATTCGCATTTATTGTGGATAAGACACCTAATCCTCCCGGAACATTTCCGGTGAAATCTTCATCATCATTATTGTATAAATTACTGTACCTGAGTGATGAAATAATGGCGTCATTGGAAACTTGAATGGCGCTGCCTTCCGCTGTTCCCTCAATTATTCCATCAACAAAAGTCAGGTTACTGAAAAACCCTACGTATATGCCTCCACCTTCATCTGCTGTATTTCCGACAAAAGTAGATTTGAAAAAACTTGGTTGGCTGCGCCGATATATAAAAACCGCGCCCCCGGATTCCATCGCTGAATTTGCTTCAAAAAAGCAACCTTCAAAAGTTGCCATCGAGGTATCGTTGACTGAAATCCCACCGCCATTTTCCTGTGTGATGTTTCCACGAAAAGTAGTATTTGATATTTCTGGACTGGCTTGTCGTTCCAGCCCTATTCCGCCGCCACTACCTTCTGCGTTGTTGAATTCTATGATACAATCTTCTATGACCGGGCTGGAGAACCAGCATTGAATACCAGCGCTTAAATCTTCTGCGGTATTATGGCTGATAGTGCTGCCCCTGATCGTAGGACTACAAACATAATAATAAATACCACCGCCATGTCCACCCTGGTTATTTTGGATGATGGCAGAGTTGCCGGTGATAAGGCAGTTGATAATTGTCGGAGCGGGTGTTCGCCAGGCATATACACCGGCTCCACGCCTTGAGGTATTATCTCTGATTGTACAATTTCTAAGTGTCATACCTGAACTTTGGGCGTAAACACCACCACCACGCCAGTGCGTTCCAACACCGGTATCTTCAGTGTCATTATCATAAATCAGGCAATGGTTGAAAGTGGGCGAGGAATTGTTGCAATGAAGACCATGGTCGGAACTGCCATAAATTTTACAGTATTCCATCACGCTGAAGTCGGAAGCGGAATTGGTGAAAAGAATCCCGTACCAGGTTGGGACCATCTCATTCGGACCGAAGGAGATCGTGTCAGCTTCGTCTCCATCGGCATATAATGCACCATTTATTGTAAAATCAAAGGCACCCTGGAAAAGGAAATTACTGCCGGGCTCGAGATACAGGCTGTCACCGGCATCAACGGAAATATCTCCGGTAACGAAATATGTGTTGGTTTCAAGAGTTCCAGCAAGAGAACCTTCGATCTCGACCTGAGAATAAAGGCTTACCGGCAATAATACCAGTAAGATAAATACAGCAAGCCTCGCTCTGAAGGTTACCCATGCCATAGTACAAAACTCCGATAATGAGTGATGTGGTTCGTCGTTAACATAATAATATATGAGAATTTACTGGCAAGTGCTATGCCAATGTTAACACTCATGATAGGTCGGGAGGTAAAATGAAATGAAACTGTTTAGTTTGATCAATTATAATTATCACTATATTGTTGTATAATAACATGTAAGATCAATCTGACGTGTCATTTCAGCGTAGCAGGCTGTCCAGGAATGCAGAAAGTTGCTCAATGTGTCATTCCTGCGAAGGCAGGAATCCAGGAAAAACAACAGGTTGCGATACAGTAGGTTCCCGGATCAATGAGCCAGAGGTCGCACAAAGTCAGAGAGTGACATTGTCGTACAGTTGGAAGGCTGGAATGACACAAACTGAACAGTTACATTTCTCCCATAAACGAATAATAAATAATTATGATTCATCGGCATAAGGGTTGACATCCCACTTCTAATTCGATAATTTAATTGTTACCCCGTGTAATCATTGCCACCATTTAGAGAAAAGTCCTTGTAATATTCTTTTATTGGGGAAACCATGAAATACCGTGCTGTTGTTATCACTGTTTTACTACTGATTTTTCTTGCCACAGCCTCACCGTCATTCGCCGGGCTTCGTTACTTCAGCGATTATATGTATATCACCAACCATGAAAGAACACGATTCGACGAATACATCTGGTTCTGGATGCCTGATACTCTATTTGGCTATGTGCACTCAAATGATTATATCAGTTTGGGATATGGACCATTTTTCCAGGATTGGTGACCACTTCGCAAGATTCTTTTATTAATGGAAACCAGAATCCATACTTTGGTTTTGGACCTCATTTTAAATGGCCTGTAGCTATTTTTCCCGAACAACTGACAGCTATCAGATCAGAAGCAGTCGATCAAGGTAATTTCTTTGAAAATGAGGATAGTACACTTCAATTCCGTTGTGAGGCAGCCGATGATGGCTGGAACTGGTGGTCATGGGGTGCTGATGATCCCTGGGACAGCACCCGGACTATTGATGATGGAGTGGTTGAATACGAAAACGAGACAGTTCTTTTCTTTGACGGCAGGCTCCAGCTTTTCGGTGAGGAGGTTGACGGCGAAACCACAATCGGCAGCTCTGGCGATATTTGCTTGATGGATAATCTCGTATTTTCCAGCATAAACATAGATAATCTTCCTGATTTTATCCCCGACAGTACGCGTGAAAAATTAGGTGTTGTTTCTGAAAACGATATCTTTATCGCGGATACCTGGAGAAACGGTCGAGGCAACGGATTATATGAACAAGGAGGTCGTCACGAACGAAAGAATATTGTAATAACTGCAGCGCTGCTTTCTCTGAACGAACGGTTTACTTTCGAGCATCAGAATGATGAAGATGACGATTATGTCTGGTGCGATCCTGAAGGTGAACATCAAGGCGAACGTGATGAAAGGGGGACTATTTTCCTGCGAGGTTCGATTGCGCAGAATCGCCGCGGTTATGTTCATCGCAGCAATTGCGGAGGAACAGGCTATGCCAAAGATTTTTATTATGATTTTCGTTTATTAGACAATCCCCCCCCTATTATCCCGCAATCGATTGGGAAGGCTGTATTTCAGGCGATCAGGCCTGGAATGATACCACCATCATACTTGATTCAACTAACGTTCCTCTCAGGATTGTGGGCGGAAGTCTGACACTTGGCGAAAATGTTGAAATTGGTTTTCAGGATTTGCGTGACTCTTTGTTGGAAGGAAGCCCCGTAATTGATCTTCTCATAGCTGATTTATACATAAATGCTACAGCCGAAAATCCTCTGCGAATAACGCTTGAAGATACTCCGGATAGTATTACTACAGACCTGTTCAGATATATTAATCCAGGTATGCCTTTGAATCATGATACCTCTTGGAGTGGTTTAGATGTAACAGGAAGCTCTTTTAAAATTAGAATACCGGATAAGTTAGAAAATTCATCTTTTGAGGGTGAAAAAGTCTCAATTGAAGCCGAATATCGCGCCAGAGAAGATTCGAATTCAGTCAACATTTCGCAATGCGTTTTTATTGCAGATACTGTCAGGTTTGAGCAGGAACAGAATGTCTGGAATAGCATAAGCCGTTCTCTCGTAACTGGACATTTTGAGAATTGTTTTCGTATTCTGGACAGGATCACATTTGCCAATGAGACCGGGACGGCTGTTGAAAATATCCGCAGAAATGCAGTAATTATGAATTCCTTTTTCTTTGGATATGATACACTGGTGTCCGGCGATTCATCATTTATTGATTACAGCGCTTATTTGAATATGGAAGATCAACCGGTATTCGGCAGGAATGTAACAGTCGGGGAGAATTTCCTTGGGGAAAGAAATCCCCGTTTTGTGGACCCGGATGCAGGGGATTATCACCTGCAATCCGGCAGCGATCTTATAGATGCCGGCAATCCGGACAGTGATCCCGACCCTGACGGCACAAGAGCTGATATCGGCGCCTATTTCTTTGATTAGACAGATGTTGAGGATTTCGATAACTCCACCACAATTCCATACAATTTCGCAATTGTATCAGTCTATCCAAATCCATTCAATGGTCAGGCTTACCTGAATGTGAGATTGCATCATTCTGTTCCGATTAAGCTGACAATTAATGATATCTTAGGCAAAGAAATTGCCAAAATATGGGATGGGAAATTAAAAAAAGGTCAATCGAAGTTTTCATTGAACATGAATGACCACCCATCAGGAATATATTTTATAAGGCTGGTAAGCCCTGGATATTTCATAACAAAAAAAGCCTTACTGATAAAATAGGATTCCGGGTCAGCTCAACATGTTGTCCGAGAATGCAAAAATCAGCTCAGAGTGTCATTCCTGCGAAGGCAGGAATCCAGGCATTACAACAGTTTGCGATTATGTGGATTCCCGGATCAAGTCTGAGAATGACATTGTTGGACTGCCTGTAAAGTAGCCATTGAGTTTATTCATCCCAGCGAAAACATCTAACCACAGAGAGCACAAAGTAAGCGCGAAGGTAACAAAGGAACCCTTTGCTTTCTTTGTGAATTCTTCGAGTACTTTGCGGTTTTTCTTTTCAGCGATATTAAAACCCTCGCACAATTTACGGTACGAGGGCTTATTGTTCTAACATTATGTGATACAAAGTTTACTTCATCAAAACCATCTTCCGAACAGAACTGAAGCTGTTGGTTTCGCCTTTTGCAGATACGCTGTAGAAATATACGCCGCTGGAAACATTTTCCGCCGACCAGGTTACTTTGTGGCTTCCCGGTTGGAATGATTTATCAGCCAGACGTGTGATTTCTCTACCCGTAACATCAAATACGCTTATTGTAACTTCGGCAAGTTCAGGTACCGAGAATGCAATTTCAGTTGATGGGTTGAACGGATTCGGATAGTTTTGCTCCAGCGCAAAATGCACAGGAATATCCGAA
Source organism: Candidatus Electryonea clarkiae (assembly GCA_030765455.1). Taxonomy (GTDB): domain Bacteria; phylum Electryoneota; class Electryoneia; order Electryoneales; family Electryoneaceae; genus Electryonea; species Electryonea clarkiae. The sequence goes on along the minus strand of JAVCCM010000015.1, from coordinate 21,263 downwards.
CTGTTTTCAGGAGTCGAATCGAACTCGAAATTGATAAAATACTCCAGGAAGACAAGCATCAATGCTGTACGATCTTCCTCCGTAGCAATTGCCTCAAAGGGGAATCCCATCAGGAGTGATTTGTATGTATCGGTTTCGTTCCTGACTGCAGCGCGGTGAACACTTGTATATATCATGCTGTATTCACCGGTCCCTTCAGCACGAATGCTGCAGGGGGTTCCTGCATTACCCGCGCCATCGCCACCGGTAATATTGAATTCCATGCCGTCACCAATCGGGTCGCTGTTAACTCCACTGACACTTTGACTGGCAAATCTGCTCGGGCTTGTAACACCCATCATCTCAAGTAGTGAAATGTCTTCCATCGCATTCAGGATATCAGGTGCGTCGCTCCCGGTAAGAACCAGGTTTCCCCCGGATTCAAGGTAATCCTCAAGTCCTGAAACGTCTGCTGCACTAAGCGTACCACCCTCACCGAGATACCAGATTACCATCTCTACATCAGAACCGGAAACTTCACTCATATCCATAGCATTACTTGCGACAGGCCATACGGCATAACTGACAACCGCTTCATCCGGTTCTTCTATGCCTTCAATTGCATCTGTATAATAGTCTGCATGTTGACCATCAGGATCACCATTGACAATCAATACTCTTCCAGCCGACATGGTGAAATAGGACAGGTTACTTTCTATCCCTTCAACATTCTCAGAAGTAATATTTACAGTCAAATTACCCGACATTCCTTCATCAGAACCGGTAGTGACAGTTATCGTGCTGGTAAAAGTGTCACTGCCATCAATGGTTATTGTACCGTTACCGGTCACTTCTCCGTCTGGTGTTGTATAGGTATAGGACCAGTCATCTGGAAAATCATCTTCAACCGCAAGGACGTAAGTATCAGATTCACCCATCAGGTTGGATATTTCGAATTCATATTCAGCGGTTCCTTCTGCCGACACAAGATGAGCTGATTCTCCTGAATCAACCATAAAACCACCGTAGCCGACTTCCGCCATTTGCGACTGGATTACTTCACGGTTGCCGTCATTCTGAATAAAGGCAATAACATGCATATTGTCCTCTGACACCGGGTCTCCCCGCAGTGCAAAGGGCCAGTCGAAAGTAGTGCTGAATGTTTCAGTATCATCGGCATCAATGCTGAAATCAAGACCGTCCTCATCAGGCGCCAGGTCAAGTAAGTCGTAATGCCATGTATCCTGGCCGTTACTGCCAGTATATTCTTCATATAAAGTTGAAACAATTGCAAACCTGATCTTGTAATTACCGGCAATTGCATCATCTTCACTTGTTACAGTAGCCGTAACATTCACACCATCATCATTAAGATAAGTCAGGAGATCAATGCTTACCGGAGCGGTTCTGATTATGCGCTGGTAATATGCATTGTTTATATTGTTCCGCACACCCGGATGAAATCCAATTATACCGTCCGCCTTGCAATGCGGAATACCGGTAATCCCATAGTAAGTAAACCGAGCCTCGTGCTCGGGTCCATTGATGTCATACCAGGGATCGGTACTGGCATGATGAATAATGACGGAAATTGTTTCATGTTCATCTTCGATAAAATCTCCGAACACTCGCGATGCTGGCGCACAGGGAGGACACCACTCTGCCGTAAATTCTTCGAAAAGGACTCGAGCCGGAAATGCATTTACTAATCCGGCGCTAAGTGACAAAAGTAACAAAATAACCGTTAACCGTTTAATCATGATATTACTCCTTAAAGTTGCTCTTGAATATAATGTTGCTTTCTAAATGTCAAACAATTACTGAAATGCGAAACTACAATTTATATAATATTTCTCAATTATGCAAATGATATAAATCTACCTTCATCTCCTGAATTCAATTTTAACAAATGATTTACATAATAACAAATCAATTTCCTTTATCATTAACGAGATATTTTTATAAGGGAGCAGATTAAAAATTGAAGGTCGCCTGATATTTCAACATTTCTTACTTTCCCAATAATTAAGAATCGTAACTTTGGCTAAATTTACTATGAAAAACAGTATTATGCATTCCTCCCTGATGCTGGCATTACTTTGCCTGATCTGGGGTATGACTTTCCCGGCAACTAAAGCTGCCCTGTCTCTAACCGATCCTGTTCATTTTCTCGCAATAAGATTCAGCATGGCATCAATATTATTTCTCCCGTTCCTATATATAAGGCGAAAACAAATATCGGGTAATTCAGACGTTAGTCCTGCGGAATTAAGAAAATCATTTTTGCTTGGTTCATGGGTTGGACTGTTTTTGTTAGCAGGCTTTCTCCTGCAGGTCCAGGGTTTAAAACTGACGACTGCTTCAAGAAGTGGTTTTTTCACCAGTTTACTGACTATTATTGCACCCCTCCTGGCATGGCTTTTCAGAACCAGCAAGACACATTGGGCGACATGGATAGGTTTAGTTCCCGCCATGATTGGTATTTACCTATTGGCAGATCCGGAGTCGGGTGGCTTAAACAAAGGCGACCTGCTGACAATTGGCTGTGCATTTGCTTTCGCATTACAGATGGTAGTGCTCGAATCAGTAGCCGGAAAATCAAAAAACGTCCTGGTTCTAACCTACGGTCAGATTATTACTGTTACGGTGGGTGCAATTACCTGGAGTTTAATTGAGGCTGTTCCGTTTCAAATAAGTCTCACCGGTTGGGTGGCTGCAGGATATACCGGGCTATTCGGAACAGTCATAGCCGTCTGGATGCAGACAAGATATCAGCCGGAGGTTCCCGCCGGTCATGCAGCCTTAATTTTTACATTGGAGCCTGTTTTTGCCTCGCTGCTTGCCTGGATCCTGTTGGCTGAATTGTGGACATTGCAGGCGCTTTCAGGCGCTACGATGATTTTTTTAGCAATGATAATTTCAAGCCTGGGCTTATACAAAATATCTCAAAAACAGGGAAATATGCTTAGAAAATAATCATAGCTCAACAAAATCTGTATTGCGGTACTAATTAATTCAAATATTAGAAACGATACTGATATCCGACTGTTGCAATCATATTGTTCTTCCCATCGGTATCTGTGGGTACAGGAAGCTCGTCACCGTTCCAAAGCTCTAATTTATTACTTTCCGATTGCATCGAATAACTAATACCACCTTGAATACTGTGATTAGGTAGAAATGCATACATTACACCACCCGACCAGTCTATTCTCATAAAATCAAGTATTATAGATTTTGGAGTCACTGCATATAACAACTCGCTTGACGGTTCTTCAGATGAAAGCTCGTTAAAACCGTTGCCTAATGTTATGCGAGGTCCAAAATATGGATTCAGCTTACGATTCATCAGGCCAAGGTTCATTCTCATTGTTATTGTTTGTGATTGGATTTCACTCAATCCATTTCCCGTGTTCTGATCAGAGAGGGAATATCCGATTGAGGTTCTTAACGGCAGTCCTTCATATTCAGTATTCATATTTATGTTGTACATTTTCTGCTCGGCTGCACCCGTTGCATGGTACTCGTCTGTGCGGTCTGAGGTCATTACTGTGGCAGTGACATTATTGGTTGTATTCATTATAGAGAAATTATACATCGTGTTAAAAGTAATGAAATTCGTTTGATCCAGTTTTCTATCATCGATCAGGGTTGAATCCGGATCATTGATATCTCCATCAATGATATAAAACGCCTCGGCATCACTGGTGTTCTCTCTATTCCTGTAAGAGATTGAAAAATCAGGAAACATTTCGCCTGTATAAACACTGAAGCCCGTATTGAATTGATTGTATGATTCCGTAATATCATTTAAACCGAAGATGTTGTTATGATAAGAGTTGTAACCAAAATCAAGATACAGCTTACTCTTAAGCAGCCTGATTCTGTCCTGAATGAAATAACCTTGCCTGTCTCGTGTCATATTCGGGTTGCTCAAAGTGTGAAAACTTCTACTGATTCTTTTTGCCCCGAATTGAAGATCATTATCGAAATATCTTACACGTAAACGTGAATCGGCTGAAAAGGTCTTTCCAAATATTGAACCGAAGAAATTGCTAAGACTGGCAGAAGTATCCTTTGGCAGGGGATCGAAAGTCTGATTAATCCAAATTATACTTTTCCCGGACTCCGTACCCTCTATCGGAGGGAGATTGGTATCATCGGTAAACATTGAAATAGCCATGTTGGAATTAAACGATATGCGTCTTCGGTCTGCAAAAGCATTAATATCAAGACCGTAAACCAGGTTGTCTTTTGGCTTGTCTCCACCCAGGATTGAAGTAACATCATCCTTTGCTTTCATTAGCATGTAACCGACAGAGAGGCTCCTTGAGGGATTATATGAAAGCCTCATGGCTCCCACCCACCTTCGGAATGTTCCGCCCGAGAAAGTGGTATCAATGCTCTCGATCTCGCCATCTTGACCATATTCTCTGATAACATTAATTGATTTGGTACCAATCGAACGCCTCATTTCGCCATATACGCTTTGTATCCAGAATTTCCCTGGTCTAAGATCAAGCTCCACACCACGGGTTCTTCGTCCCCAGAATGCAAGCTTGTTGTATCTTGGGTTTACATCTCCTGCACGAATTGTATATTTTTCCGTACCTAATTCAAAAAAGTACCGGTGCTGTGGCTGAATGTTGCTGTTTTCTTCGCTGGAGAATTTACCTGCTGCAATCATTCGTAAATCATTTATGCCCACTCTTATACTAAAGTCTTCATAAGCTAATCTACTTACTTGACCGTTCATTTCACGGTAGATCCCGTTGAATCCGGCAGATCCGCGCACAGTCGTGAGTGTTATTTTCTTTGCTTCTTCTTTTCCGCGAATCTTGAAGGACCATCCTCCCAGCCGTGCTAATCGTCCCTTTTTGGTCTTGTATAACACATCTATTTTGTGTTGACCGAAACTTACATCTGGGATTGTAGCAATCAGGATATCTTTGGTAATAACTGCTTTGTCGGTAATATCCATGTTATCAAGACGAATTTGGATTTTCTCCGGGTTCAGCTTTCTTACAGCCCTGTTGAAAGCAACCAATATTTGAGCTTCCTGCTCTTCCTGCTCAGAATCAGGCTCAGGACTTATAATTACTAAGGATGATTTCTTTGGCTTCGTCGATTTCTTTTGTTTACTTTCCGAGACAGCGACAGATAAGGGATTCAAATCCGGTTCTATTTCAGGAAAACCAACAAAACGATTACCTGCGATTGTTATCTTGATATAATATTCAATCCCCTGTGTCGAAACCATTTCAGCTGGTATAGTCCCACTGAACTCCCGTCCGACGAAATCCATTTCGTTCTGGTCAAATTCCATTTGTCCCAAAGTGCGAAAATAGATAACCGCTTCCTCTACATCACTTAATAAGACATCCCCATCCAAAGTTACCTTTATGTTGATTGGTTTTCCAGAAGTTGCAAAACTAACAGGGTTATGTAAAATTCGTATAGGTAATTCACTGGCTTCAACAGGTGGTAAAACAGCATGTGATACTAATAGAAGAATTGAAAGAAGACTGAATATTTTCAATTCTCCCGGCAAAAACTTGATCCAGCCATTTTTAAGAATGTCTTTCAGAAATACTGAGGAATAACGGTTTTTTGCAGGAAGTGCAGACAAATGATCTGGATTTATCCTGGGAGTTTTGGAAATCATACTTAATCCCTTATCGACTTAAAAGTTGGGGTACATGTGTTGTTGCGCGACTGTCAATCCTGTGATACAGGACGTCCAATAATATCACCTTGGGTCAATGTTCCAAGAATATAAAGTAACATAAATTCTTGCTATCCTGAGATTCCAATTTCTATGGAATTGATATCTGGTAATAAGTATCTATATTCAAGTAACAAGAAATCCCTTTCATCGAAAGGGATTTAACATTGTTACTCTACATACATAATCGCATTTCTCCCCAGAGTCACACACGACGAAATAGGTATTTTATTACATGAGTTGAATTTCCAGCATTTGAAAACACTATTCAAATTGGTTTTCGAAGCACAGAAGATCGTTAAGTCTATTCAGATTCTTCAGCTCTCAGCTGGATCACAGCACTTTTAGTATCGCCATTGCCGTCTGTGAAAATGATTTCCACGCTGTGAATGCCCTCTTCACCTTCAATACTCGTAGGTACTTGTGTAGCGGTGTAACCACCAATTTCCACCACACCGTCGATTCCCATGGTAGCTATCATGCCTGCAATTACTTGCTGCGACTCATTAGTCGCCAAACTAAGAAATTCAACTAATCCTTGAAGTGTGAGAACTCGTGTGTTTCCTTCTTCATCAAGAATTACCCAAACTTCTGTTCCTTTTATTGAAGCAACAGCAGTGGGAGTAGCAATTTTAAGGCTGCCTTTCTGCTTTTTAACCGACGCGAAAAGCTCACCAATCTCAAGATTAATCTTTTTCGTAATGCTGAAGTCTTTATTCCGCTTCCCCAATATCTCCATGCTGGAGTTGGGGCGTAATTTAATTTGTGAATTATCATCCGTGAATGCGAGGGCTGCAAACCCATCGTCTCCTGTACGAACCTGATTGCCATTGAATAGCGTTGTACCAAATGCCATTGGCTTCCAGGCATCTTCACCTTTTTTACATTCAACTTTCCCCTTAACAGCCAGGGCAACAGCAATTGGTGAATTGTCAGCAGCAATAACCTGAACGGTAAAAGCTGCACATAACAGCAATGTAATTATTACATTATTTAAAGTCTTTAAAATCTTCATGATTCCCTCAGCCAAAAAATACGGTGTTTCTATTGAGTTTCAATGCCTGCGAACGTGAAACCTGGAATACTCAAAAATTCAATAAGCTGTGCCAAAGATCTTTGCTCTTCACCATCGATAATGATTTCCGAGAGGTTATATCCCAAGAGATGTTGGCGTATCAGATTGATTTGATCTTCATTGAGCATTTGCCCCATAATTGTAAACAATCTTTCACTGTCCCGGCTGAAAGCAAATTCATCTTCACCACCGCCAGTTGTGTCATCAGGTGCGCCGCCGCCAGTTGTGTCATCAGGTGCGCCGCCACCGCCTTGGCCGCCGCCACCGCCTTGGCCGCCGCCACCGCCTTGGCCGCCGCCACCGCCACCGCCTTGGCCGCCACCACCACCGCCGCCGAGACCGCCGAGACCGCCGCCACCGCCTTGGCCACCGCCGCCGCCGCCTTGCTCACCGAATCCACCGGGACCACCAAATCCGCCTCCAGTGGTATCACCAGGATCTCCGCCGCCGCCGAGAGTATCACCTCCGCCGCCGCCGCCGCCGAGACCGCCGCCCAAGCCGCCGCCAAGACCACCTCCGCCTCCTCCGCCACCCTCATCAGGTTCACCATACTGGAAGGAGAAAGTATCCGAAACATATGTTTTGGTTGCACCGGATGCAGTTGGGATTGTCACTTCTACTGCCCAGTGATACCAATTCCCAAGCGTCAGTTCCTGGTGCGGGTAAAAATTCGTATATTGGTGAAAATTCGTATTTGATGGAGGACCTTCATAGCGAACGTCATTGGGAATCGGGTTAGGTGGGTCTCCAATAATAGATTCGTCACCAGGACCTTCGGGACCCTCAACAACATAAAGCGTCCAATCAGTCTGTGGATTTGTCTGGAATTGATTTCCGGGCCAATCCCATCTTAACATGGGTGGTGTATTTTCACGACCGCCGTTGGCAGGGTCAGTACATGTAGGACTGGAAGGATTATATACCGTCATTGTGCGAGAGAACGAGTGAAGCTGTGCACCGCCGACAACTCTAAACACAGTAAATGTGATTGTAAAAGTAGTCTGCACCAGCGCTCCATCTGAAATCATGTCGGCAAGACGATCATAATCAGCATATTCCGTTTCATCCCAATCCGTTTTGAACCAAGCAGCAGATTCAAGATCGGCAAAATGCTCATTATCATAATAACCCGCTCTATCTTGCGAATTTTGTTTCCATTGTCCCAATGTAAAGGGTTCGTCCCTGCTGGAAACAAAATATATTACAACCTCGTTTCCGATACGTTCGGATACCTCTATATACACTTGAACAGTATCATCCACATTATCTGCAGAAAGCCGTACATAGAAGAAGTTTTCAATTGCATCAATAGTAACCCCAGCTTCCATTGCATCTTCGTCAAGCAGGTCGGATATATTAAATACCCTGAAACCTTCATTCAAATAACCTACTTCACATCTGGCTGACAAACCAGGCTGAGCCATAACCGGTAGGCTGCAAGCGAGTGTCAGCAGAATGGCAAGAATAATGTACTTGTTTCTTCTCATGGTTTTTCCCAACTTTTATCTCTAAATGTTTACTAACTTTCTCTTGCAAGAAATATAACTTGGTATTACCTGTATATCTTGTAAAGAATGAAAATTCTTGATTTTTTTTTCACGAGCTGGAGTCAATACCATTTTTCTGTTGAACATTTAAAATTATGAAAGAAAATACTTATTTCTTAAAAAGAAAGATTTGACTTTTTACTCGGGATTCATCTCTGAACCCTTGTCTCTCCTGTCGATATGCCTCTCTTCAAGTGACGATGACAGGAAGGGCTTAGTAACTCCTCGTAACATCATAGCAGCTTTTGTATAGCGGAGGAAGGTCGAGTATGCGCTGGATACCGCAAGTAATGCTCCCGGCAATCCATCCCGCCAGCCCGCCTTTAGAACATACATACTAAGGAATTTTGCAATGGCGTGATAAAAAGCACTTCCTATCCCAATATTATTATCGGAACGTGAAACGATCTTCTGAGCCCCAAGAGTCGAGTACCGGTCCAATTTAGCGAGATAATGAGGAAATGTTGTGACGGTATGGTGCTCTAAGATGCCGTTAAGGCTGCCGAGATGCCCTTCCACAATGATTCGTTCATGCACCTGGTCATCCGTAAATCTGCCTTTACCATTCCGAAAAAGACGAAGAATACGTGTATTGTCCCATCCTCCATACCGGATTCTTTTTCCCAGGAACCAGGCATCGCGTTGAATAATATACCCGTTTGCCTGCGGAGGTTCTTTCAGTACTTTTTTTATCTCTTCCTGAAGCGTATTGCCAACAATCTCATCCGCATCGAGGGATAGTATCCATTCATGACGGGCAAACTCAATTGCACTTTGTTTTGTGGTACCAAAACCGGTAAAAGCAATTTTTTCAACCCTCGCTCCGAGTTCCTGTGATATTTTACATGTATCATCGGTGGAACCAGAGTCTGCGACTATTATTTCATCAGCAAAAGATACTGATGACAGGCAATCCCCGATTCGTAACGCCTCATTGAGGGTTATTATTACTACGCTGAGCCCGGGAAGGGGCTTTTTCTTGTTTTGAGTTTGTTCAGTCATTTGTCGTTTTGGAGTTGAATATGAACAGGAATGTAGCTAATGTTTCCCGGAAAGTACAGCTCAGGTTGCACTGATTTTTTTAAAGATTTGTTTGAGTTTATGGAGTTCTATTGGACAATCTCACATGATTGTCAGGTAATTGAAAAAGACAGAACCACGCTTTTCAATAATGTATCATGGGATTTATATTTTGTGTTGATAGGTCTTTTGGCAAGATAGGAAATTGAAAGATGCCGGAGATATTTGGAATATGCGGCAACATTCGTATATATTATTTGTCTGAAGATTCAGCTAATAAGATATAAGAGATGACAAAAAAAAGAATATTTTTAGTAACGGTTTTCAGCCTGGCCCTGATATTGATCTCCTGCGAGCAGGAATCTCAGCTTGTAGGAGCGGGCAGTACAGGACCGTCAAATTCTGGTGATCCTGTGGTAGATTGGATTTATTCTTTCACTGATGGTACAATTTCGAAAGCATATTGTGTCGATAATGCTGTTGATGGAGGATTTATTCTTTCCGGCAGCTCGGACGACGAGCTGAAGACCTACCTTGTAAAAACCTCTTCCGATGGTGCTGAGGAATGGAGTAAATCTTTCGATCTCTTTGCCGGGAAGGAATACGGCTATGCAGTAAAATCATGTGTGGATGGCAGCTTTACTGTCGCAGGTTACGGAGAGCTTCGGGATGATTCTTTGCTTACACAGGCATTTTTGTTCCATATAGATGCAGAAGGTGACAGTGCCTGGTTATCGAGCTTTGCCGGCAATATCGGCGATCAGGCTCTTTCCCTTGAATTCACCAATGACTGGGGATATATCTTAGCAGGAAAAGTGAACTACCATTACGGATTGATACGGACAAATGCTTCAGGCGAACAGATTTGGGCACAGCACTATGGAGTGGCATCCGGCTCAAACGTAAGGGCTATTCGAGCACACACAACTCCTAATGGATTCATTACTATCGGTATTGATTATTCTATCACCAACATTCTTTTGCGTAAATTTGATTATAATGGGGAATTTGAATGGGATCAGCTAATTGATGCCCAACAGCCCTTAACCGCCACAGACCTTAAGGTTTGTAGTGATAATGGTTATTGCCTTACCGGATATACTTCCCCGCTTAACAGTTCTAATCAGGATATCTTCTTTCTCAGAACTGATGAATTGGGTGAAAATGAGTTGCTGACATATTATACTTTTGAAGGTTTTAGCAGTAAGGGTAAATCTATTCAACAGGTATCTGGGGGCGCCTATGTAATAGCGGGTGATGTTGCTGCCACAGATTCACTCAGCGAATGGAATGATATAACATTATTTAAAATCGATACTGCCGGTGATCTGGATTGGAGTATAATAGCCGGACTGTATGAGAATAATTATGCAAACAGCCTGGTTGTAACAGATGATCTCAGTTTTGTTGTTGCAGGTTATACAGAATCCGATTCGACAAATAACAGCGAAGCCCTGCTGCTCAAAATCATACAGGTGGAATCCGAATAGATAAGAGCCTGGTGATTTCGCTCAAAAAATATTGAAGCATTAATCCAAAGCTCCGTTAGACTATCCTACCTCTTGCGGGTTCTGATTTTCCGTATCTATCTTTTTGACACCTTCGGGGTTTGGTGAAACTCCAGACCGGCGGTGAAAGCCCGCGACTCCCGGTGGAGAGATTTGAGACTACAATGTTTGTAGTAATTAACATACTTGATTGTTGATTTTATATCATCTTCCGGGACTGAGCCGGTGTAATTCCGGCGCCGACGGTGAAAGTCCGGATGGGAGAAGGTGGGAAAGTTGTTATACAACATGTATAGATATTATTCTATATATGTAAACGTAAATCCTATGAACACAAGGTTTGGATTGTGATTCTTATGGAGTTTTGCGTTAAAGTATAGTGTCATTCCTGATAGAAATGATTATTCTCTCGTCTTCTTATTCATATTGCCCCGACGGTTTTATTTCCGCCGGGGCTCTTTTTTGGCAAGATATTTATGAAAGACTGGACTAAATTCGATCAACAAATGATGAAACGGGCTTTAAGTCTCGCGCGCAGAGGACGTGCCTGGGTGGCGCCAAATCCGATGGTGGGTGCGGTAGTGGCTAAAAACGATCAGATTATCGGAGAAGGATGGCATAAACGTTTCGGCAGTCCCCATGCTGAGGTAATCGCGATACAGGCTGCAGATAATAGGGTAAAAGGCGCTGATCTTTATGTGAACCTGGAGCCATGCAGCCATTTTGGTAAAACACCACCTTGTGCAGATTTTATTGTCGAATCCGGTATAAAACGTGTGGTAGCTTCAATAATCGATCCAAATCCTTTGGTCAACGGACGTGGATTTGAACGGATGAAAGAGGCGGGAATCGAAGTTGAAGTGGGTTTATCGGCTGACAAGGCGCGTGAGCTGAACCAACCGTATCTGAAAAAAGCTGAAACCGGTATGACATGGGTGACATTGAAGATCGCCCAGACAATAGACGGCAGGATTGCAAGCGTTACCGGTCACAGCCGGTGGATTACCAGTAAAGCCGGACGAAGATATGTTCACATGATGCGGGCAACCCATGACGCAGTACTTGTGGGAGCTGGGACGGTCAGGGCGGACGATCCAATGCTGGATGTGAGGCACGTAAAAGGACGTAACCCAATAAGGATAGCATTAGACACAAATTTTTCAATACCTGACGACTGCAAATTGCTAAATACTCCTGACACCGGTCCGACTATCGTTTTCGGATCTCCGGATGATGGGAAGCTCCCTGGTTGGGCGGAATATCCAAATGTAGAAGCGGTAATCGTACCAAAAAATAATGATGGTTTGATTGACCTGCGTGAAGTACTGGAAGAGATTTCCAGAAAGAAAATATCGTCCCTGATGGTTGAAGGCGGAAGTAAAATCTGGACTGCTTTTCTTGAAGAAGGGATTGTAGATAAGGTTGAAATGGTAATCGCCCCGGTAATCCTTGGACACGGTATTAATGCAATACGTGATCTTGGGATTTTGAAAGTACATGATGCTATCAGGCTCGAGCCATTTCGCTGGAGAAAAGTAGGAACTGACCTGCATATTGTAGCAAGAGTCAATCATAGAATGGACGACTGATGTTCACTGGCTTGGTAGAAGAAATTGGTAAAATACGGACTATCCGGAAAAGCGGCAATGGCGCAACATTGATCATTGATGCGGTTACAGTGATGGAGGGACTGGCTATTGGTGACAGCGTCTCTATCTCTGGAGCATGCCAGACTGTTGTAGATGGAAGCGGAAACAGTTTTACCGTTGAAGCAGTCCGGGAAACGATGGAACGCACTAAATTCAGAGATTGGAACCGGGGCGATCAAGTAAATCTTGAACGTGCCATGCGTCCGGTGGATAGACTGGGAGGGCATCTTGTCCAGGGACATGTTGACGGATTAGTGAAGGTATTTGAGATTAAGAAACTTCAGGGCTCATATCGAATAATACTGGAGCTGCCGGAGAATGGAAAACCTTTCATTGTAGAAAAAGGATCGGTCGCCCTGGATGGTGTGAGCCTGACGGTCGCATCCCGCACCGAGAATAAATTTGAGGTTGAGGTGATTCCACATACGATGGAAAATACAACCTTCAAACATCTGCGATCAGGCGATAAAGTACATGTAGAATGGGATATTATAGCGAAATATGTCCATAACATGTTAGGTGCATATAAAAACCAGGATTCACTGAGCCCGGAAAAATTAATGGAATTTGGGTTTGGATAACTTAACACACAAGTAGTACAGTGTAAGACAAAATAGTAACCCGGAGACACCGTTCCCGGACTTCAAGCAAAGATGCAGTACAGGAGAAACAATAGTGATTTTTCATCCGATTGAAGAGGCGATAGAAGATATACGAGAAGGCAAAATCATCATACTTGTCGATGACGAGGATCGTGAAAATGAAGGTGATTTTGTAATGGCAGCATCAAAAATCACGGCGGAATCCGTCAATTTTATGGCAAAACATGGTCGTGGAATGATATGCCTTTCATTGACCGAAGAGCGTGCTAAGGAACTTGAGCTGTCACTGATGGTCGGCACAGACAACAACACAGCTTTGCATGGTACACGTTTTACAGTAACTATTGATTACAAGCATGATACGACCACAGGAATTTCTGCCGCGGACAGGGCTGCAACAATTAAAAATGCCGCAGATCCTTCAAAAAAACCGGAAGATTTTGCTCGCCCCGGACATATCCATCCGATAATTGCAGTAAAAGGTGGTGTCTTACGCCGGGCGGGACACACTGAAGGTACTTCCGACCTTGCGCGACTTGCCGGTTTTGAACAGGCGGGAGTCTTATGCGAAATAATGAATGACGATGGTACAATGGCGCGAGTGCCAGAATTAGCAAAGATGAGCGAACATTTTGGCATAAAAATGTACACGATAAGAGATATAATCGAGTACAGGCAGAGAACGGAGAGATTAGTAGAGCATACGACAAGCGTTCCCATGCCGACAAAATACGGAGATTTCACTCTGCACCATTACACTGAAATAGAAAGCGGCAAGGAACATATTGCCCTCGTAAAGGGTACATGGAAAGAGGACGAGCCTGTCCTGGTCAGGGTTCATAGTGAATGCCTTACCGGTGATGTGCTTGGATCTATGCGATGTGATTGTGGTGAGCAGCGCGATAAAGCCTTGCAAATAATTGCTATGGAAGGCTGCGGTGTTTTCCTTTACATGCGGCAGGAGGGGCGTGGTATAGGTCTGAAGGCAAAGATGCAGGCATATGTTCTCCAAGATCAGGGTCATGATACAGTTGAAGCAAACCTGTTGCTTGGCTACAAGCCGGACCTTCGAGATTATGGCATTGGTGCCCAGATTCTAAGGGATATTGGAGTAAGAAGGCTACGCCTGATGACAAACAATCCGAAAAAAATTGTCGGGCTGAAAGGCTACGGCATGGAAGTAGTCGAACGGATTCCCATGGATATTCAGCCCAACGAATACAATGGCAAATACATAAAAACCAAACAAGAAAAGATGGGCCATATAATCGGCTCATCCTGACAAGGAGAACCATATGCCAAAGATTATTGAGGGTGTTCTTGATGCGAAGGGCAGAAAATTTGGAATAGTGGTCGGTCGCTTCAACCACTTCATTACTGACAGGTTGCTTGAAGGCGCCCTGGACGGGTTACTGCGTCATGGTGCCCAGGATGACGATATTACTGTCGTCCGTGTGCCGGGAAGTTTTGAAATACCATCGGTTGTCAAGAAGTTAGCTGAGAGCGGAAAAGTTGATGCTGTTATTGGTATGGGCGCTCTTATTCGCGGTGCTACTTCACATTACGACCATATCTCGAATGAGGTAACTAAAGGTCTTGCCCAGGTTTCAATGGAAGGTAAAGTACCTGTTATTTATGGTATCTTATCAGCGGAGACCCTCGAACAGGCAATTGAACGAGCCGGAACAAAAGGCGGGAATCGCGGTTTTGCAGCTGCCGAATCCGCTGTGGAAATGGTCAATTTATTTGAAAACCTGGATTGATGAAAGTTCCCTCCTGTTGAATCCGAGCCGTTCGCTACAATTTTATTACCATGGAGGGCAGTATGCGTTCTAATTCGGTTATTACCCAGTTCGTAACGCTTGTTAGCCTGGCGTTATTTTCTATAGCGAATGCGGATGACTGGCAGACGATAACTTCAGGATGGCAACCGCAAAGAATTGCCGCAACGGATGAGGGTCTCTGGGCTGCATCCGATGGCGGATTGTTCTACATAAATGCTGATGACAATTACGCTGAACTGTGGAATAAAGATCAGGGTTTGTTCAGCAACAGCGTGAACGTTGTTGCAGTTCATCCGTCCAGTCAGGATATATGGGTATGTTATTCCAATGGAGCACTGGACCGTCTGGATGGTTTGAACGGGAATATTCTCCAGCGGACTCTCGATTTTTATGATGATTCAGATATTTTCAGTATTTATGATATCGCATTCAGTGATGATGCGGTTTTTATTGCTACCGACATCGGGGTAAGCAGACTCGAGCTTTCCGTGGAAGAGGAGTTATGGGTAGTAAAAGAAACATACAGACGCTTCGGTAACTGGACACAACCCTCAAAAATATTGAGTATGCATATTTCGGATTCGCTCCTTTTTGTCGGCGGAGAATCCGGCGTAGCAATTGCAAACCTTAATTCAATCCTTTTAAACCCAGAATCTTGGCAGCTTTTTAACATCGGCGAGGAAATCCCGGCTCCTGATGGCTTAAACGATCCTAAAATCAATTTTATCGATGAAGCTGATAACGTTGTCTATATAGGATTGTTCGGATTGGGGATGTATCGTTTTACAGGATCCGAGTTTAATCTCATACCAAGAAACTACACCGTATATGGAATTGAAACGGGTTTGTCATTCACGAATCCTGACGATCCGGAAAAACCGGTGTATGTAGCTGCTCGTGAAGGTCTTGGCAGTATGGCAGACGATGGTAACTCCTGGGACTATTTTCTCACGGATACCATGAGAGTGTACGATATGCAATGGTACCGCAATGAATTATGGTTCGTTTTTGATACCGGGAATGGTTACATCGGGGGAATAGGAAAATATGATGGTGAATCAGTTGAGTTCTTACCTCAGAATACTCCCGGCGGTAATGGTATCTATGATATTGATGTTACAAGTTCCGGCGATATCTGGATAACTGCCTTCAGCGACAATATTCAAGGCGCCTTCAGATGGAAAGACGGGATATGGACTTCCGTAACCGGTTTCGATATAGGCTGGAGAGCATTCATTTATGATCCATATGCTATCAGTAGTGATGACCGCGGTGGAGTTTGGATTGGAACTCGTGGTTCCGGATTGATAAATATTGTCGAAGACGATAATGAGTTGATAGCGACACATTTCGATGCATCCTTCGAGTATCTCGAGCCAATGAACATAGGCAGTGATTTCATGCTGGTCAGCGGCTTCGCGATAGAGCCTGATAAAGGTATCTGGATGACCAATACACTCGCAAATGATGGAGCTGCACTGGTTTACGTTCCACTTGAATGGTACGACAACAATGATGTTGAATGGCTTCGGTTTGGTCGGGCTTCGGGAATCAACTCCACCGGGTTGAAAGATATTGTCAGGGATAATTTCGGGCGGCTATGGATGGGCGCTTTTCAGAGCGGCAGCGATAACCCGATTGTAATGTTTGATCCGAGGGGAACCCCGGAGGACACAACCGGCGATTTCGCCGTCGATTTTGGTGTAGAAGTGGATTTCCGTAAGGTCAATGCAATGAGAATTGACCAGGAGGGATTGTTATGGGTTGCTACCCCGGTAGGACTTTATTATGTGAACACCAATCTCCAGGAGCCCGGTGAATTCACCTTCATGAAAATTACGGGCGCATTAGGAGACGAAATTACTGCCCTGGCTATCGATCCTTTGGATAATTTATGGATTGGTACCAGGTTTGGTCTGAGTGTGTTGGCGCCTGATCGTTTTAGCTGGATCCGGAATTATACCTCAAGCTCCGGTCAGTATCCAAGTTCGCTGGTCGATGATGAGATCAGCACCCTTGAATTCAGTCCTTCCACCGGAGAAATATATATTGGAACCGGACAGGGAATCTCTATTCTTCAGACTCCATATAGACCGGTAGGAAAAAACTTAATGAGTAGCATAGAAGTCCGGCCACAACCGTTCAAAGTCGGGGCTGATATGGACTCTAAGCTTTATTTCACTGGTAACAGCCTGGTCAGGGATGCAAAAGTCAAGATTTTTACACCTTCCGGACGTATGATTCGCGAGCTGGGTTTCGAGGATGCTGCTAAAGGATGGGATGGAAAACGTGACGATGGCAACTGGGCGGATAGCGGCGTGTATTTGATTCTTGTCACAGATCCGCGCGGAGATTCCGCCGTTGGCAAAGTGGCAATAATTAGAGAGTAAGAACCTTTTTTCTTGTCATCTTTTATTGAATTAATAGTATATGTAGCTTGGGTGGCTTGCACCCAGGAGTCGGAACGAAGTGCAGCTCAGCGAAGCCAATGCATTTCAAACTCACGTGTCATTCCTGTATGTAGTTAACAGGAATCCATCCTCCATGTCATTCTCGGACTTGATTCGGGAATCCATTTTATATTTGTTTTAGCGGAAACACACATGACATTTAACTCCTGGATTGTTATATTATCAACAAGGAGGGAACTAACATGTGGAAAGACCTTTTACCTATCGTAGAATCTTTTACTCTTTCTCAACAAGAGATGGAATCCAATCCTGAGATTGTCCTTACCGAAGCTTACCTCCCATTTTTCCCGGAGAAATGGAATGGCATTCTTGTGCTTTCAGAATCGCAAAATCTTTCCAACAGCAATAAATCATACGTTGATTTTTTAAAGAATCAATACGATTCGAAACAGCGAATGATGCGGTTAAATGAATGGTACGCTTCTGAAGGAAAAATATTTGATCTTGGAGTGCAACCGTGGGATGATATGAGTATCCCGTTGGCTCTGAAGTCAATATATCCGGATTTTGTGCCGGGGAACACAGCAGTCGGAAATGCTGTCCCCTGGTCAGCAATAAAGGGTAAAGCCAATATAAATCCCACAGATTTCATGAATCAGAGATCTATATCTATCTGGAATGAATTACTTAATCAATCTTTCCTAAAGGACAATCTCCTGAAGGTTATAACGGTTGGAAAATTAGCCCGTAATATCATGATCAAAGCAGAGTGGCAAAAAGAACATCTTAAGCTACGTTCTGCCTCTAATAACTATATCGGGCGGATAAGCAGTATGTTCAAAATCGAAGATTTGTTAATTAGATATCCAGAGGTAAAAGAAGCCGCTGAAAAACTTGGAATCGTACCAACATTAAACAAAACATATTTTGCATGTCACGCAGTAAGTCTGTATAAGAACTGATAAAAAAGCAATCCATAAAAGGCATCTTACTACAAAACCATGAATTTTTCTTTTACTTAACTGAGGAGTAAATAAAAATGGAAAGATTGTTAAATGAAATAATAACTTGACACATCAACAAATATTATTTATTATCTATAAATTTTTGGAGGAAGAAGCTATGTCAAAAAAAAAGCGTTCAGCATTATACCATAAGGCAGCCACCCTTGACGAAAAGTTCAAGGAGCACTTAGATTTAGTTTGGACATTAGGTAAGAAAAATCAACAGAATATTCTCTCGGAACTACCATCCTATCTTTTATCAATTACAGACAGCGAAGAAGCAGAGGCTCGAGAGCAGATCATTGCATCGCTTGACGGAGATCCCCAAGATGTAATTAAAGCATTTCATGTATTGGAAGCACTGGCTAAATTATGGAATCCTCGAAACGATACAGTTGACGCTACTCTAGAAGATATACAAATTCTTCATGTGTTACCAGAAGATGAACAGATTAAGAATGAAGCAATTGCTTTCTTAAAGGAATTTTATACAATTCTTGAAAATGACAGTGATCGTAGATTACGAAAAAGCGCTAGTGCAGAAATCTTACCATATTTAGTTAGCTGCACAACTTCAATAGACTTTCGTTTAGTACTTAAGGACAAATTCAACTGGAGAACAGATTCAATTGAAGAATATGAACCAGATATTGTTGGTCAAATTCCTATTATACTTGTTCGAATAAAGCTTGATGAAGGAGAACCAAAAGTTTTTCAATGCGAAGCTGAAGAATTAGCCATGCTTATTCGAAAATTTCAAGCTACATTGAAAGAATTATCTCAATCAACAGACAACCAATCTTTTAAAGCAGAGCTATAGACAGAGTTCAATAGGATATGATGAGTAGGTATTAATAATTTGTCCAATAAACCCTCATTTCAAGAGAGAAAACAAAGTACAAAATCGGATATTGATGAGTTATTCGATAAGTATTGTGAAACGCGCGATGAGATTGGGATGAAAGAAGAAGGAGATCTTTCAGTCTTACTCAAGGGTATCCGTGAAGTCATTCCTGAATGTGCAGACGAAATAGAAAAAACCTTTTTAACATTGAAAACTGACGTACGATTTGGAACAATTCTTGCTGGTTATATTAAAAGTGAGATTATTCGTCCCATTCAACGCAAATATAGAAATACATAGACTAATGACTCAAAATTTCGTTACATTTTGTATATATCCCAACAATATCAATAATGGCTCATCCACTAAACGTGAACATTTTTCAATTGGTTCAACTGAGGGATTCCTATCAGGTGTAGGATCTGGAGAAATAAGTGGAGTTCTTGAGCGAGTGGATGAATTAAAGAATTGTTTTTTTGAAGTCTTTGAAAGCGCGGAAAATAAGGGAATTTCACTAACTAAAATGTATTGCTATTCATCATTAGACTCAAAACAAGAATTAGTTTCTACGCAAAATATTATTAATAACATAATCGATGAATATTTTGATAATGTTTCAATAAGTTTAAGTTTTGATGGAATTGTTGTATTTAAATCAAATCGTAAAGTTATCTGAAGTTTAAAAATGGAGCAAAGCATCCAACACAGTTTTACTATTCTTGAATGGCTAGGAATTATTGGCTCAATAGCATCAATAATTTCGATTGTCCTAAATATTATTCAATTGAACATTAACAAAGATTTGAAAAAAATACTTGATATTACCGTTTGCTCAAGTGAAAGCGGATTTAATAGTATAAAAAAAAGTGCTGAGGAAAATCTTGATGGGCATGCGATCGAGAAGTCCTCGAATATGAAAATAATCATAGCTACTGCAAATCAAGTAACAAATACTTTATCCCAAATAAAGATCAAATGGCTCAAGTAACTATACTATTATTTCATAACTTACGCATTATGCCCCCGTTGGCTTTGTCCAACGGGGTTTTATTGGTCGATAACTACTCCTCATCCCACGGTGAAGAAATCTTAATTAGACCATCATGATTATCAATCCAATATCCAGCTTATGCCCCCGTTGGCTTTGTCCAACGGGGTTTTGTTGGTCGATAACTACTCCTCATCCAACGGTGAAGAAATCTTCACTAAACCATCATGATTATCAATCCAATATCCAGCACTTGACCATTTCCATTCCTCAGGTAATTCCACCATTCCAGAACGAACTGGATTATTATGTATGTATTCTATTATTTCCCTCAGAGAACGTTCATTCCCTTCTACATGATGATCATAACCAACACCGGCATTATGCCCCCGTTGGCTTTGTCCAACGGGGTTTTGTTGGTCGATAACTACTCCTCATCCCACGGTGAAGAAATCTTAATTAGACCATCATGATTATCAATCCAATATCCAGCACTTGACCATCTCCATTCTTCAGGTAATTCCACCATTCCTGAACGAACTGGATTATTATGTATGTATTCTATTATTTCCCTCAGAGAACGTTCATTCCCTTCAACATGATGATCATAACCAACACCGGCTTGCCAGAATCGTCTTACAGTTCTTTTTCCTTCTTTCACTGATAGATATTTGTAAACTTCAGGATTGTTTCGTTTATACCAATTCAAGAGATGGTAACTCGTGGTTCTTTTTAAACCTCTCAATGTGGAAGAAGGTGTTTGTGATTCGGGGAAACGAATCAATAGATGAGCGTGATTAGGCATTACTACGTATGCAAAAACCTTGAAATGATTTGATTCGCGGGATTTCTCCAATTGGTTAAGAAACAGATTATAATGTTCTGGAAAACGGAATAAATGACGGCGTTGATAACAAGAAAAGGTTATAAAATGTGCGACAGCGGAATCTGGAGTCTGGATGGGTTTCATGATTATAATATTCGAATATTCGTCTGTGAAAAGCAACTCGTTTAATAATAAACAATCGAGTAGGGTGAGGCGGAGTGATCTACTTCGCCTCATCCCTCTCACAGAACCGTACGTACGGTTCACGTATACGGCTCCTGTTTACTTTCCCTTGATATTT
>JAVCCM010000071.1 GCA_030765455.1 Candidatus Electryonea clarkiae | reverse complement strand
GTACTCGATCTGCGTGCATTGAAAAGAAACGGTGACTGGGATAACTATTGGAAATACCATATTGACTGTGAAAAACAACGGCTCTATGCAGCATGAGGTAATCTCAACTGAAATGAGCCAGACTCAAGATAAATATGAACAAAAAGAACAAAATATATTGCAGCTTTACCTTTGCAGCTCGCTTTTAAAAGCTCAGAAGGCGAAAACTAAAATAAAAGCGCAAATTGAAAAAATAGAATATTCTGACTTCACCGAAGACGAAAAAATGCTTTTGTCAGAATGCTTTGTTCTCGTTTCTGAAATTGAGTCTAAAGAGAACCAGGTTGATAGTTCAATTTCATCATTGAAAAGTTCATTGAATATTTTTGAATCGGAAAAAACAAAAAAACTACTGGCAGAACATTATGCAGCTAAAGGTAAGAATTATCTGGCAAAGAAAAAGCGATCAGAAGCATTGAAGTGTTATGGTCTTGCTTTAGAATACGACTATGACAATCCTACATACGAAGATGGAGTAAAACTCGTACAAAAGAAAATTAAAAATTCCAAATTAAAAGTTGTTGTGATTGCTTCCGTGATTGTAATTGCCGCTTTTTCAGGTATTTTTATGTCTTACGGAAAAATAAAGATTTCCACTGATAAGGTATCAAGTATAAAGATTATTGGTAAAGTAGGGACTGTTAGTAAGATTAAGTCAAAGCAGCTAATATCAAAGTTTTTATTTAAGGGAGAATATAGGATTAGAATCCTGGAGTTTGGATATGAAACAATTGATAGTTTGATTACAGTGGAATTTGGGAGAAAAACCCACGAATACAATTTCGAGCTTATCATAGCAAGCGAAATTTCCGACCGATTAGGACTAGGAATGGAGTTCACGCTTATCCCCGGCGGATCGTTTATGATGGGGTCACCGGCGTCGGAAGAAGGTAGATTTGAAAGTGAAAGCCCTCAACATCGTGTGACCTTGCAGCCTTTCTACATGATGACGACTGAGGTAACCAATGGAATGTGGAAGGATATGATGGGATTGACAATAGTTCAGCTACGTATAAAGGCAAGAACACACAACGTACGTTTTGACGAACCAATGGGTAATGTCACCTGGAATGAAGCGCAAGATTTCATCGGGAAGCTTAATAGGCGTGATCCGGGCAAGAGCTATCGTTTGCCATCAGAGGCAGAGTGGGAATACGCTTGCCGTGCCGGTACGACGACACGTTTTTATAGTGGAAACAGTGATAGTGATTTTAAAAGAATACTTCGCAAGAAAGCCCCTAATGGATGGGCTTTGTACGATATGCACGGTGGTGCCTGGGAATGGTGTCAGGATTGGTATGGTAGCTATTTGAGCGGTCCTGTGACGAATCCGAAGGGACCATCGTCGGGCTCCGACCGTATCTTGCGGGGTGGTTTAGAGAACTATCGTACACCGAGATACAGTCGGTCCGCGAATCGCAACTGGGGTAATCCATCTAAGCGACGGGAAGGCTTTCGTGTTGTGAGTTCTTTCCCTAATCCTTGATTAGTTCTGTTTTCTTAATTCTTACACAAGCAGCGCCAACGGCTTGAAAATAGATTTATTAGTGAGAGGTAGAAAAAGCATAAAAGTGCAAAAATAAGTGAGTGCATGAAGTTATCGTTATGCCACTTCCAGTAAAAGTAATCTGGATTGCGTTGATTGGTGTGTGGCACGGTAAAGCATTCAAAGAAGCGGAATTATCTGTTTTGACAGGCAAAGAGGATATCGCGTAAAATTGGATAATGGGTATATAAATCGCAGAATTAGGTGTGAATTAGTTTAAGGTTAATCTAACCGCAAAATCTGATGTCGAATATGTTCATAGTTCTGGGGTGTCTTTTATGTTAATTGTTTGTTATGTCTTACTCTAAGGAGACAATTATGAGGTCAGAAGTAAAAACTGCAATAATTATAGCCATTGTTTTAACTATTTTTGCGGTGCTATTACCGCCCCATACAATAACTTGGGATAGAGACCCAGGTTGGGCATTTATCCTGTACAAAGATACTGCTTCGCATATAAATGGGGCACTTCTATTGGTTGAATTAATTCTCATTTGGGGAATTAGTTTAGCTATAGGTTTTTTGACGTCTAAAAAAGAACCTAAATCAAGTTCTGCGACAGAATCTTACCAAACTCAAAACCTACCCGAGACCACAACGACAACCTGTCCCAGTTGCGGCAAAGTTTACCAGGGAGACGCTTCCGGTCTGTTTTGCGAGGATTGTGGGATGTCTTTATGATCTAAGACAAGCGTAAGGCTATCTGATCCCATTTAACAACAAATAGCGGTACGTTATCGTTTTACCACTTCTAATAAAATCGCCTGGATTGCACTGATTCCGGTTTGCAGTACGGTAAAGTATTCAAAGAAGCGGGATTATCCGTTTCATAATATGAAAGGTATTAAACATGGAAAATCAACTCCCCAAGTATTACAAGAATCCTGCAGTGGCAACAATCTTATCGTTTTTTATCGCAGGCTTAGGACAAATCTACAACGGACAAGTAGGCAAGGGAATCGTTTTCATTATTGCCTATTTCATCTCCTGGCTGTTAATGTTTGTTGTTGTCGGTTATATTACGACTCCAATTATCTGGATTTGGGGTATGATTGATGCAAACAGCTCGGCAAAAAAAATAAACATAAAGCTTGCTGATGAGCCTCAATCAAGTTCTGAGGCAGCATCTGACGAAACTGAGACCGCATCTAACGAAACTGAGAACCAACAGTAAGCCACAACGACAACCTGTCCCAGTTGCGGAAAAGTTTACCAGGGAGACTCTTCCGGTCAGTTTTGCGAGAATTGTGGGATGTCTCTTTAGATTAATACTTTAAAACGATTTGAGGATCTCATCATGCAACATTTGGCAAACGATTATTGTTTTGTCATTTCAAGCAAAAGCCGTCTGGTTGTGCAAATTCATGTTAATAAAATCTCTATTAAGCATGAAATCCATTTTAGAAGTCCTTTGCTCACTAAGACAATTTTCCGGGAAAACAATATTGGTACGATATAACAATAAATGAAACGGAATTAACCGTTTTTTAACATGAAAGGTTTTAAGCATGGATAATCAACCCCCCAAGTACTACAAGAATCCTGCAATAGCAACAATCTTGTCATTTTTTTATGCTGGATTGGGACAGCTTTATAATGGACAGATCGTTAAAGGAATTGTATTCATCGTTGCCTATGCTATCTCTGTGCTCCTAATGTGGGTTGTTGTCGGTTTTGTAACAACTCCTATCATCTGGATTTGGGGCATGATTGATGCGAACAGCTCTGCAAAAAAAATAAACAACAAACTTGCTGACGAGCCTTCCTAATTATTAGAAATATCTCTTAACAATTATCAAGTTTTGCTTCAAATGATCGGACAGAATAATTAAAAATTCGAATAATATGGCAATAAGTCCAACGCAAAATGATGCTTGGCATCCATATCTTAACCATGAATTAGATAGAATTAATGAACAGTTAAGTGGTGCCAAATTGGTTATTAGAACACTCAAAATAACCCAAGAAATACTCGAAGAGGCATTAGAAAATACATAATGACCTACTAATATTACTACTTTTTATTGGTTGTTCTGGCACATGCCCCCCGTTGGTTCATCCAACGGGAGCATGTATGCTACCTGGCTGAAACTGATGATTAAGCGTTAAACAAACCGGCTTTGATTCAATGACGCATACCCAAAACAAACTTAAGAGTATCTGATATCTCATTCATTATTGTTCCATCGAATGAACCGATTGATTGGATAATACGTTTCTTATCGATCATACGCACCTGGAATGAGATTACGAAGCTGTCTTTATGTAATCCGCCTTCACCTGCGGGAACACGGATCAAACCTAAACCCAGATGCTTTCTATGCCTGGCATCGGTAATTGGACAGATGATTAGCCCACGAAACACTCTATTCAATTGTCCCGGGGATATAACTACACAAGGACGACTCAGCATCTAATCCCGGATTCAAGAATCGGACTACGCTTGCTCGATCATCCATCATTCTTTCCGGTAATCCTTTTTATTTCTTCGTCGAAATCGGAGAAATAATTTTTATCCTGAACAACTCGATATTTATCATATTCCTGCTCAGCCTTGAGCTTGGACTCTAACGCGCTGACTTTACCCTTGTCTTCTAAAATTGGGTAGTTAGACAATTCCAGGAATTTCTGCAGAAATTCAATCCAGTCTGTCATATTCATCAGAATCTGTCGTTGAGCCCTGTTTTCCGCTAAATCAAGATAGGCAGAGACGATCTGATTCAGTTCCTTAATGTGGGCTTCGTTAAGGTAATTTTTAGCAACGGTAACATCGGATTTTAAAACTTTGCCGTCCGGTGCATGTTTCCAGTTGGTTAAGCCCATATGGATTTTAGTTGTATCTGCTGAATTATAAATAATCTCCGCCGCAGTTTTTCCGGTGATTGCCCAATGCAGCTTGTTTTGAACTGTGGCGAAGAAATCTTTGGTTAGAGGTGCTTCCTTATTATAATCAACTGACAGGGTGTAAATATCAGTAATCTTTTGATAAAATCGTCGTTCACTGGCGCGGATTTCCCGGATACGCTCTAACAGCTCATCAAAATAATCTTTTCCGAAAACCCGGTTGCCCTGCTTGAGCCGTTCATCATCAAGAACAAAGCCCTTGATGAGAAATTCTTTCAGCGTCTTGGTAGCCCAAATACGGAACTGCGTAGCCTGGTAGGAATTAACCCGGTAACCGACAGAGATGATAGCGTCAAGATTATAGAAATTTGGATTTCTTGCTACCTGTCTTTTACCTTCATTTTGAACTACTCGAATTTTTCGAGTAGTTGACTTTTCATCGAGTTCGCCGGATTTGAAGATTTCCTTTAAATGATATGTAATTGTATGACTTTCAACACCAAAAAGTCTTCCCATCGCCTTCTGTGTCAACCATACAGTTTCATCTTCCAGAAAGACTTCAATATTCACCTTTCCGTCTTTTCCGGTGTAGAGGAGGAAATTTGATTGCTTGCCAGTAAGATTATTTTTCATCGAGCAGCCTTTTCTTGCGTCTCTTTGTAATCACCTATTTCTCAATCTCAGTGAAGTAAAGTTTGTATATGAGTGGAAAAATTTATGGTGCTCATTGCCTTTATTTCCGTTTTACTTCTTCAACTTTCTTATTATGATTACTCGACTACTCATAAAAAATCACACCTACACGCCGGATATGGTCGATTAGATCCTGATCATTTATGTTCAAATAGATTGACAGGTCAATTGTGTATGGTAGCAGCAACTCGTCTATTTCATCCATGATTTGGTAAAGCACTTGCAGTGTTAAATCGTCTCCGCCATGCAGAGTCAGGTCAATATCGGAACCTTTTTTGTAATTACCCTTGGCGCGGGAACCATAGATAATCGCTTGTTCGATTTGTGGGAAGTGGGTAAAAACAGTGCAGATTTTCTGGATGGTGGCTTCTTTCAAACCAAATCTGTCACTCATGAATATTTCGTCCTCAGAGATTCCATTTTATCTTTTAATTTTCCAAATTCTATAAAGTATCTATTGATAATATCATCAACTATCTCATTTGCGACTTCTTCATTATAAGTGTGACTGGTCAGAGTTCTGCTCCTTATCATATCCATCCAGGTTTCGCCGTTTTCGACTAAACCACGGTTAAAGGCGATTCTGAAGGCGTCCCGGCTGCCTGTGATCCCGGTTTCACCCTGGTCTTCGAAATAATCCTTGATAGTATTCCATGCCAACTCATAAGTATATTCGAAAGCTTTTATCAGCCCTTGTTGCTCAAGCTCATTCAAATCCTTCTTTTCGATAAACCGTGTTAATTGACTAAACGCATTGCAGTAATGTTCGAATCGCTGTATCCAGCGGATATCCTGATCGCGCATAGCAAAACTCCTTAATATCAATCTATATGAATACAGCAATATACGATTGATTTCATTTTAGTGAAACCTGTAACCAGAAAATGGGAAATTCAGGTTCGGTATATCTATTTTTTATTGTGTTTATCAGAAATTAAGCAATAGAGTATTTCTATATTTTTGATTTTTAATCTTGCCTACCTGATCTTAAGCGTAGCTAACGAGAGCATTGCCAGTACCAGGGCGACTATGGCAAACCTTAATGAAACTTTTGTTTCTGCAATACCGAGATGTTCGTAGGAATGGTGAATTGGGGTACGGTAGAAGATGCGTCTGCCAAGAAGATTTATTCCGATCCTGTCCCCGATCAGGTGTGTGACATTAACGTAGAAAAAGAGCCCGCCGGCGATTATAAATAACAGCTCCTGTTTTGTGAGCAGAACCATTGCTGCCAGCATCCCACCAAGCGCGAGGGAACCAGTATCTCCCATAAATACTTCAGCAGGATAACCGTTATACCATAAAAATCCAATTAACGCTCCTATCAACGCAGCAGCGAAAACAACAAGCTCATGGACTCCGGGCATAAAATTATAAAGCAGGTATTCACTCATCTTGATATTACCGAGGATGTAAGCGAAGACTGCATATACCATTACCGGCGGGAGTGTTGTACCGGCAGCTAAACCGTCAAGACCGTCTATCAGGTTAACAGCATTTGAGATTGCCATTACTACAAATGCCACGAAGAAAATGTATCCCCAACCAAGATGAATATCAAAACCTCCCATTGAGGCAGGTTTGATAAAAGGAACCCCGACTGTGTCGGCTATACCTGCCGAGAAGGGAGAGGTTATCGGGAAATAGAGAAACATCCCTAACGCGATGCCAAAAAGCCCCTGAACCAACAGTTTGCTTGTACGGCTTAATCCAGCGTCAGCATGACCGCCACGAACTTTACTGATATCATCGGTTGCACCTAATAGCCCGAAAACTATCATGCAAGATGCAATAACCCAGATGAAATGACTTAGTATGTTTGACCAGAGCAAGAGGCTGATAAATACTGAGAATAATATTATTATACCTCCCATTGTGGGAGTACCGCGTTTTGATTTGGCAAGGTTTATATCGATATCTCGCTGAGTATCTCGTTGACCGGAGAGGTGTAGTTTTCTGATTATTGATGGCGAGAAAAGGATGATTAGCAGCAATGTAGTGATAGAAGCCGCAATTGCCCTGACACTTACATACTGGAAAACACGAAATACCTCCCATTTACCACCAAGCGATTCTAACATTTCGGCAATCAGGTAAATCATGTATCTGCCTTTTCATTTATCTGGTTCAACAGGGCTGAATATCTCTCTTTTATTGGAAAATGCGGGTAAACCGCCACCGAAGTCAAAAGGAAACGGTTCATCAGTGGAATAAGTTTTTCCTTTAATGTCGTCACGGATTCTGATCTAAGCAGGAGTTTACTGAAAGCATTCAGCACCGCTTCCCGAACCGGCACCCTGTTGTCCATGAGGTAAGGTTCACAAATGTTGATTACCTGGTTGGTATCACCGATAAATCCAAAAGTGTGGATCGCTTCAATTTTAACTTCAAGATTATGATCATGTGTAAGTTTCTCAACAGAGTCAGATAGATTTTTCTTTTGATCTTCAGTACCGGCATTTATTTCAGGCTCAAGTGTCCGGATAAATTTTAATGCTGCTGATCGAGCTTCATAGTATGGGTCGGTCAATGCCTTTGATATCGCAGAATATACAGGTTCGTTCCATTCTCCAATAAATGCCAGCGAGGAAATTGCATTGCGACGTTCAAAACCGACATGATAATAATCGCCGCCAAGTAAACACTGCAGACGTGGAGCTTTCGTTCTATCTGTTAATACATGTAACAGGAGATCCAGACGGTCACTATGTCGAGTCAGTCCTAATAATTTTATACCCTCATTTCTTTGCTGCCAGCTTCTCATCACCAGCAGAGCCGCGCCGCGGTAACGTAAATACTCGTGATCATCAAGCATTGCCAATCTTTCATCTTCGATCCTGCCATGAGAGAAAGCGTCTTCGAAACGCAGCGACATTGCCCGCTCAATATTCCGGCGTAGTAGAGTAGGGCTTGATGAAAATGAGGAATCCGGTGTCTTTAGTGCATCATTATCAGTTAACTTTCCTGCCGCTCTAAGATCCTCTTTCAGCGCCAGATTGATAACCTGCTTGGCTACCCGTGTTGCTGCATCAGGATCATAAGCTGCGCGAGCATTTTTTGACAGCTCATTTCTTCTCGATTGGCTATCAAGCAAATCGATTATTTTAGCCGCCAGTACCTCACCTTTCACCTCATCGATTACTCCGGCTTCGCTCAAAACCGGTTCTTCGTATAAAATATCGATAGCGTTTTTATCAGCCAATTGACGAGCATTTGCTACCTGGCTGTCACCGGGAAGATTGGCTTTTGGAATTACTATTGCCGGGATGCTACCGGCGCATATCTCCTGGAGTGATCCCGCTCCCGCCCGAATAACCGCAAGATCCGCCGCCGCAAGATGTACCGGCAGGTCATGAAGATAATCAATCCGTTTATAACCTTTCGGAATCGCATTCAATACAGCTAATCTCGCTACGGTGTCTTTTTCTGCATTGTATTCTGAGGTTTTCAATGTACCGGAAGCGTGAATTATCCTGATATTTTTTCTCTGGGCAAGAAGCGGTAAAGCCTCCACAAATGCACGATTGATAGTGCGCGCTCCCTGGCTTCCACCAAATACCAGTACATATTCATCAGAATCGTCCAGGTTCAATTGTTTGCGAGCAGTAGCTCGATCAATCTTTCCTATAGTCATCCTGACAGGATAACCGGCATACCCGGTTCTGTCAGATGGAAAACTTTTGATTTTAACCGGGTACGCCAAGCCGATCTTAGCCGCCAACCTTCCGGCAGCGAGGTTCATTCTTCCCGGAACAGCATTCTGTTCGTGCAAATAAACCGGTATTCTCATTAAACCAAACGATAAAATCCTCAGTAGTGCTGAAGCAAATACCGAGGGTGCAGACACGAATCCGCCCGAAGCAACAATTACATCAGGTCTGAACGAGACCAGTAACAAAGAAGCTTTTAGAGTTCCAAAAAGCAGCGTGAAGAGAAACTTAAACATTTGGAATGAAAATTTTCTGGATGGCAAACCCATTGAACCAGCAAATCGAAGCTTGATGTCATTCCGGGGAACGATAATCGCTTCGAGCCCCTGCTTTACTCCAACGTAGAGAAATATTGTTTCGGGCAGGATTTCACGTACCGCATCCGCCACAGCAAGCATCGGTGATACATGCCCTCCACTGCCTCCACCGGTTAGTAATATTCGAAGCTTCTTTTCTTTCGATGCCAATTGTACACTCAAAATGGGATAATAGAGCTTATTGATTTCAGGCTGATATATGTCCGAACGTAAGCAACCTGCATTGTTTTTCGCAAGTAATGGATAAAGTATCTCCCAAATGTTAAGTTCGTTCAAATATTGTGTGCCCCGGACAGCTTGATGTCCGGGAAATATTCAATCGTTTTGTAACGAGCATTATAATCAAGAACAGCTAAAGAAGTTTCGTGATAATCAAATTGCCACCAACCTTTGGGATGCTGCAACAAAGTCACTGATAACACGCAAAAATATTTAGTTCCAAATCATTGTTAAACTATCTCAAGTTAAGTAACTTAGCTATATCGATAAGGTTAGGAAAAATATTCTGTAAAATGAAAAATCTACTCACCATACTCAAAAAATACTGGGGTTATGACCGGTTTCTTGCTTACCAGAAAGAGGCTATGGGTTGTGTTCTCGAGGGGCGGGAATCTGTAGTAGTGCTTCCGACAGGCGGCGGGAAGTCGCTATGTTTCCAGGCGCCGGCGTTGGTTCTTGACGGTATGGCGGTGGTGGTTTCGCCGTTGATTTCGTTGATGAAGGACCAGGTTGATGCGCTTATAGCGAATGGCATTCCAGCCGGATACATCAACAGTTCCATGACCAGCGTCGAAAGACGAGCGGTAGATAGCCGGATTCGTGACGGTTCCCTGAAATTGCTTTACATCTCGCCGGAACGCCTGGTAATGGATTCCTTTATCGAGTATCTGAAACGAGTGAAGCTGTCTTTTGTCGCTATTGACGAAGCTCATTGTATCAGCGCCTGGGGGCATGATTTTCGCCCGGAATACAGGAAACTCAAGACACTCAAAGAAGAATTTCCCGGCATCGCAATCCACGCATATACTGCTACCGCCACTGAACCTGTACGTGAAGATATCGCCTCTGAATTGAACATCGGCACACCCGAATTTATAGTCGGCTTTTTTGACCGTCCCAACCTTATTTACAGCGTCAAACGTGTTGATAAACGGTTGAACCAGGTTATCGAAGTGCTTGAACGTCACCCTGGCGAATCGGGAATTATTTACTGTATCCGCCGAGCCGATGTGGACACCGTTTGTTCGCAGCTTATTGAGAAGGGATATAATGCGCTTCCCTATCATGCCGGGATGAATACTGCGGACCGCACCCGGAACCAGGAAAGGTTCATACGGGAAAGAACAGATATTATCGTCGCTACAATCGCCTTCGGTATGGGAATTGACAAATCAAATGTGCGCTTTATCGTTCATTCCGGCATGCCAAAATCCATAGAACATTATCAGCAGGAAAGCGGGAGGGCTGGTCGTGACGGACTGGAGGCGGAATGTCTCTTGATCTTTTCCGATGCTGACCTGGGCACATGGAGCTATATCCTGAAGGACCAATCGGCGGAAGTCAAAGATATCACCATGAAGAAGCTGTACCGGATGTATGATTACTGCGTCGGGCTGGAATGCCGTCACAAGGCGCTGGTCAATTATTTCGGGCAGGAATATGATTCGACCTGCGAAAATTCATGCGATATCTGCCTTGAGAATGTCGAGGTTTCCAGTGACGCCCTGCAAATTGCACAGAAGATTTTGTCCAATGTGAAAAGGTTGAATGAGTATTTCGGCGCTGATCATAATGCCAAGGTACTCACCGGATCGAAGGATAAACGTCTGCTGAAGTTGAGGCATGATCAAATCAGCACCTATGGCTTACTGAAAGATTATTCCTATCGCCAGGTTCGAATATGGATCGATCAACTCTTGGGTCAGGGATGCCTGGTGAAAGTCGAGGAATTCGGCACGTTGAAGATTGAAGAGGCTGGATGGCAGGTGTTACGAGGTGAAATAATTCCGAAACTGCTTGAACCGCCCAAACCACGCGAGGCACAGAAAAAAATCAAGAGGGCGGTGGCGCAATCCTGGGAGGATGTGGATACGAAGCTCTTCGAACGGTTGAGAAGTTTACGTATTATCTTAGCTGAAAAAAGACATGTCCCGGCATATATTATTTTCAGCGATAACGCATTACGGGACATGGCGCGCAGGAAACCGGAAACGATGGATGAATTCCTCATGGGTTACGGAGTAGGCGAGATCAAGGCGCAGACATTCGGAGAAATATTTACCAAAGAAATTCGTGACTACCTGGAAGAAATAAGGTAGCAGTATATTGACCTGATTATACATTTACAAAGAGTCCGCCTCAAATTGGTTGATAGGTGTATAATTCTTAAATATGTCAATATCAAATAGTATGACCCGGCTTTAGCGGGTTTATCTTTGCACCCGGCTTCAGCCGGGGTGTTGAGATGGAAGATCCTGATATAGCGCGCTTTAGCGTGGCTTCTCGAATTCGGTTTCAGCAACAAGGCCTGCTAATTGAAATGTTTAAATCAAAATAGCTGAATCAGGACAAATTATTCTTAATAGTGTTTATTGTTATCATATATAGGGTTCAACTCTTTATAGCCAGATTCAACTACAAAATGAAAGAGAAACAGGAATGAGAAAATATATTATCAGAATACAGATGTTACACCTTACCTTCGTTTTGCTGTTTCTTGTTCTATTATTCAGCGTGGGGTGTGACAAACGGAAAGAGGAACGGGAATTACTTCAGAGGATAGAAATCGCGAAGAAAAACTCCATCCGTTTCCTTGATTCAATATCCGGAAAGATAGATCCTGTGCGGCTTCGTCAAGAACATGGGATGAAAGGTAAGACTTTCTTTGTCTGCTATTTGAACGCTTATCTGATAATGTACACTACCACGCAATCCGACAGCGAAAAGACAATATATAAGAACAAGATCGCTGATGTCCTCGCACCCAGTCAAACACCTGAATATCATAATCTTGGCACCAGCTCACCCAAGGAATTCAGGCAGGATGTGATATCATACCTGAATGCCTGCCGGCTGCTTGGTAAATTCGGATTCGACACAAAATCATATAAAGAGGAGATCGAAAAGATATATGACCGGATTATTGACCCGGCACATCTTAGCAGGCGGGGTGTCGATAACACTATGGCGCTGTCATATATGCTGAATACACTCGGTTTTGAAAAACCATATTCATACTGTGAAATATATCAAAGACCGGATTGTGTGCTGAGATCACACCCTGATTATACCAATATTAACCTTAAAGACCAGATGGAAACCACAAGAGCTTATGATATTACACATGAAATATTCTACCTGACAAATTTCGGCGCTAACCCCCTCGAATGCGCAGATGCCTCCGACTTCGAGTATGCGGAAGAGACCTTATCATTCCTGCTTACAAGAGCCATGGAGCAGGATAACCCCGATATAGCCGCCGAACTATGCGTCTGCCTTGATTACCTGAGAATGTATGAAAATGAACTATACGATGAATGTATCACCTACCTGCTGGAAAGCCAGAACGAAGACGGTTCCTGGGGCGATTACGATTGGGCAAAAGAATATGTCAAAGAAAACCGCCCGGAATATATTGTAGAGGTAGGACTCAATCTTCATACTGTGAGGGTAGTTTTGTGGGCGCTCACCCTCACCGAAAAGAGGTTGAGAAGTGGATTATGAAAAGACGACCCTAAATTATCCTATCAGCCCGGGTTACATTATTGATGACCTGACTGGTGACTAGACTGATAGTAAGACTGATAGTATCCTGTAAGGATAACATGAATTTAGCCCACCAGTGGGTATGATGCGGATAGCAACATCCAGTCCCGTCAGGGACGGCTGAACTAAGAGGAGAATCAAGTATGGCGCATTCATATCATAACTGCCTCTATCATTTTGTCTTTTCTACATATCAACGTAAAAACACTGTCTCCGGACAATGGATCGAACGCCTCTGGAAATATATGGGCGGGATAGCCCGCAAAAATGAGATGAAAGCGTTATGTATCGGGGGAACAAAAAATCATGTGCATTTGTTACTGATAATCCCTGCGAAAATATCTCCGGCGAAGGCGATTCAGCTCATCAAAGGCGGTTCGGCAAAATGGGTGCACGATAATTTCTCCGATTCGGCAGATTTTTCATGGCAAGAGGGGTATGGCGTTTTTACAGTCGGATTTTCACAAATTGAGGCGACAATCCAATATATCAACAATCAGAGAGAACATCACAAAGTTAAAACATTCGAAGAAGAATATACCGCATTCTTAGAGAAGCATCAGATTCAGTATGAAAACAAATATATGTTTGGATAGCCAGCCTTCAGCCGTCCCTGCGGGACTGGGCCGCCCATTGATAACATCTTAACACGCTGAATCCCTTCCCCACCAATAAATTGGTGGGCTAAATTCAGTTATCCCTTCGGGATATTTTCAGGTTTACATAGAATTATCACTGCACATTGAACGACAGGAAGAAAAAAGAGCAAATTGTCCGGTTTGGAGATCTGGACATACCGGGCTTCACAATAAAACCCTGTTGGATGAACCAAGGGGTATGAGCGACTGACAGTGTGTTAAACTAATTCTGACACAACCTTGATTGTCATGGTGGCTCATCAAAGTACAAATCTTCATGACCAGTAAGTATCATATGATACATAATTGAATCCTCAAGAACTTTCTTTCTTTTTATTTGTCGCTCCACAATAGCGAAGATTCTGAGAGGTGGACCCCATTAGTTGGACAGTTAGTTTGAGCTTTTAGGTGATGGATTCCACTCTTTCATGCTGCTTTTGTTTTTTTCTTTAAATTTAAATAAAATGTTTTGTTTGGTGTTAAACCAGTC
>JAVCCM010000028.1 GCA_030765455.1 Candidatus Electryonea clarkiae | reverse complement strand
TTGTACTTTCCTATCCCGAATAGTCGGGAGCAATACGAGGCTTCCCCAGGTAAGGTGTGATCCCTGCATACGACTATACCCTCAATCACGTTACAGGTATGATCTGGTATCGGGCTTCGCGATATTTCGCACACTTACCCACCTGTAACGCCGTATCAGGTTCGCTTAAGCTTGTAGCCTATGGCTGCCTTCAGACACTGCCGTTGCCAGCAACGCCCTTGCCAATCGGTTTTACTTCCCCCAGATCGGGGTGTATTAATAAAAAGGTGTCCATACCATGCTGGGCACACCAAAAAAAGCCGATTCTGATATACAGAACCGGCGAATCTAATCCGAAAGAAATTATCACTACTTCATATATATTACTTTTGCAGTGGCTTTACCTGCCTCAGTTGATAAATTCAAATAATATATACCACTCGATAGATGATTTGGTGTCCAGTTCATCTTTCGAATTCCTGGCTGTACAGCACTCAATGCTTTCGAATCTACCAGTCTGCCATCCACCGCGTACCAGTCAGCTTGAATATCACTGATGGTGGGAACGGCTATTGATATTTCTACCGTTGGATTGAAAGGATTGGGATATATCTCCACAATCTCAAATTCGGAAGGAATGTTCAAAATATCTTTGTTCTCGACAGCGTCGTATTGAAAAACAATCGGTGCAGCCGCATGTGAGGTAATACCAAAGTAATATTGATCATTCATTTCCGCGTAAAGCCAGTACTCTCCAATTTCAAGATCACTCATATCCCAGGTAAAAGAGTCTCCGCCATTGAGAATTTCTTTGTATGATCCTGAATTGATCCTGATTCCTGTAAAACTACCCGGTTGAGTATCATAGAAAAATGATATTTCTGCATATTCATCATCCGGTGAATTATATGCTTCGAAAAGGATGGTAACTGAAGTGCTATCCGACACAAAGACAGTATCTTCAGGTGACGATGGTCTGATCCATACCATTGTCGGTGGGGTTTGACCCTGGTTCACAAGAATGGTATCGACAAGTACGTTGTTATCCTCGCTGCTCTCGTCTATTTCTTCATTTGCATCAAGCTTAACAGCGATAACGACCAGCCCGGTATCTTCAGCAGCCGGAACCCATGTCCTTACAAAATACTCGGTATGAAAAACACCCCAGCGGGTCGATTCCCAGGTTCCGCTGACTGTGTCAAATGGTTGAGCCCAGACGTCATTTTCATCTTCAAGATCAGTATCGATGTAGAGGATATGATATGCATCGTCTTCAGGTGCCGGTCCAATTGTATTAAAATTCAACTCAAACTGGATTGGATCTGCTGCGTGAATCCCTGAGTAGTCGCTCGAATCTTCAGGATCCTGGTAGTTAAGATCACTCATTTCAAAATCGAAGAGTCCATCATAAGATGCGAGTCCAAAATCATCTACAAACATTCCAAGATTATCTTCATCTTCAGTATTATTAGATTGAAAGACAAAAGCAATCCACACATCAGAGCGAGTTTGCCACCTGCCGTTCTCATCCTGGAAAGGAAGATAACTTACTTCCACTCCTGCAGAATCCATCTCTGCGAGATCAAACTCTACCGGCGCCCAAACTCCATCGATCTCTTCACCGATTAGCTGGTAGGCGATACAGCAGTTATCATACTCCCTGTTATCGATATTGTCAAAGTTGTCGGTTACCAGTACGGCAAAATTATCACCAGCACCTTCCCAGTAAGGTTCTTTATTGCCAAAGCAATGGAAAACTCCCCCGACATCGATATCCTCCTCAGATATGTCAAATGGTCCCCATGCAGTCCAGGCATCCATATTTTCCGGGTATGTATCATTTCCCGGGATCAGATCATTCGGAAGGCTTGCACACCAGATTGATTGCAGGTGATTGGGATTACCATCAGGATGATAGACGGTGCTATCAATACCCCAGGTATGGTTTGCGCCGACTCCTGGTGGATCAGGTCTGATTACCCATTCCTGGTCTTCATTAGTTGACCAGGGCCAATCAACGGGATCTTCCTCAAAGTTTTCAAGCAGGATGAGTTCGCCAAAAGTCATCGGCACGACGAATAACATCAAGACTGTAATGATGGAGACAGCCGGTAGAAATTTCTCCAACGAAGAAAACAATTTGATCATACACATCTTTCGTTCCTCTCGTAAAGTTGCACTAAGCAAGACATGTTACTGTTACTGTGAAATGATTTTTCCCGACGGTTTTTTTACAGAGAATGCCCGTCCAAAGAAAAGATACTTTCAGCATCAGCCCTCAGGCGTTCATGGTGCGGGGGATTTTCATGCGGCTTGTTTTTCAACAAACTTGAATTAATAAATTACGCAATTATTGGCCAGATTGCAAGAATTGATTACAAATGAATTAAAAAATGACATTAGTATAACATTGCACATGATTTATTTGATTGACCAGTAGATCCCTTTCGTTGAAAGGGATTTTAGATGAATATTGCAGCTTTCTAACGTTGAATAATTCAAATCCCTTTCAACAAAAGAGATCTACTGCTCGATGGAAATACTAATAATAAAAAACCCGATCAAGCATTTGCAGCTTGACCGGGGTATAATTTATTCTCTCAATTTAGAGACGGTATTATTCATCCTCCATCGCCGCATGTGCTGCCGCGAGGCGCGCAATTGGAACGCGGAAGGGACTACATGAAACATAATCGAGCCCAATTTTGTGGAAGAAATGAATAGATGCCGGATCTCCGCCGTGCTCTCCACAGACTCCAAGGTGGATGTGTTCGTTTGTTGATCGTCCTTTTTCGACAGCTATCCGCACCAATTCACCAACACCAGACTGATCAATGGATTGGAATGGATCGTCAGGATAGATACCCAGGTCGATATAGTGGGGAAGAAACGTGCCGCTGTCATCCCTTGAGAATCCGCAACCCATCTGGGTTAAATCATTTGTACCGAAACTGAAGAATTCAGCAGATTTTGCAACTTCATCAGCCGTAATCGCTGCCCTTGGTACTTCAATCATCGTGCCTACTTTGTAATCAAGATGTTCGAGATTTCTCTCCTTCTTAATCTGCTCAGCAACATCGACAATGATCTTCTTCTGATTTTCAAACTCTTTTACATGACCGATAAGGGGAACCATTATTTCGGGATGAACTTCAATACCTTCAAGGGTCAACTGTGCCGCAGCCTCAAGGATCGCACGTGCCTGCATCTTCGAAATCTCCGGCATACTGATTCCGAGACGGCATCCACGATGTCCTAACATCGGATTAAATTCATGTAACTGATCTACTCTTGACCAAACGGTTTCAGGTTCTATGCCAAGATCGGCAGCTATCTCTTTAGCAACATTGTCCGATGCATCAGAACCTTTCTCAGCATGGGCAGGTAGAAACTCATGTAATGGTGGATCAAGAAGACGAATTGTCACTTCATAGGGAGACATAGCTTTTAACACGCCATAAAAATCATCCCTCTGGAATGGCAAAAGTTTTGCCAACTCCCTTTCCCGCTCTTCCGGGGTATCAGCCAGGATCATGGCTCTCATGGGACGAATGCGTGTTTCACCAAAGAACATATGCTCCGTTCGGGTTAATCCAATTCCCTTTGCTCCAAATTTTCGTGCTATTGCTGCATCTTCAGGTGTATCTGCATTAGCTCTTATATCAAGACGGCGCACCTTATCGGCATAACTCATCAGCTTATTGTAATCCTCATTGGATCCCGGATCAGCATCTACCAGGGGCATCTTTCCCTCGTAAACAAAACCTTTGGTTCCGTTCAGGCTTATCCAGTCACCTTCCTTCAGTACCAGATCATCAATTGTAACAGTCCTGGCTTTATAATCAATCTGGAGATCGCTGCATCCGACTACGCAGCATTTGCCCCAGCCTCTTGCGACCAAAGCAGCATGACTTGTCATCCCACCACGTGCTGTCAGGATGCCCTCGGAAGCATGCATACCGTCCACATCCTCGGGACTGGTCTCAATACGAACCAGGATAACAGTCTCGCCCTTTTCCTGCTGTTCACGTGCGCGTTCGCTGTGAAGTACGATCTTTCCAACAGCGCCACCAGGACCGGCTCCCAGCCCTTTTGCGAGAGGAGTGACTTTCTTCTCTCCAATCGGATCCAGCCTGGGATGCAACAATTCATCGATCTGTTCCGGTTGGACACGTTTCAAAGCGGTTAGCATATCAATTTGTCCAGCTTCGTGCATTTCAACAGCCATTTTTACAGCCGCCTGACAGTTACGTTTGCCTGTTCGGGTTTGAAGCATCCATAGACGACCATCCTCGATAGTAAACTCGACATCCTGCATATCGTGATAATGTGCTTCGAGATGATTTCGTATATCGAACAGTTGCTGGTATTGTTCCGGCATAAATTCTTGAAGCGACGGGAGCATATCATTCTGACCTGCCTGCTTTGAATCCTCATTTAAAGCATTAGGTGTGCGAATTCCTGCTACAACATCCTCTCCCTGGGCATTTGGCAGCCACTCACCGTAGAAAACATTATTGCCGGATGCAGGATCGCGTGTGAAAGCGACACCTGTAGCGCTGTTATCACCCATATTTCCAAAAACCATGGTCTGAACGTTTACAGCAGTCCCCCACTCCTCCGGAATGTTTTCATGATGGCGGTAAGAGATAGCTCTTTTGCCGCGCCATGATTGGAAAACTGCGCCTATTCCGCCCCATAGCTGCGCCCAATGGTCATCAGGAAAATCGCTCCCTAATACTTCCTTTACCTTATCCTTGAATTGCTCACATAGAAGTTTCAAATCCCCGGCTGTCAGTTCCGTATCTTCTTTGCAGCCTCTCTTTTCTTTCATCGCATCCATCAATTTTTCGAGTTGAGGACGCACTGCCAGTTCTTCATCTTCAAATTCAATTCCTGCCGCTTTTTCCATCACGACATCAGCGTACATGGTAATCAAACGGCGATATGCATCATAGACAAAGCGTTCATTACCTGATTTCTTGATCATTCCTGGGATAGTCCCTGAACAGAGACCGACATTCAGTACAGTTTCCATCATACCTGGCATTGATTGACGCGCACCTGAACGGACAGAAACAAGGAGTGGATTATCAGGATCACCAAATTTACGATCCATTATCCTCTCAACTTCTTTCATAGAGTCAGTACTCTGCCCTTTCACATTATCAGACAGCATTCCACCACTATCGAAATAATCTGTGTTAGCATCTGTAGTGATAGTAAATCCCGGCGGTACCTGTATGCCAAGATTGGTCATTTCAGCAAGATTAGCGCCCTTCCCACCCAGAAGGTTTTTCATCTCGGCAGCGCCCTCAGCCTTGCCGTCTCCAAAGAAATATACGTATTTCACTTTTCTCTCCCTTATAGTTCAATTTTATGTTTTTAGAAGTTAAACCCCTGAAGTGTTCAGAGCAATATGTTTTAAATAATAAGGACATTCATCTTTGACAAAACACTTCCCGCATTCCGGTTTTCTCGCATGGCAGATTTCACGTCCATACTGGATCAAATGCAAATGAAACTGGTATGATTTTTCCGCTGGAATTCTTGGACGCAGGGCTTTGAAAGTCTTGACAGCATCATACTTTTCCGGAACCAGCCCCAAGCGTTTGCTTAATCTATGAACATGCGTATCAACTGGAAAAACGTCAACTCCAAGATTGAAACACATTACCACCGCGAGTGTTTTAAATCCTATACCCTTCAAATGTCCAAGAGCGTCAACTGCCTGATCAAAATTCATTTCCCTGAGAAAATCGACAGAATAAGCACCCTGGGTATCCTTTAAATATCCTAATAATCCTTTAAGTCTTTCAGCTTTTTGCCTGTTGAGTCCCGCAACACGAATAATTCCGGCAAGTTCTTCAACCGGAGCCTTATGCACCTCCTCCCACGTGGGATATTTTTCTATTAGTGATGCATACGCCCTATCGCGATTTTTGTCGGTTGTATTATGGGACAGCAATGTATTTACTAACCCAGCCATGGGATCTGCCGGGCTTTTGAATGATAATGCCCCCTTTTCGTGCTCAAACTTCCGCACCAGGCGGTCAACTTTAGCG
This sequence comes from Candidatus Electryonea clarkiae, assembly GCA_030765455.1. Classification (GTDB taxonomy): domain Bacteria; phylum Electryoneota; class Electryoneia; order Electryoneales; family Electryoneaceae; genus Electryonea; species Electryonea clarkiae. Next base: position 29,838 of record JAVCCM010000028.1, on the reverse strand, counting down.
GTCAATGCTTTTTCATCTATTTCGCTGTTATTCGTTATATCTATCAACTCCCTTTTTCACCTTCCCTGTCATCGTTAGCGAATATCTCATCGTCCGGAATTGAGGGCATGAAAGTCATGCTTACACCGGGTGTTTCCATAGCAGCCGGGTCAGTCCGAGCTACAAGCAGTCCACCTAAATCACCTGGTTCATAATTATGGCGGGCAATTTTCAAAAAACGTTTAATCAATGCATGAGAAAATGCTTCCAGCGCTTTTTTTTCTCCCTTATGGAAACTCGACATAAACCGGTTAAGTTCTTCATCGGCTGCCTGGTGAAGCTCAGATTTGACTGCTTCGATTCCACCACTGAATGACTGAGAATGTAACCATTCGAGAAACTCATCGACTTGTTGTTCGATAATTTCCTGCGCATCTGGAAGTAATGTACATCGTCTGTCCTGAATACGTTCAAGATGGTATTTCAAATCCTGCAGATCAAACAGCTCGAGTCCCATGATGTCATTCACTGCTGGCTCAATATCACGCGGCACAGCCAGATCAACGAGAAACCGTTTTGAATTACTATCAATGCTCGTAAACATATCTTTTGTGATAACATGATCTTTGGAAGCTGTTGCACTTAGAATCATGTCTGCATTTTTTACTAATTCCGGTAATTCAGTCCAGGAAGCTGATGTAATACCGTAAGCCAACGCCATCTTGTTTGCTGCATAATCTGTGCGATTTATAAGAGTGGTTTCGATTCCTCGACGAGCTAAAGTTTTGACAATAATCTCAGTAGTCTCATTTACGCCTAAAACAAGAGCCCGGCCTGGTGAAGGATTTTTATCAAGAAGCATATCGACAGCAGCCCGTGGGATACTCCTCGCACCGTCACCGATAGCAGTCCCATTTTTTACCCGTTTTGATACTCTGAATGCAAAATGGAACAATTTATGCAGAACTTTGCCCGGTCCGCCAAAGGCACAGGCTGAGCTGTAAGCATCCCTGACCTGACCCTGTATCTGTTCTTCACCGAGTAGTAACGAATCCAATCCACTCGATACACGAAAAAGATGCCTTGCAGCTCCCGCTCCGACATGACTATAAGCAATATCCAGGATTCTTTCGGGTTTATCGATCCCTATCTTCCGATAAAATTCAACTACTTCAAGCCCGTGACGTCCCTTGCGGCTATGCGCCCGGTAAAATTCGATCCTGTTACAGGTTGCGACAATTGCAGCCTCGTCAACACCGGATATACGCTTATATTGCAGTACAGCCTCACCGATTTCACTCCGGTTCAACTGAAAAGGTTCACGTTCCGAAAGAGTTGCAGTGCGATGGTTAATGCCAAATACTGTGAGTACCATTCCACAGCCTTATAAAATTATCTTGGATTAAATTAAGTGTGTGAAAATACTGGATCGTTAATGGACGAGCAAGTCAAAGTCATACTCAGTATAATGTAACCGAGTCTAATATTAGCGGTAGTTCAATAATTATAATAATCTTTGAATCTCGATTGAAAGAAAACTTGATTCATGCTTTACATATTATGATTCAGGCAGGTAGTCCTCCCTTACAGGCGAGAAAACCTCAATTACCGTTGAATCTTCAAGCACATCCACGCCATGTTCAACGTTCAATGGAATATTCCAGCTATCTCCTGGTTCTGCAATAAATTCTTGATCTTCAATATGAAATTTCATTCGACCGGAGACCATATATCCTGTCTGTTCGTTGGGGTGTGAATGGATTGGAACTATACTTCCTTCCTTGAGCTTGAATTCACTCAAGAGTGTCTTGCTGCCATGAACAAGAGTTTTAAAACTTACTCCCTCCAAAGCAACCCTGTATTCGGTTTTTACTTTCTTGTAAAACAACTTTAACTCCTTTCTATCTATTTATAGCTCCATTTGAGAATTATGGTCTTTCCTGCATAAGGTTGTTGTTTGAAGCAACAAATATCCAGTTAATGCCCTCATTGTTTTTAACATCAAAAGTCAAACCAAAATTTAACATGATTTTACAAAATCAACAAGATTTTTCTTAGCGTCTTTGCGTCTTTGCGTGAGAAAAAATACCTAAAATTGCATGGATTCGTGGATTTGAAGAAAATATTTGTGCCGTATTAAAATACGAATATTGGAATTTAGATACAAAACTTGTTTTCACGTCAAAAGTTATTTCTCTGATGAAACTTTTCCCGGTGGATAGCATTAGGGATACATGGTATATTCTACATCCAATTATTCTGTATATTTTCATAGAAATGCTATTCTAATAGTCGCCCTGGAAAGACATGAAAACTAAAGAATATAGCGCACCATTATTCAATGCAACAGTTGTATATATCCACTCGGATACTCCTGCCTATGTCAAGGTTAGAAACACTTTACCTTTACTGGCAAAACTTTTTAAAGAGGTTCACTACATTGGGTGTACCCGGCATCATGCATGGAATGAGTTTGAACCTGAAAACATAAATTGCCATATAGCAGATTTACAATTGGGCAATGGTGTCAAAACCATTGCAGGATTATTCAAATTTTACGGATATATCCGCTCGAAGTTAAAAGAAATAAAACCGGATATTGTTATTGCAGTAAATGAAGAATATATCCTCCCCTTCAGAACCGGATATTTCCCCCGTCCCCGCAGATTGATTCTTGATTTGTATGACAGTATTGCAATGCGTATCATAGGTCCCGCGAGGCATTTTAATCCAATTTGGCGTTTAATCTCCCAATGGGCTATAGGATCAGTCGATGCTCTCGTAGAAGTAATCGAGAATCGCCTGGAGTGGCACAAAACCGTACCTCCTGTAACAGCAATCGTTTATAATGCACCAAATTACATTGACAATATCAAACCAAAAGAAGGGCTGCCGGATAATTTTATATATGTATGTGGTACAATTAAAGATAAGATCCACGGCATTGAGACTCTCCTGGAAGCAGTTGAACGAGTGGAAGATATGAAGGTGGTATTTTCCGGCAGACCGGTAGGTGATTTCGTAAGAAATACATTCCTGAAAAACAGTAATGTCGTGAATCTTGGTATGGTCGAGGCATCCGACGTAGTGAAAATTCTTGCTGCATCAAAGGCAATATATGCCCATGTATCTCCAGTCCTGCTCAATTACGTTTACGGTGCACCCAACAAACTCTATGAAGCCATGATGGTGGGTAAACCCGTACTTTTAAATAGCGAAAACCATGCGAGTAAAATGCCTGAAGAAATTGGATTTGGATTAGTCAGTCCATACGGAGACGTTAAGGCTTTGACTGAAGATGTTCATGCTCTTCTTGACGAGAATCCCGTGAGAGATGCAGCCTGTCAAAAAGCCAGGAAGCTATTCAAAGAAAAATACGCCCTCGATAATATGGAGAATGTCTGGAAAGGAGTTTTTAAACAATTGAAAGTGCCAAGGATACAGGTTTGATTTCGCTGCAAACGTCATGTCCTCATCTCACAAATTCCCCACAATTCCAAGATCATCGTAACTGTTTTTAAGGCTCGTCATGGTTTAACCGTTTTCCCATACTTAGAACATCATCAAAACTAAATCCTATAGAATCATAAAATTTTACTGCTGCTTTATTATTGAAACGAATCTGGAGATTTATCTTGGGACACCCTCGATCTCTTAATATTGATTCTGTAGCTTCCATGATTCTATTTGCTATTCCCCTGCGTTGCTTACCGGGTGACACTGCCAGGTAATTTATCCATCCCCGGTGTCCCTCATATCCAGCCATGCATGTCGCGACTATTTTTTTTTCTAACGTAGCAACAAGGAACATTTCAGGATCGACTTCCAGCTTTCTCTTTATATCTGCATGTGGATTATTCCAAGGGACAACGAGATCACACTGCCTCCATAGACTAACGACTTCAATTTCATCTTCCTTGCAATATTGCCTTATTACCAGGTTTTCCAGGTTCATATTCACCTCAAAATTGAAGATCACTCTATATGTCGATAATATTCAGTGCCAATCCTCAAAACAAATTTATCTCTGCGCCCGTGTTTATGTTGGGAATGCAGCTAAATCTAAGAAACGCCTTCCTGATATCAAAGTATAACTAAGAATACTTATCCGTACAATGAAAAGCGCCGATCAAATAGACCGGCGCTCAATAAATAACTTAGTGTTATATTATGAAATTAGCGGATCAATGCCATTTTCCTTAGGCTGCGGAAATCGTTAACCTGGATCGCGTAATAGTATATCCCGCTGCTCATTCTGTTTGCATCGAAAACGACTGCATGATAACCTGCATTCAAAGATTCATCAACGACAGTCTTCACTTCCTGCCCCATCACATTATAAATACTGAGAGAAACATGACCGTTTTCTTTCAATCCGAAGCTGATCTCAGTGGTCGGATTGAAAGGATTAGGGAAGTTCTGGTTCAGGAAATAATCAGATGGAACACCTTCTGCAGTTTCGTGTACAGCAGTTACAGAAGCATGCCCACTCAGCCTGATTGCTAACCATCCATCCGGAAATGATGGATCATCGACAAATACCTGCATACCTCCTACAAGGTCGCCATATTCTACCGGACCCCATTCAACAACTATCGAATCAGTCTCGCCTGGTGCTATTTCGAGAGGAAGGTCTGTCACAACGGCAAAGACATCCACAATTGCAGGGGTTAAATTAATTGATGTTACGTGACCAATTCCGTCTCCCTCATTAGTTATGTGCAATGATCTTTGAGTTATTATACCTGTCTGTACGTTTCCAAAGGTGAGAGTATCTTCAGCAAACACAAGCTGGGGTGCAACACCTGCGCTAATTCGTGCCCTCATTGCCCAGTTGCCTGAGTCATCAAGATAATTTACACCCTCGATAATCGAGGAGGAAACTGTCGGCATGTCCGGATTTAATCCACTTACAGGAGGATTATTATCAGCCTGGAAAGTGTAATCGCTGTCAACATATCCAGCAATAAAAAATCCATCCTCAATGTTTATCCCATCAGGGTAATCTTCACTCTCAACAGCGATAGTCGTCCACTCTTCCCCCAGAACCTCACCAGTATATGACCATACTTCATCTTCACCCGCAGTTGTAAGTGTCCAGACTCGCAAATCCGTTGCATCATGGGCTGCATCAAAATAAACTGAGATTTCATCTATCCTGGCAGGATATGCGATTGGGAAGAATGAGACACCCCATCCCCGCCCTTCATTCGGAACCATACTAACCTCAAAGGTGCCGTCATCGTAAATGAACCAGTCGTCTGACGCAACAACGCTTTGGAGAAGCTGATACTCATTATTTTCTGTTTCATCTTCTCCTTCGAATGTTGCAGTAACAGACGCTATATATCTATCGGTCTCTGTTGGTGTCCAGGTTTCTGATGCTGTTACGCTATCGGGTTCATCCTCCAATGCCGTAATAGCACCTATATCAACAGTATTGCTGAAAACTTCATTGTCTTCACTGTCCGTAACCGTAAATACTACTTCACCTTCCGGGGAGTCAGATGTTCCGGTATTAATAAATTTTGCCGATAACTCTACTTCAGTGTCAGCCGCAAAATGAAAACTCTGGATATCGTTATAGAGTGAGACGGATTGAACATCAAAAAATACACCAGCGTATTCACCTAAAAGGTTTATGACCCAGTCATGCGGACATAGACCGGTTAAATTTGTTGCACTATTTCCGACCTTACTCCTTTGACCGGGAACTTGATTGTTGTTGTCCATAACAAATTTCCAGCTTGGAGGACCTGGAATGGGTCCAAGGACTACCCAGTAATCTTCACCAGCTTCGAAATCCTGGTAAACTTCCTCGTCAAGAACCAATTCAACCCAGCCCGGAACCGGGTTCCAATTACCATCGAGTAATGTCACCGAGGTGGGCTCACCGTCCCAGAGTTCAATTATCAATTCATCAGGCTGACCATTGTCGTTTGTATAGAGACTTAGTTGGATATCATCTTCAACCTGATCGCCGTCATTTACAAGAAGACGTATTCCCTGGAGTTGGAAATCGGCTTGCGGTGTAAATCTTACACCTCCATAATAGTTGGTCGTGTTTGTGTAGCTAATATATTCATTTGAAAAACTATGATAAACTACCGAATCCTGAAATTCTTCGTTCAGTTCGGATGTTCCCGGCAACCAGCCTGCAGGTGCGTAATTGACGGATAGGTCGCCATTCCCAAATGACAAATTTGCCATTAGAAAAGCGAACATTAGCAAAATCAAAGTTTGCAGGTTTCTTTTCATGAATTGCTCCTTAGAAGTGTTTGTGTTGTTTTAACCATATCTTTTACATACGAGGGATTTCCCGACAGAGAAGCCCAATATGAGACAAAAAGCAATTATTGTACCATGAAACAATAAGGCTAAAATTATCAATTAGTTAATGAGTGATTTTATCCAATTCACAGCTAACCTGAGTATCAATTCGCAACATTAGAAGCCAATCATTACTCATTTTGCTACAAAATGTAACCGCGATATTTTACTTTTTGAATTCACAGGATAATTGGATTTCATGTACCAGCAGAATCATGATTATTCAGTACTCAATATTTTGACGTTTTCCTGGGGAGTGTTTTCTGAATAAATAAGAATCTGTGCAGGTTGGTACCAAAAAACTACATAGATACAAGGAAATAGCAGGATGAGTTCTTGGTTATTGTGAGTTGAACGAAACAAATTTAATTTTGGGATGGTGCTAAATTAAAAAAATACTCTAATCTACATTTCAATAATAAGTTTCATATATTTTTCATCCCGAAAATCAACATAAAAATGTGGAATGGGTTTGTTTAGATCATTGTGTGTGAGCAGGATAGTAGGCTTCGATTGTGCGATGTGGTTACTTTCAGAAATAACACCTCTGAACCCAACATATTTGTTAGAACTATTACGAGCGATTCGAACTGAAGCTCCTCTTGGATAACATTGGACAACATCAACCAACGCTTTCACCACATGTTCGTTCCATACCCCTGCATCTTTTTGGATAAACCGGTTTATTGCCTCTTCCGGTGTATGCTCAAAGCCGTCATAGCTCCCTGAAACCAAGTTGTCGAAAGTGTTGGCCACTGCGAGAATTTCTGCATGCCGATGAATAAAATGAGACTTACTTGGCAAAAATGACAATGGTGGATTGCCGGAACTTTTCAGGCATTGCGGATATCCACTCCCATCAGCCTGCTCATGATGTTGAAGCACTGCCAACTGTTCCACAAAAGTATTTTCATCGCTGCCTTTCAATATCATCATTGAATAAACCGGATGCTCCCGCAAAATCATTTTCTCTTCACGGGTTCTCTCAGAATCCTTTTTTGCCTGGATAGCTACAAATGAATTTTTACCAACATCATGAACCATTGCGGCTGTTCCAAGTAATTTCAATTCACGTAGATCAAACTTGAACATCCTGCCAATAAGAATCGCTAAAACAGTAGTATCGATTGCATGACGATAGTCTTGTTCATTATCGGGACTTGTGGGGAGGGATACGAAAAGGTGCTTTTGGTTTTTGTATATCTCAGAAATAACATCATTTACATTTTTTCGCACGTCTTCCATATGTAAAAGCGGCATAGACTTAGAGGTTTCTTCAATTCGCTTTTTAATTTCTTCGGGAACTACCGTGTCAAATGAGAGATTGTTTTTAACGTTTTCAAATGTTTTTGCCAATCTTTGATTGGTAATATTTCGGATTCTTTCATCAATAACTTCTTCAGGTTCAATATCTTTTGTCAATTCATCCATTAAATAAACATGACTGAACCCACGTTTTATTATACTTTCAATAATCTCAGAATTTAATTTATAGCCTGATGCGAGCATCAATTCAAACCGCTCATCAAATATCGATTTGCCAAGAATGTCGCCTTCCTGAAGGCTTGATACATTTACAATCCGCATAAATTATCTTCCATGAGACCTTTTAAAATATCTGTTGAAAAGCTTTGTTCTTCTTCGTTCATTGTCTCGTTAAGAAACATATATTGATAATTGAATTATAACTCTTTTTGACGCGTAATAATATCTAATGAAAAATAATTATTTCACACATGTAAAGAAAGTAACGCAATCATTTAATTATTCTGATGTTCCGAGAAGCATCAGTTTCTTTATAACTAACGGTATAACTTGGAAGAGAGAATACTTACTAAGCCTGTAAGAAGTCAAGTACAATGGTTTGGTCTTGACAAATATGAGCAATAATAAATATTGGTATTGTTGTACATCTTTGTCAATAATTCAAAATAATCAGGGATTGTGAAACACACTGCGAAGAGATAATCGTGAAGAGTCAGGGTACAGGAGGAGGGATACCCCTATTCACCAATCCCATACATCCAATAAAACCAATTGTTGGTTGAGATATGTGCCCCCAGGTCATGAATGTTCTCCAATATTTTCAGAACTACTATTATTTTACCTTTCTCTTGCCTGTACATACAAGTGTGTGTATAATATTTGCATCTAATTAGATCAGGGTTGTTTGTTTTGATAATTAAAAATCAATACTTCAATAAGTTGTGCCGATTGTCTCTTGCTATTTCAATATCGCTGGGATTTTTCGGATGCAATGCTCCGCGCGATAATCCGCTTGATCCAAATAGCGATCATTACGTTCCGCCAATAATACCGGACAATCCGGCTGTGATCGAGTTTTTTTCTATTAAAACTGCATTCATAGGTCTCACTCAAGGTGAAGAACCGCGCAGCACAATAACTGCGGAAGCGCACATTGATGATCCTGATGGTATTGAAAATGTATATCTTGAAATTGCGGATTCAATAAGGTTTATAATGCCGTATGATGCTTCAGTTCAGCATTATCGCTTCGAGTTCAATCCGGTTCAGACCGGATATACAATTTTCAATTTTGTCGGTGATCCTTTCCATCTATTTGTTTTTGACTCAGACGGGCATGTTGAAAAAAGTGATAAAGCAATGATAACCCGTGTGCTGGCAGATTTGCCTGAATTGATCTGGCCTGTTGGCGGCATGATTTCTTATACAGAATATCCAACTTTAGTATGGAAAAAGTACGACGTTCAGTTCAACATCAACTATTCTGTCCAGGTACGGACACTCGCTGGTGTCATCAGGTATGAAGAAAATGATATTGTGAGCGCTAACCCTACAGAACAAGGAGATTTATTTGATTCACTTAGAGTAGATACTCCCTTAATCGATGATGATTATCTTTGGAATGTCTGGGTTTATGATCTTTTGGGTAATTTCACACGGAGCGAAACAAGCAGATTCGTTGTAAATGATACCACATGATATTACTTTCTCATTCGGGTGCATATTCAGCTTGTAATCATGGGTTGCATTTTTAATCTTATGGTTTAGAATAATCTCCGCAGTTCGGAGACAGCAGAAATGTGTTTAATCCGGAATATATAGCTTCTTCCTTTCTAATTTGAACAAATACATTTGAAAATTTTGAATAGAAATGAACAGTTATTTTTGATTGACGTGCAATAATCTATTTTTGAGTGAAAACATGAGTGAAGTTGATAAGCAAGAAATATTACTGTCGAGTCTGTTCCGAATCGTGCGGGAAATTCACACGAACAGTGATCCCGCCAAATTACCCGAAATGGTTTTACAAAGCGTAGTAGAATCACTTCATGCTGAACGCGGTTATTTGTTCCTCAAAGGCGAAGACGGCAAGATGGAAGTTAGCGCCGCTCTCCAATTGAATCCCGATGAAGTCGGTGGTTTGGGGAAAACTACTCAAACTGCAATAAAACGAGCTGTTGAAAAAGGTGAAGTTGTAATAACTGAGGACGCCCGTCAGGACCCGCGTTTTGCAGGAGCTTCTTCTATCATTATGCATGATATCCGTTCGGTCGCATCTGTTCCTCTAAGACTGGGGGATGAGATTATCGGGGCTCTCTATCTTGACAGCAGACTTGGTGAAAACTCGTTTTCAGAACAGTCTGGTGATGCTTTGCTGCTATTCGGTTCGCTTGCAGCGCAGGCTATTGATCAGGCACAGACTGTGGCGGCTTTGATTGATGAAAATGCCCGGTTACGAATAAAAGCAGGACGATTTGCCTTTGAAGAAATTATCGGTCAGTCCAAAGCTATGGAGCAGGTATTTGCTCTTATGGAAAGGGTTTCACAAACCGATCTTCCGGTTTTAATACAGGGTGAATCGGGCACCGGTAAAGAATTGATCGCAAGGGCAATTCACCGTGTAGGTCCACGTGGTGAAAAGCCATTCCTCGCTCTATTTGCAGGAAACCTTGGTGAGGAACTACTTGAAAGTGAATTATTCGGACATGTAAAAGGATCATTTACAGGCGCTCATCAGGACAAACCGGGACTTTTGTCGCTGGCTAGCGGCGGTACGCTAATGCTGGACGAAGTGGCAGATATCCCTTTACGAATACAGGCAAAACTACTTCGTGTCTTGCAGGACGGACAATATAAACCGGTTGGTGGCTTAAAAAATCTGAGTACTGACGTCAGGATTGTTTCCGCCACGCACAGTGATCTTCCGATTAGAGTAAAGGAAAACCTTTTCAGGGAAGATCTGTATTACCGTATTAACGGCATTGAAATAAGGGTTCCTCCATTGAGAGAGAGACGAGATGATATCCTGCTGATTGCAGAAAAAATCTTGAGACGTTTCAGTGAGCAATCAAACAGGGGGCATATCAGGTTCAGTAGAGAATCTCTTACCATGCTCACGCGCGCTAAATGGCCGGGAAATGTCAGGGAACTTGAACGTACGGTGGAAAGAGCAGTAGTGTTATGTCCCGGTCTGACTATCACAGCCGATCATTTGATCTTTACCCGAAGCGCCGCAGGCGACGAAGGACCTGAAGACCTTTCATTAAAAGCAGCAGAGAAAAATCATATCCTGCGTATCCTGGCTGAATCAGCAGGGAATCGCAGCGAAGCATCGAGAACTCTTGGTATCAGCAGACGTTATCTTCAGAACTTGATTAAAGAATGGAAAGACGAAGGGATTGAAGTTTAAAGGCTTGAAAACTCCAAGGGATAAAAGCAGTTATCAACAGTTCTGAAGCTGCTTGCGGGCAAACTTATCCTTTGTCCCATTTTGTTTCTTCAAAGCCGTCCCTGAAATTCGCCCACCGTGCGAGAGTAAATAAGTAGTCGCTCAAACGGTTGACAAATTTTATTGCATCGGGGTTCACACCTCCTGCCTTCTCCTCCAATTCGGTCATTCGTCTTTCAGCGCGGCGGCTGATGGTTCTGGCAATATGAATGGATGCTCCCGAGACTAAGCCGCCAGGTAAGATAAAATGTTTGAGTTCCGGTAGTTCTTCGTCCAAACGATCTATCTCCCTCTCCAATACATCAGTCTCATGAGCATTTATTCGAGGAATACTCGGTTTGTCTTCATCCTCTTCCCATGTCGCGGCAACATCACTGCTCAAGACATGCAGGACAGGTTGAATTCTTCCTATTGCTTTTTCTATCTCAGGATCGTTGTTTATTGCACGGATGTATCCCAGGTAGCTGTTTAATTCATCAACCGTCCCATAGGCTTCCACCCTGAGGTGATGTTTGGGAACCCTCCCCCCTTTCAGCAGGCTCGTTTTACCTTTGTCCCCTGTGCGGGTGTAAATCTTCATAGTAATATTCTCAAATCTTCATTTTTGTTCAACCAGGCAAATCCGAAGGAACAGGATTTACAATTTATTTATTCAGGTTTTTTCGTGAAAAACCTCGAATGGTATTACTGTTCCTCTTCTTCAAACCCTCCGCCCTTATAAAGCATGGTATCCAATAAATTAATATAATTCGTGAAAGCGCCGCCTCCGCCTGAAGCTTTTTCGAGTTCACTGTTGATGGCGTTCATCTTACTATCAATTTCATCGCAATAGTACAGGATATATGCTTCACGCATCATCGGTATAACTGGTGAGCCATGTTCCTTAGTACCCTGGTGACTCAAGATCAAGTGAATTAATTGTGCCAAGGTCTCTTCATCAAGCTCTTCAATACCTTTGCTGCGTTCTGTTACAAAATTCGCGCCCATGGTGATATGACCAACCAGTCTCCCCGTTACGCTATAATCGATCATTGTGGTGTATTCAAGCTCCCAGATCTTTCCGACATCATGTAACAACGCGCCCGCTATTAATAAATCCTTATCCAGATATTCATATTGTGACGATATCTTCTCGACTAATTGGATCATAGATGCTGAATGTTCAAGCAATCCACCGAGATAGCCATGATGCCAACGTTTCCCTGCCGGAGCTTTCTCAAAATTTGAAACAAATTCTTCATCATCCAGCAGGTTTTCAAGTAATTTTTTCAATCCCTGGTTTTGCATTCGAAACATTGCTTCTTTGACATAACTCCAATCATCCTCGGGCTCTCTGCCTGAAACAGGAAGAAATCGTGTCATATCACCGGCATTTTCCTCCATTGGCCGGATCCTTTTAATCGTCAATTCCACCTGTCCCTGGTACTCATCTGCCAGGGCGCGTACTTTTACAACTGTGCCTTCTGTGAGTGTTTTATATGCAGTATTCGCATCATCCCACATCTTACCCTTAATATGACCGGTTCTATCAGTAAACTCGAAAATCAAAAATGGTTTATTTGCCCTGGTAGTCCCAAGATTCAGTTTTCTTAATACATAATATCCATCAAAACTGTCGCCAACTTCAATCGTGTCTATGAAGGGATGATCGCTACGTGATAGTTCCATCAGAAACTCCTGGTTTTACCTGGATTACCGGACGGCCCGCCTTTGCGTGAAAAGACCAGGCTATTTAGCTATTTACATAACAATTAATGGTATAAACTATTGATTATTTTCAGCGTATTAACAATATCATTTTCAGTCAAATCAAAATGCGTAACCATCCTGACTTTCATCCTTCCAGCCATAACGACAAGTATGCCCTGATCCTTTAAGACACTTGAAAATCTTTCAGCATCCAGTGAACGTTCAGACATGTCAACAATTACAATATTGGTATCTACATGATCGACATCAACATAAAAACCGGGTATCTCACATAAACCTTCAGCAAGTTTTTTTGCTTTCAGGTGATCTTCTACCAGTCGTGAACGGTTATTCTCAATCGCATATAGCGCACCCGCTGCAATTATTCCAGCTTGCCGCATTCCACCGCCAAGCCGTTTTCGTACACGATGCGCTTCTGTAATTATCTCTTTTGTGCCAGCAATGGCACTGCCGACCGGAGCGCCGAGAGCTTTGCTGAAACATACCGAAACTGTATCTGCATATTGAGCCCAGTCTCTTTCAGGTGTACCTGTTGCGGCAACTGCATTCCATAACCGGGCACCATCAAGATGCATTCTCATGTTTCGTTCGCGCGTCAACTCATAGATACGATGCATTTCTCTTAAATGCCAGACTGTACCACCGCCTCGATTGTGGGTGTTTTCAACAACGACTGTCGAGGATGGTGGGAAATGATCATCCTTAGGACGGAGACAATCCTCAAGCTGTTCACGGGTGAAAACTCCTCGTGTACCAACAATCGGATATAATTGCACACCTGAAATAAATCCGGCTGAACCGGATTCATAGTTAAATATATGACTACCAATATCAACGTAAACTTCATCACCGGGACTTGTCAGGACAGATATTGCGATTTGATTTGCCATTGTACCCGACGGAACATAGAGAGCTGCTTCCTTCTTCAGGATCTCCGCAACCCTGTCCTGCAAAGCGATAACGGTCGAATCCTCGCCAAATACGTCATCTCCAACTTCCGCTTCATACATCTTTTTACGCATGGCTGCAGAAGGTTTTGTGACTGTATCGCTCCTGAGATCGATTATGTTCATAAAGATTCTCCGGTAGGACGAACAACGTTATTCGCCATGATATAATATTCCTATTTTGATTGAGAAGGGATACAAATCTTCAAGAGTTGTTCCGGAATAACCACCGGAAATTGGTAACAGCATACCTGCGCCTGCATTCAGGGTAATATCTTCTGCAATGAGATATGAAATCCCCAATCCCGGGATTAAAGACCTTGATTCTTCGACAGTGCCCATCCTGCTCCTTATACCGCTATATAATTTGGACTTATCAGATATTGTCCAATTCAGCGCGATCCCATTTTCGAGAATTAATCCCTTATCGTCAAAAGCAGTATTTTGACTTGAAACATTTTCCACTGATCTGAGACTAAAATCAGCATCTAATCCGAATCCTTTTCCCGCATACCCCGCTCCCACGATTAATGCAGGTGCTCCTTTAAAAGAATGATAGGATTTATCCCTTGCCATATCGACATTGTTATCTACCCCTTTCTCATAGCGCCCAAATGCGGGGGTTTCAATGACTATCCCCCATGATAATTTTTCATTCTTTTTGCGAAGTCCAAATGCGATTTCAAAAAAAGATGGTCTATATATAGTTTCTATGCCTGGTACGTCATGGATTAAGCTCCCGGTGGCAAATTCACCCCGAACCCACCTGACCGCCACGCCGAAATCAGTAGTTTTCTTTATTCGAACAGCATATGCAGCTTCAATCTCATTATGTCCGAGGCGGTCTTTTTTGTCCGTGTTTTCATAGGGGCCACCGCTGGCGTGAATGCGGTTTCTTGGCACTCTCGAGAATGTAAAAACGCTGTTCGGGGCTTTTATGAGGTAACCAATCTCGCTGACGCCAAAACGTGCTCCCGGAGAGGATACGCCACTTTGAATCGGCACGCTATCCCACATATCTCCTTCAATCAACAACTCGTTTCGTTCCACGAAGTACGATGCAGGATTTTTTCGGCCCCCGCTTAGTCCACTTACCTGGGTTATTCCGCTAAATGCTGTAGAAATTGTTATCGCGTCACCAGATCCGAGATGTGGAGCGTAAATTCCAATGCCTTGTGCGTAAGTTCCGGAATTGGAAAAAACTGCGAAAGGAAATATTAACAGAATGACAATTATATAGGTATTATTTTTCACGATGCTGAAAATTGAATATCCGGGCTCATCAAATCCTAAAAGTTAAATGTTTCAACATATACTATTTTTATCTCACGTCCCACTGTATTAATATTATTACCCAACAAATCAGTAGCATCAAATTCAAAAACAAAGGACTGGGCTAAAGCAAATCTAACACCAACATTCAGATATCCACTCATCACCTTCCCGGTTGTATCCCCAAATGAATCATCATCACGCGCGAAATCATATTCGCCAAGCAATACAACTTGTTCGTTGAGACTAAAATCCAAAGCAGCAAAGGCATCGCGGCGATTGTCTCCGCCGCCCTCGGCAGAGTTATAATTCATTCCTCCATGAACTCCGAACCGACCAAGGTTACTGATAAAATTCCTTGATAGAGCAAAGAATCCTCCTGGAGCTTTAAATAAATAACGCTCTTCAATATCATCCCACTTTCCACGTCCCTGCATATCAAATCCTACAGTAAGTGCCGGGAGAATCTGGTTCTCTTCGATAACACGATATTTTACCAATACACCTGGCAGCTTATTCCACAACGGTTTATCATACCCCAGTACCGAGTTTCCACCGTATGCAACTCCGAACATGAACCTGTCGAACAATCCCATACTGATTCCCAGGTTTACGCCGCTATCTCCATACCCCCTGAACTCGAATTGATATTGTCCTCTTTTTAATACACCGGCATTCGGAGTGTGAATAATTTGCAGAATTTCAAGATTTTCAAGGTTGTCAGCGACTTGAGCCAGGGTTGTATTCGTTGCCGGGACAAAAAGCAGACATATAAAGAGTAAAAAACAATTCTGAATTCTTTTCTTGTTATTTGACATTTGTTCTCCATATATCCATGTAAAATCCATATTCTCCTATTAAGAATATAGTCATCTTATTCAATTCAGACCATACAAAGAAGAAATATATCATATTTATAGAAAAGTTGCAAAGAAATCATTTAACATACCTATGATGGTTGCACATAGATTATGGATAATGTAAGTTGACAAGTTACTTGAAAAACTATTTGATGGAAGCATTTTTTGATCTGTTGGGGACTCTGTAATATTTTCTCAAATACTATTTTCTGGATGCCCTCATCTGATAAATAACCTGAAGTGGCTTATTAGTGAAAGATTCAAAAACACAACACAAACACGGGCGTGTTCTATTACCACTTTCGCTGCAGGCGGCGTTGCTGGTAATCATTGTTTTCGGGACAGCCACCTGGATACTTATCTGGCGGGTTTCAATCCGTGTGAGTGATGAGCTATTGTCTCAGATTGAGATCAGAGGAAGTGAACTTGTATCTCAAATGGCTGAGGCTTGTAAAAAGCCACTTGCAGCAGGAGATCTTGCCTTTGTAGAAAGTATGGCAAGTGAAGCAGGTAAAGGTGAATCCGTTATTCTGGCTACAATAATTACAAACATAGATTTATATACCTCAAAAAGGGAGAAGGCAAAAGGGATAACCGATATTGGAACTTATGTAGGACATTCCGATACGGAAAAAATCGGAAAATCCTATGAATTGCCCGAGGGATTGAAAGAATCTGACGTCGCTAAAGATGTTGTTGTGTTAAACCTGGCAGATGGCTCTCGTCGAATAAGATTTCGCAAACCCATGATTTTCTCTTATAAAGGCAAAAATCGTATTGTAGGCGCTTCTGAAATAATTCTGGATCTGGACGAAATCAGGGAAGCTCTGCGAATTGTCAGGACAGATATTACAGTTTACGGTACACTATCTGCGATAGTCAGCGCTTTAGGAATAATAATATTATTAACTTTCATTCTCCGACCAATAAGGACATTAGTTGAAGCCATGTCCAGAATTCAGGAAGGTGATTTCAAGCTTCAAGTTATTGCCCGCGACCCTTCTGAGGTTGGTGTTTTAACACGTTCATTCAATAGAATGGCAGCAGAACTGGATAAACTCCAGGCTAAGGCAGTTGCTCAGCAGTTAATGAAAAAAGAGTTGGACATTGCCGAGACTATTCAAAATAGACTTCTCCCGGCAAAACTACCTGAAATCCCGGGATTGGAGCTTGCCGCCCGTTATGAAGCGGCAAAAGAGGTTGGTGGTGATTATTACGATATTTTTCAAATAGATGATCATAAATGGGCTATGGTAATTGGAGATGTATCAGGGAAGGGAATACCGGGATCTTTAGTTATGTCTATAACTCGTAGCATTCTGCGTTCAAATGCTGAGGGTAGCCGTACACCAGCAGATGTCCTAATTCGTACAAACAGGATCCTTTATGATGATATTCCTGCAGGACTGTTTGTTACACTTGCTCTCGCATACTATGATGAGAAGAAATGTACATTTTCCTTCGCGTCAGCAGGACATAATCCTGTTCTTATCAGAAGAAATGATAAAATCCATGAAATGAAACTCTCAGGTTTGCCTCTTGGGGCTGATAATACCGGTATATTTGATAGAATTATTGAAGAGGGAACCTTGACCCTGAAGAATGACGATTTCATCTTAATGTACACAGATGGAATCACAGAAGCTATGAACAGCTCCAAAGATCTTTTCGGTCTGGATCGGTTAAAGGAAGCAGTCACTTCTTATCGTGAAGGACCAATTGTTAATTTCCCGGTTACGCTAATGCGGCGCGTTGATGATTTTCGAAATGGTGAAGCAGTTAGTGATGATTTAACATTCATTGCAATCCGCTGCCTGCTCTCTTAACCTCTTTTCGATGCCAATGAAAATGGACTTTAGAAATATCTCGAGATATTATGTCGCGGGGCTTCAAAAAATAATTTTTTCCTTGATTACACTTTTGGGATTCCTCGCCCTTCTTGTAATTATACCAACATTATACGCATTACCCCCACCTACTGAAGATGAATTGAAATCAGTGCCAGGGAGTTTTTCTGAAGGTCTCGCTGCTGTACAAAAATGGGACTACTATCGCGCCAACCTTATATTTCATAATGTCGAAAACAAGCGTTTCAGCAGGAAGAAAACTTTTGCACATAAATGGATCGAAAAAATCGAACGAATAACTTCCGAAGTCATTATTCATCGTATTGACCGTTTTGATTCATGGGAGAGCATTGCACTCAATTACTTTCATGACAGCAGCTTTGCCATAAAGCTGGCAACCTTTAATCGCAGCTCAATAGTAGTCAGCCCTGTTGTAAACCAAGAAGTGAGGATACCGATAGTACATGTGGAAGCACACCTTGGATTCTCCACTTTTGATGATGCAAATTCTGTTTCACTTGACACACTGCTTATTGGAATAAATCGCTTAAGAACCGCTCTGAAAATTGATCCGGAATACCCGGAACTACCGCAATACCTTATGAGAGTTGAGTCGATCTATGAACAAAGGCAAACTGTCGCTATGGTCGATTCGCTTGAAAAAACAGCAGAACTTGAAGCAGCCAGGTATGAATTTACAAAGGCGATAAGACTACTCGCAAAAGCACAGGAATTTGATCTAAATGAGAAAAGAATAGGAAAAATAAGCCGATTAATACAGCGCAGAAGGAAACACCTACCTATACTTTTTGAAATCGGCAATGAAAAATTCAGGAGTGATGATTTGCATGGCGCATTGAATGCTTGGAAACGAGTGGCAGAAGTCAATCCGAACTTCAGGGATGTCAAAGAGAGAATAAATAAGGTTGAACGTATGCTTCGGCTTCTTGAAGGTATCGATGACACGAATTTCCCGAGGTAGAATAAATAATGCCTGTACAAAATAGTGTATTAAGCCGAATTGCATGGATAGGCGCTGCTTCTTTATTTCTATTAACAATTATTGCAGCATTTCTTCCTCCGGATTGGCGCCTTTGGGGTTTGGATGGATTTGCTTTTTGCTCGATGCCGAGATGTTTTATTTCAGTCTGTCTAATAACTCTTCTCTCAATCGTTACCTTTATAATCTTAAATCGTTACAAAAATATTAGTGGAAATTATAAATTCAATCCCGGACTTATTTTAATTTCTACTCTCATTATCATTATCTTCCTCTATCCTTCAGCAACACTACTCCGCGGTGATGGACAACTTCTGATAAATCATCTGAATATCGGAAAACCAGCTTCATTTCGCAGTCCTCTTTATGCGCAATTGGTGGGTCTCATATACAAAGCAGGTTTTCAATTCAACGTCTCACCACGCGGTATTTACATTTTCATCGATGTCCTGGCGATGGCACTGTTTGCAGGTGCTATACTTCGTTTTAGCAATAGATTTTCAGGATTATCCCCCAAAATTTTTGCGATTATTACTGGATTGTTTACTGGAACTTTACCTCTACTTTTCGGTCTTGTTGAGCATTACGCAATCCTGCACGCTGTCATTGCCTGGTCTATTGTATTCACATTGGAAGCGATTGATTTGAAGCGATTTCCATGGATCGGATTGATCTTAAATATTGTCGCAGTTGGTTTTCATATATCGGCTGTAATCTTTATGCCCGCATTTCTCATTCCATTGTTGAAAAACAAGAAATCTGTCATACAATGGTCAGCATTCTGGCTTACGGGGGTGATGGGATTTATCATAGCGCTTCTCTTCTTTAGAAAACACCTGTTAGCACCATTTGGGATGGAGTCTGCTGATAATTATTCCTTATTTTCCCTGGCGCATATCTTTGATTTGATAAACCTGGACTTTTGGAGTGTGCCGGTTTTAATTGCCGTCGCTCTCCCGACATTTTTATTCTCTTCCATTAAGATAAAAAGATGCACCGGCACAGATTTTCTTTTAGCCGGGACCATGGCTGCTATTGCATTTGCATTTTTATTTTCGCCCGATTTGGGTATGCCCCGGGACGCTGATATTTTGACAATATATTGCATTCCGGCTTCTTTCTGGGTTTTGCTTTTGTGGGTTGATAGACAAGACCTGATCACTCCCGCAATAACCACAGCATGTCTTTTCGCAGGATTAAGTACTGTTGGAATGCAAATTGTCAACCAGGGAAATGAGGATGCATCACTATTAAGGTTCAACAGTTTGTTGAGAATGGATCCCGAAAGATCAGCTTATGGGTACGAAGTTCTTGGAATGCATTATAGACGGAAGGGAGATATCCAAAAGGAAGAAAATGCTTATTTGAATGCAGTCAAGCATGAAGAAAATGAAAGATATTTCCTCCGGATCGGACAGATTGTACTCGAAAAGGGCGATTATTTAGAAGCTGAAGATTGGATTAAGAAATCATTGGAGGTAAAGCAGGATTTCGCACTCGCCTACGGAGTATTGGGAAAAACTTATGATGAAATGAATATGTTTGCTGAAGCAGACAGCGCATTTCAAAAAGCCATCATGCTCGAATCCGATGTTGGGGTTCATTATGCCAATTATGCAGTATTTTTGATGAATCATGATAAACTTGAAGAAGCTGGAAATGTGCTGATCACCGGATTAAATGAATCAGAAGAAAATGCTCAATTATATTATATTAATGGATTGTTTCTTTTGAAGGTAAAAGATAAATCCGGTGCACTTGCAGAATTTGAGAAATGCAGGGTTCTTGAACCGGGAGGAATGTGGGGAATCAAAGCAGGTGAGATTCAAAACCGTCTAATGTTGGCTCCTTCAATTGTTCCCTGATTCTACCTTGCAGATTTACATCATTTCAATTACTTTTCAGCTTCTGGAATAATTAAGTTTTTTCAACCTGTTATTGGAACTTTACCATAGAACAAAAGTTTGTTATTATATAGTCAACTCATTATTTCGGATAAATCAAAGAATCTCAATTTATATCTGATGGCGCAATCATCTAAAAGCGAGATCCTTCATATTGTGTTCAATGACTTATAAATAAGCATTTACAGCCAAACGATTCATTTACAAAAGTTTTACATATAGCATATAATGATTTAAAACCCAGGAGGTTAAAAGTGACGTTCCCTAAATCTTTTTTTCTTGTCTCGTCTATTTTGGTATTATCCTTGTTGATCGGTTGTACCAAAAGCGATCCAAATACTGTAGCCAAGGTCGGTGACTGGACGCTTACTACTGATGAATTTCGTGATATTGTAACCAGCAGGTATGGCACCGAGGAGAGAGCAGCAGAAAAAAGTTTTGAAGAATTGAGTGACTTTCTTGATGAGCTTTTGGTCCAGCAACTCCAGATAAAAGATGCTTATAACCGCGGATTCGACACTGATCCTGAAGTAGTAATGGAATATGATGATGCTGTTAAACGCGCTGCTATTGCTCAATTGTATAAGAAAGAGATCAGAGATGCAGTTGTCACTGAGGCTGACGTAAAAGCATTTTATCAACATGATAAAGAAGAAATACACGCTTCACATATTCTTTTAATGGCTGAAAATGATGTTCAGGCAAAATCCGTCAAGAAAAAAATTGATAGAATCCGTGCGCAAGCCATGATGCCGGGTAATGACTTCGGTGAACTCGCAAAGAAAAATACTGAGGACAAATCGAGCCCGGATGGAGATTTAGGATGGTTCCGCTGGGGCACCATGGTCGAAGAGTTTCAGCAGGTAGCCTTCAATCTTAAACCAGGTGAGATATCCGAACCGGTAAAGACCCAGTTTGGCTGGCATATAATTCAACTTCATGGTCGTAGAGATAATTCAGAAGTCGAACCCTTTGAACAGGCTAAAGAAAGAATAATCGCGATGGTATCAAGGCAGCGCCAGAAAGAATTGGGCGAAACTGCTGAGAACTATATCAAAAAGCTGAAAGAAGATAGAAAATATAGTTTCGATAAAGGAAAAGCCGGGGATATTTTAAAGATAATGTCTTCAAAGACAAATACCGGCGATCCACTTTCTTTGTTTAATGCAGAGCAAAAACGAATTATCATAGCAACGCTCGATGATGGTGCTACCAAGATTACCGCGAACGAGTTATTAGAAAAAATGGGTAAAGTTAATCCAAGTGGACGCGGTATGGAGACTGTTGATAAACTCAGCGATTTCTGTGACAGGATGTTGGTAGAGGATTTTCTTCTCCCTCAAAAGGCAAAAGAAACAGGATGCTTTTCTAATCCTGAAGTAGCTGAAATTGCTGAGGAAGCAAGAAAGAGTAAGCTAAAACGCATAGTACAGGATATGATGGTCAAAGACAGAGTCAATCCTACTGACGAAGAAGCAAAGGAATACTTCGACAACCATACTGTGGATTTCATGTCTGATGCTCAGTTCACTCTTATTGAGATATTGGTTGCAAGTGAAGACCTGGCTAAAGAGCTATATAATAAAGTGAAAAAAGGCGGAGATATCCGTCAGCTCGCAATTGAACACTCAGAACGCAAGAGTGCCAAGAAAAAAGAAGGTGTCCTTGGTCCGATATCCTCAAAAAGATATAAAGAGATCGGCAAAGCCGCAGCACAAGCCGAGGTGGGAGAACTGGTTGGTCCTATTTATGTTGCCAAGAGGAAAAAATGGTCGGTTTTCAAAGTAATTTCCAAAGAGGAAGCGAAGCCACAGAACTTCACTAAAGTCAAAAGGAAAGTGCTTACAAAATTACGCAAAGAGAAACGCCAGGAACTTGAGGCGGTATGGACTGATAGTTTGAAGTCCAACATCAAACACACTCTTAACACGAAACCACTAAAGACATTATATGCTGACATTAAAACACCAGAGCAAGCAGAACCTGATGAAGCGAAAAAGGGAAAAGAGGAATAACTCACAGGTTTAAATTGAAAAAAGACAATCTGATAATTGGTGTTTTGAAACATTGGTTCGATCAAAAACTCCTGCTATTACTTATTCTCACATTTGTTGTGGGATGTAATATTGAAGAAGAAAAAGGCTCTGTAATAGCAAGAGTTGGAAACAATAATCTTTCTGCTGAAGATGTTACGCGTTCTTTAGATGAAATGCAGCTTGATCCATCTGATCCAATGCTTCGTGCAAAGTTTATAAATAATTGGGTTGACAGGAAGCTATTATTACACGAGGCAAAACGCAGGGGATTAGAGCATAACAAACAATTAGTAAAGCGGATCGAGAGTATCCGGGAGCAGATGATCGTTAGTCTTCTATTGGAAACGGTAATCGAAGATAAATTACCAGATGAAGAGGAGATTATCGCATACTGGCAGACCCATTCCGGAGAATTTATCCGGCTTACCGATGAGGTCAGGGTAGTTTTAGCGATTGCGCCTGATAAAAATACTGCATGGGGTATTCGTAATTCGATGGACAGATCTCGTACAGGCAAAGACATTCTCGGTATGTACGAGAACGTTAGTCTTGATACCATCGGATGGATCAATCCAGCGAGATTGCCTAAAAAGGTATCTTATAACTTGAAAAGACTTCGGACTAATGATCCATCTCTTCCATTTCAATTGGAGGAAAAGTGGGCTGTTGTCAAATTGTTGCAGAAAGAGCGCGGAGGTGAGACAAGACCTCTGGATGAGGTTTCGGATATCATCTTCTCCTGGGTAAAAGCTGAACAGAAAGAAAGAAGTGAGATAGATTTTGTTACTGATCTAAGAAGGCGAGCAAGACGTGAAGGGATCGTACAGTTATTTGTGGCAGCCGATCCTTCAATAGATTTGATATTAAATGGCAATGAGGAGGAGCAATCCGAAAAGGCTGATTCATTGTCAATCCAAAATTAAGTTTTCAACGCAAAATATTTTATTGTTATTTTTCAATTTATATATAGTGGTATTTTCGCTTTTAATGGGATTCGGGACTTATCAACATCTAACATTAGATCCTGGATTCCTCCATCAAGCCTGAGGTTGGAATTCGCGTACTGTTCTAATTACGCATTCTGGCTTTGCTGATTTAGTAACTTTTCATAATATTTTCAGGATTCGTTTTTCATGATATATCGATTTTTAAGATCTTTTATTTTCTTGTTTTTCCTGCTTGTCACTCTGCCTATCCATAATACGTATGCACAGGAAGGGCAGGTAGTTGATAGAATAATTGCAGTAGTGGATGATGAAATCATTCTTGAATCTGAAGTTCTTCAATTTGTTCAGGATATTGCGCTTAGAAATAAAGGTATGTACCAAAGCGAATCCGAAATTGAAGAATTAAAGCAACAGGTACTCGAAGAAATCGTAGTCCAAAAAATTCTTCTTGCCGCTGCTTTGGAAGACACCAACATAATTGTTGAAGACCGTGAAGTAGATCAGACACTCGATGAGCGGCTGAATCAGATTATCGAACAGGTTGGGAGTGAAGAAAAACTTGAAGAATACTATGGGAAGCCTATTCGTCAAATCCGGCGTGAATACCGCAAACAGGTACGCGATGGTCTTTATGCTGAAAAAATTCGAGGATTTAAATTAGCTAACGTCTCAGTAAGTCGTCCGGAAGTTGAGGATTTCTATGAGAGAAATTCCGACGATCTGCCGACACTCCCGGAACAGGTTCGATTGGCGCATATACTAATATTGATCCAACCTACAGATGAAGCAAAACAAATCGCAAAAACCAAGGCTGACAGCGTATATCAACTTCTACTACTGGGAGAAGATTTTGCCCAACTTGCAATGGACTATTCCGATGACCGTCCCAGCGGTGATAAAGGCGGTTTGATTGGAACAACTGAACGTGGCGATCTGGTTCCGGAATATGAGGAAGTAGCATTTGCTCTTGAAGAGGGAGAAATTTCTCAACCTGTAAAATCAAGATATGGATATCACATTATAAAACTGAATTGGAGACGGGGCGAGAAAATAAATACAAGCCACGTCTTGACCAGCCTTATTCCATCTTCTGAAGATGAGCAGCGGGCACAACAAAACGCCGCAAACCTTCGGCAGAAAGCCCTCGATGGAGGTGATTTCAGCAATCTTGCGATGGAGCATTCCCAGGATGAGGAAACGTCGAAAATTGGCGGAGACATTGGCTGGTTTGAACTACCCAACATGCCTGATGAATTCAGATTTGTAGCCATGGAGCTTGAGCCGGGTGAAATCAGCGAACCGTTTAAAACACGTTTTGGATTCCATGTCCTGAAAATGTCCGATAGAACCGAGAGCCGCCCGATGGGTCTTATTAGAGACTGGGAAAGGATGAGCCGGATGGCGATGCTTGAAAAACAGGATGCAGTTTATCGTGAATGGATCGAGACTATACGCGCAAACGTATATATAGAATATTTCCTTGAATGAATCGGTAGCTCATTGTTAATTCATGACTGCGAGATCCTAAGAATATCGAAATTACTTCATAATGGAAATCAAAATTACTTGAGATATAATAACTTTCTTGTCTCAGCCCAACCGGAATGTGATGAAATCTTGATAAAATAGATCCCTGCCGAATCCCTTGCACTCCATGATATTTTTCGGTAACCGGGCTGGACGATTCCTGTAAACAATACTTCAACCTCACGTCCAAGTAGATCATAAACTACTGCACTCAAATGGCTTCGTTCGGGAATTCCGACAACAGCGCTTATTACCGAATTGAATGGATTAGGATGCAGGCTGACAATGGAATACTCATTTGGGAGTTCCTGATCGATTTTTTCGACTTGAACTATATTCCGAGTAGCAAACCGCCAGATCGACTGTGCCCATCTGCCTTCAGTGTTGGTGTCTCGTGCATGTATGGTCCAGTTCCAAACGGAGTCGCCTGTGGCTTGGAAAATGTAAAAAGTATCAGTGAGACCACTCACTACTGGTGTGATAAACGTATCATTTCGTATCGATTGGACAAAAACATCATAAACCAATGAATCGCCAAAATCGGTGTCGTTGGACACATGCCACGTGAGTTCTATGTATTCATTGTTAAACAATGAGTTACTGTCCGGCGACAGGAGTGAGAATCTTGTGGGTTGAGTTTCGGCTGGGGATAATTCAAAGTTCAATGTGTTTTCTCCCGGATCAACGTCTATATCCGGTTCGATATACCGTTCAAATCCATCAGCCCTGATCAATACGGTATATGGAATAGAATACACGGAATCTATTTCATAATATCCATTTTCATCTGTCAGAACTTCCCATTTCCCAAAAATAACCTCTGCGTTTGAGAGATTATCACCCGATTCCTCAATTGTAACCGTTCCATGTACAGAAGCATCCGGAACTGGATTTTGAGTATTTTCCAGCCATTCAATTTCACCATCAAGGATAATATCATTATCACTATCTTGATCAAGATCAAAAGGGAAGACCGATCTAAAATTATATGTATATGATAAGGTGTCGGTTGAGAAGTTTTCAAATCCATCATTTATTAAGAACAGTAAGTGAAGGGGTGCATTACCACTCGATCTGTACATTGAAACAATATCAATATCACCATCACAATCCATATCACATCCTGAAGCACCATTCCTCCCTAACATATTAAATAGGTTTCTAAATATGTAATGTCGAGTGTAAGTTGGAGACTCCTCGCCTAAATTTTCAAACCAGTCCATGAAGTTTTGTTGACCACAAAGGATATCCAAGAAATTGTCTCTTGTGATATCAATAGCCTGAACGAAACTAGCATGACTACTTGCGTATCCAACGATATATCTTGTAAACTCTGGTTCTTCTTCACAGTCGTTTATATATACTCGAACTCCACGATCACCAACTGCATTTGCAGAGCTAAGGATATCCGGAATTCCATCATGATTAAAATCTGCAATTTCAATACATATTACAGGATGGTGGTAGTCATCTATGAGAATTTCACTAAAATCTCCTTCGCCTTCATTCTCAAACCATACCAAATCTGATATATCTGATCCACTGGCGACAATATCTATATCCCCATCATTGTCAAAATCTGCCGATCTAATCGCATGAATATGTCTATAATCATCAACAAAATATCTTTCAGCGAATTCCGGAGGATTTTCTCCATTGTTTACCCAGAAACGAATAGCATACATAGTCTCCGCTCCGGCAAAGATGTCTAAATCGCTATCCCCATCAATATCAGTTACATGCACAGTCCTCGCCCTGGGAAAATTGTCTGTAAGAGTATGATATATAAAGTTTTGAAATCCATCATTCTCCAGCCAGATTACAGCATCTCCCCACGGATCACCCTGCCTGCCAGAGAAATATTGAGATGCAACGAGATCAATATCGCCATCTGCGTCAATGTCTGAGGGAACAATCCATGAAGCATTAAGACTGTCACAGATGACATGGTCCTCAAAAGTTATCTGTGCAAATCCCATGCAAAATGGTATTAGCGACAATACAAATGAAGCGAGTAATTTCCTTGTTATATTTTTTATGTTTAGCATTTACAAACCTGTAAAGCAGAATAGTGCCTATCTTAAAGGAATTAACATAGTGCTTTCACATAATATGAAAGAATATTTCATTTAATGTGAAGATAGTAAATACAAGTTACTTAAGAAAGAGAAGTAATACAGTAGTGGATCACTCAGATGCATTAATTTGTTTTGAAGTACTGGAACCATTCCTTAGCTTTCTTTATCCGAAGTCACGCTTTGCATTTACTTGAGAGCAACCTTCATAGCAAAAGTCCAAGCAAGGCTGCGCACTTATATTTCAGCCACCATTGCATGTGAGCTGATCCACTAGTAATAATACAATTAAGTCAAACTTAAATCAGAACTCTCAATTCTACTGAATTTAATTCAATAAAATTTATACCCAGATTAATTTCAATCGTCTAGTTCGAGTTCATGATGAGAATCCTCTGTTGGAGCGAGATCAGTATTGTAACCATCGGCTGGTTGAGCAAATAACCATACCTCAGTCCCAGAAGTGAGCTCATCTACAAATCCTTCCCATAAAACTGTTCCTCCATCTAATTCGAGATCATACTTTCCCGCCTCATCCGTTGTCCCTCCATCCCAATCGCTCCATGTTTCCCCATCATATTCCCTGAATTCAGCAGGTGCTCCTGCTAATGGCTTCGCTTGAGGTCCATTATCCCACCAGATTCCGTTAACAAAAATTGTAACATAATATGCGTTCAATCCGGCACTCATGAAACAAAATGCTGCTAGAAAAATGAACGACACTATCAGTGGTCTAAACTTTTTCATCTTTCTCTCCTTTGGTTATGGTTTTGCTAATCAACCGTATTATGTTATATATACATATATATATCGTAAGTCAATAATAACAGTAAAATCATTTATAATTTTTTGCTGAATGGGCTCTCTTGTTAATAATTCAATATATATCAAGTAGATAGAAGGCTCTCGACTAAAGGTATTGTAGAATTTGTGAAGTGATTAAGGATTGATTCTCAAAGTGAAAAAGAAACTACTCTTGTATATATCAATAGCGTTTCCTCTATTTGCAGCCATAAATGGTGTAGCTAAGAACTCTCCTGAATTACATTCAGGATGGCCGAAAAATCTTCCAGTCACAGGGACTTTAATGAGATTTAATTCATTATCTATTATTATTGAATATGACGGCAATCCAATAATAGCTGTTACTACACTTCATCAGGCTGCACTTTACAATTTATCAGGTACAATATTATTCGGTTGGCCAAAATCGTTTAACTATCCATTTGTTGGCACCGGATTAGCTTCAGGCGATATTGAGGGTGATGGCAACCTAGACGTTGTTATGATGCTTCGGGATAGAACAACTAAGTTGAGGGAGCTTGTCAGTTTCGGTATAGATGGAATAGAAAAGATCAAATTGAGAAAAACATTTGAACTTACCAATCCAGTGATATCTCCACCAGTACTTATCAATATAGATGGCGACTCCCGGAACACAGACGAGATAATTTTTATCGGTGACAGTCTTTATGTCATTGATGGAAACGGTGTAAATCTGCCCTCATTTCCCTGGGGGTTGGACGGCACTCCACACTGGACGGTTGGTCCTGTTGTTGGCACAGGAACGATATGGCAAGAGTCAGTAATATTCTGGATATCTGTTAAAGATGATTCCGCCCTGTTTCATGCACGACCGATTAATTCCACTAAGGAACTTTTCGGCTGGCCTGTAAAGATGAAAAAGTCAAGTTTTATGAGTACACCTATATTAATTGAATTTGAATCAGATTGGAATATTGTAACAGGAAGCCGTGATTATATATACGTTTTTAAGTCAAATGGCGATCTCAGAGACGGTTTTCCTTTTAATCCATACAAACCAAGAAGAAATAGGACACTCAAACGCATTTCTATTGGTGATATTGACGGTGATGATTCTCCGGATATTGTTTTTAACTTGATGGATGAATATATGCATGTAGTCAACCTTGACGGCGAATATCTTCCGGGCTTTCCTTTTATATTAGGTACGAATGGAAAAGGTGAACCTTGCACTATTTTCGGGGATGCGAAGACTGACAGCGCATTGATATTCACTGCAAGCCAACCCGATTCTTTCTGGTATAACGAGCTTTACGGTCTGAGATATAACCAGATACTCGATGGTTTTCCACTATCTTACTTTGCTCGACTTGTTTATTCGAGCACGGCGTTAATTCCAACATTTAACAGCGTTCTACATTTAGTCTATTCAACGAATAACGGAATGACTTCTGTCTGGGATTTACCTATAGCATCATTAGGAACTTCAATGGAATGGGCGATGGAAGGTTGCACTCCCGACGGGAACAGGTGTTACAGGATTGAGGATCATCGTATCCAATCCTGCGAGCAGACGGAATTCATAACGGAAAATATTCCTATTTGTTCCCATCTTGGTTCTAAGAGCGTGTCATTCTGCTTATTTCCTGAATCGACAGGAGAAGTTAAAGTACTTATACTAGACCTGTCTGGAAAGCTTGTCTTGGGGAAATCATTTCCTGTTTGGGCAGGCTTGAGAAGTAGAATTGAATTTTCAAAATACGATCTAAATCTTTATAATATTAACAATGGAATCTATATAGGGTCTCCTGAAAAAGTATTTTTCAGGCAAATATGCGCTTTCAGACTTATTAAATCTTCTTGGTTATTTTGCATAAACCATGTTTTTCTGTTCTTGGCAGTAATACTGTAGCAAAACATACCCG